>CAJWWK010000032.1 GCA_913048295.1 uncultured Dehalococcoidia bacterium
AACAGCAAGAGCGCCGATGCTGATTCCCCCATTACACACCTGGCTCCAGTTGAACTCGTACACCGTCCACCGGATGCGTTCTTCGTACTCGCTGAGCGCCGGTTTCATGCCCTTATCAATGATCGCATCGCGCACTGTTGCACGCGACTCCTCGTCCAGGTAGTCGTAGAGCCAGTCATAGCCGATCGCCAGTGCATGAGTCATCTCTGCAGTGTCGAGAAAATGCGACGGGTTCCAGTCGGGAAAGGCGGCGGCGGCAAAAATCTCTTTCTTCGCACGCTCCGCAAAGCGCTCGTCGCCCTCTAGCCGGTAAAGCAATGCCAGGGTGTAAACCCGTTCAAGGCACAGCCTGCTCTGCCCGAGTAGCCGCGGTCCTATCAACTCGTGCTTGACGGGAGGCTCGCCGAGAATATCTTCCGCGTTTTTTAGCAACCTGTCCCGAATCGCCCGGGCCTCAGGATATTCAGCGATCGAATCTTTTATTCGATCGAGATCGGGTCCCAGAGTAATAAGGCGAGGGTGGTTCGATCGCAGAGTGTCAAGAATCGGCATGATTTTCCTTTCGGATTGGGTTGATTCGGGCCGGGACAGGTCGATTCGAGCCAGTTTGAGAGGATACGGTCCCCCTCAGACAAGCTCGCTTAGGTGCAGCGCGTCGCCCAGTGGCAGGCAAATATCGCGGATATTGATCTGGGCGCTGGATTCGATGGACTGGTTGACAGCATCGCCAACCAGCATCGCCGCGGCGCCCTGTTCATGCCCTGCGCTGCGACCCCAGGGATCTTCGGGAGCCGACCGTGAAAAGATCTGCTCTTGCAATAGAGGGTCACCACCTCCGTGACCGCCTTCGGCAGCAGGGATTTCGATCTCATATGCTGGTGAGAATAGCGGGTGGACGATCAGTTTGCTTCGCCACGTAGCCTCTTTACCTGCCACCGCCGACGCTCGTCCCGGGACGATGTGTGATGCTTCGGCTTCATGGTATTCGAGCCTGCCCTCGGTGCCGTTGAACATCACTGTGTAGCCTTCTCGTGGCAAGTAGGCGTTAAGGGAGTAGTTGAGAACGGCGCCCGTGCGGTAGCGCACCAGCGCACTCATCGTGTCTTCGATCGTGATGTTCTCACCGAACACGTTTCGGTCGCGCCTGTATCCGTCGTACTTCTCTGGCTCCAGGTACAGGCGACGCATCGACTCATCATCAGCCAGATCGAGAGCGTATGGATCGTCGGTGGTGTCGTTCCCCGTGTAGTGGTCGTACTTAACTTCGATCCCGCGACCCTCAGCATTTTCCCGACCGTAAAACGCTAGCCTGCCCATCCCGAACACGCTCTCAGGAACAGCGTCAATCCACCAGTTCACAAGATCGAAATGATGCGAAGCTTTGTGAACGATCAGCCCACCCGACATCTCTTTTTCTCGGTGCCAGCGTCGAAAGTAGTCTGCACCGTGGCGGGTGTTCAGCAGATACTCCATGTCAACGTGGACTATCTCACCGATGATCCCATCGCCAAGAAGCCGCTTCACGAGAGTGGTACCGGGTCTCCAGCGATAGTTGAACGCTACGCGCAGTTTTTTTCCTGTGCGTTTAACGGTCTCCAGAATAGCGCTGCACTTTTGGGCGTTGATGGTCATCGGTTTTTCTGTGATCGCGTCACAACCCATCTCAAGCGCCCGGTTGATGTAATAGTCGTGGAACCGGTCGACAGTTGCCACAATGACACTGTCGGGTCTGGTCTGCTCAATCATCCGGTCGAAGTCGTCCGCAAGAAACGCTGGTACTTCCGCGTGATCGAACTCTTCATTCAGGAGCGAATTGTGCAACTCCAACCTTCCCTGATTAGAGTCGCAGATGCCTACAAGTTCACCCTGGTCGGGGAACCGGGTTACGAGCGGGGCAGTGAACATGTTCATTGCCCTGCTGCCGGTTCCTACCAGCGCGTATTTCGTGCGCGAATTTCCTGCCATAAGTTCTCCCGTGCGATCCCTGTGAACTCGTGATCATTCCCGATGGCCGGTTCGGACCACAGGGAAGACTATCTGTCGCTCTGCAGCATGGCAGGAGCAAGACCTCTTGTTATGAGGCCACCCCGGCGAGCTCCAACTCTTTCGAAAAGTGGCAACTGGAGAAATGACCCGGTGAGACTTCCTCAAGCGGCGGTGCCTCAACTCGGCAGATATCCTGCGCGAACGGGCAGCGCGGGTTGAAGTAGCAGCCAGCTGGCGGGTTGGCGGGATCCGCAACCTCTCCAGCAAGGGGTGTCGCACCGCTAGCTATGGCCGGATTGGGGACGGGTACAGCCTCCAGCAGAGCCTGGGTATAAGGATGTTTGGGGTTGGTGAATATTTCTTCCGTCGGTGCCAGTTCAACCAGCTTTCCAACGTACATGACGGCAACCCGGTGGCTGATGTACTGGACAACGCTCAAGTCGTGGCTGATGAACAAGAAGGTGAGGTTCAGCCGCTCCTGCAGGTCCTGCATCAGGTTGAGTATCTGTGCTTGCACCGATACATCGAGCGCCGATACCGGCTCGTCTGCAATAACCAATCGCGGATCCATAGCAAGCGCCCGTGCGATGCCTATGCGCTGACGCTGGCCACCACTAAAGGCGTGTGGGTAGCGGCGAGTGAGTGACGGCGACAGGCTAACCAGTTGCAGCATCTCACCGACTTTATCTTCAAGCGCTTTTCCGCTTGCAAGTCGATTCAAACGCAGCGGGTCTGCCACGATATCGAATACGGTCATACGTGGATTCAACGAAGCAAACGGGTCCTGGAATATGAACTGCATTTCGTGCCTGAGGTCCCGCAACTGCTGCCCTTCGGCCTCGCGGGTGTTCAGGGTTGAACCGTCACGCATCTGGTAGTCGACATCCCCATCGGTGGGTTTCAGCGCCCGTATCACTGCCTTGCCCAGGGTTGTTTTTCCACATCCGCTCTCACCAACCAGCCCGAGCGTTTCGCCCTCTACGAGCTGGAAACTGACGTCGTCGACCGCCTTTACGTGACCAACCGTGCCTTGCCACAGCCCTTTCTTAATCGGAAAGTGGACTTTCAGATTTTTGATATCGAGCAACACACCGTTTTCTTTGGTGATCGTCATTCCTTCTCCTCGGGTTCACTGGAAGATATGGCCGTTGTATCAGGGAGGGTTTCGCCCATTTTGTGTTCCTCGGCGTCTGAGTAGAGCAGACACGACGCGAATTGATTTTCGGAAAGTTGAATGGGCTCCGGAGTAAACTTTTCACACACGCCCGAAATGACCTTCGGACAACGTGGATGGAAAGCGCAACCGCTCGGTCGCGAGTATGGGGGCGGAACACTTCCCTTGATAGCCGTCAAACGTGATGTCTGCTTTGTACGTCCCAGTCGGGGTATGGACCTGAGCAACTCCTGTGTATATGGGTGCTGCGGGTTCGAGAAGAGAGTGCCGACATCTGTCTGTTCGACCATTTTACCCAGGTACATCACAGCCACTTCTTTGGCCATCTGTGCGACGAGTCCAAGGTTATGGGTGATGAGGATCATCGCCATCCCGAACTCTTCCTGCAGCTTCAACAACAACTCAAGAATCTGCGCCTGGGTAGTCACATCAAGAGCGGTGGTCGGTTCATCTGCTATCAGCAACTTGGGGTTTGACGATAGAGCCATGGCGATCATGGCGCGCTGCCGCATGCCGCCACTGAAGTTGAATGGGTATTCGTCAATCCTTCTTTCAGGATTGGGAATACCCACCAGGCCAAGCATTTCGATCGTTCTGTTTCGCGCCTCCGCTTTAGATACTTTCTGGTGGAGCATAACCGCTTCCATGATCTGGTTGCCGATTGTGTAAACAGGACTAAATGAAACCATCGGTTCCTGGAATACCATCGTAATCTCGCCGCCGCGAATGGACCGCATCTTTTCGCCATCTGGGTCCAACTGCACAAGATCGTCGGTTTGCATCACACCGTTAACCGGGCGCGTGTAGTTGATCTCCCCACTCGGAATATAGCCCGGTGGTTGGACTATCGACATGATGGACCGAGCCAGAACACTCTTGCCACATCCGCTCTCGCCAACTATGCCCAGAACAGAGTCACGCTTGATATCAAAACTGACGCCATCCAGGGCTCGGACGGTGCCTTCGTCTAACCCGAAATAAGTTCGCAAATCCCTTACTTCAAGCACATTCTCCGCGCTTGGCGGAGGAGAAGCGGGGTTGCGAGAAGCGTCGGACTCTGTGGGCGCAACCATTCGTTAGGATTCTCCTCCGACGGCGATAAGACTCGCGCAGGTGTTTGGGTACTCGTGGTTTCAGTACAGCGGCAAGACCGGCATCATACACGAGTTTTTGACATTAGTTTTGATCTCATCCTCCTCTGGCGAATTCCGGTTCCGATGCCCCGGCACTGCCACCTAGGCCTCAGTTTTTTTTGGCAATCAGAGAGTGTGGGATACCGTTCAGCCGAAGGCAGTCTCTACCAGGGCAGCAAAACGATCTGCGTGTGAGTCTGTAATATGGTGCACCGCAGTCAACCGACGTGTTGAACGTCCTGCCGCAACGTTTGCTCGGCGCTATGCACGGCCCAGCTCACCGCCAGCCGATAGTTCGAAAAGTGGTCGCTCTCCGACCGAGAAACGGGATTCGCAGTGGTCTCTGAGACTCGCAATTGGGCCTGACAATCTTTAATCACCATACTTTCCGCGGGTCTAGGGCCTCTCGGTGGATGGCATTCGCAGTCGCTTGGGCCCTGGCGACACTGGCCGTGGGTTGCGCAGGTGCGGGGCCGGAGGTTGAGTCCACACCGCTTAAAACTACAAGCACACCTACGTCCATTCACCCAACTTCACGAGCAATAGAGGGTTCGGCCAGCAGACCTTTGCTCTACCAGGGTCTTGAGAACGACGACATAGTCGAGCGCGTAGTAACACTCGGCGTGGAGCTGGATGGTACTGCTCTCGGCACGGTGGCGACTGCCACTGGGGTTTCCTGGGCGCCCGACGGAGCACGCCTGGCGTTTGTCACCCCGGGCGGAATGTCAGTCAATGTGAAACCGTTCCTGGGGGAAGAAACGACCGTGTTCACGGCCCCTACGAAGTTCCACCCTAACTACCCGTGGACAACATGGTCTCCCGATGGCGAGTCCGTTGCGATTATCAATATGTGGTGGTGCGGTGATGGTTCAAGGACGAGCACCCTGGTAGTTATCGACCCTGACACCGGAAACAAACTTCAGGAGTGGGGGCCTTTCGCATTCTGGGACGCCCGCGGTACCGAATGGG
The DNA here is from genome assembly GCA_913048295.1 of uncultured Dehalococcoidia bacterium. Taxonomy (GTDB): domain Bacteria; phylum Chloroflexota; class Dehalococcoidia; order Lucifugimonadales; family Lucifugimonadaceae; genus Lucifugimonas. Next base: position 5,263 of record CAJWWK010000032.1, read on the forward strand.
GACCGACAAACTTCACCCAACCCAGGTCGTTCAGGTGGTCGCCGGACGGTACCCGGCTGCTGGTGGCCTGGGACCAGGTGGCGATAATTAATGTCGAGACCGGTAAATTCAGCCTTATATTCGACGGCCCTGCAGCAGCCGAGTGGAGCCCGGATGGGGAAGGTGTTTACTACCTCGAGATGGACGGTGCAAAATATTCTCGCAACGGGGCTATGTCAGGCCTCTACTTTGCGCCTCTGGGTGGTGACGGCAAAATCGATGGTGAAGCAATCAAGGTGCTGGACTTTCTATCGGCTGAGAGTGAATCAGGAGCAGGTTACTCCCCGACAGGTGTAACCCTGATGTCGCTATCTCCCGATGGCTCGACGATGGCAATATCATCGGGATCCACAGAGCTTCTGAGGAGCCGAATCCGGTTCTACGAGACGCGAGCAGACGGGAGCATCACGTTTTCCAATCCGACCCGTGAACTGTCTATTGAAGAGCTTGTTCTGGCAGTTGAGTGGGCGCCAGACAGCAGCGGTGTAGCGACTTTCACAATGGGTGAATCAGGTGCGTCGATCAATGTGTATGAGTTCGCTGCTCAAACCTGGAACACGTTGGCAACTCCCGAAATCAGCCTGGCGCAGCTAGAGTCGCTGCCCAAGATATTGAGCTGGGCGCGATGAAGGTTATGCCGCCAACGTAGGTGCTTCAGTCCCGTGCTACGGTCGTCTCAAACTTCAAATAGGCGGAAGTGCCATTCTGGGGGCTCCAACTCTCAATCCGAGGGCTCAGCCCCCAGGTTTCATGTCGCCATACTATCGGTGCCGCCCAGTACTCCAGTTGGAGTCTTCGATTGAGTTCGGTCAAGATATCTGTTCGAACTTTTCCCTCAGGCGTGACAAGAAGTTCGGCCAGAATACGGTCCCCTTCTTCAGGGTTGTGATAGCCAAGCAGGCCCTGTTCCGAACTGGTCAGATAACGGTTGATAGCGTTCAGGATACCGCCGGGACTGTTCACATGCCCGCCGTGGAAAACCGGGGCAGGTGCCAGGTCGTCGAACAGCTGGGGTCGTGCAGCGAAACGGCCTTTCACGGGACCGTATGTCGACGCCACGATTTCGGCATTTATCCCGAGCTCCCTCCAGCTGCGAATAATCATCGCGTTCATCTCGGGGATCTCCGGCAAGTCATATACGGGTATGGAGATCAGTGAGACCTTTTCTCCCGTGTACCCAGCTTCAACCAGCAGCTCCATTGCGCGCTCGGGATCGAACTCGTAGGGCGCAAGCTCTGCGGTAAATCCTTCAGAGGACGGGACGAACATCACCGATCCAAAAGCGCGCGTGGCCGCTTCTGCCGGGTACGACTCCTTGATCATCCCCGGAACGTCCATGCCCAGGGTGAGAGCCTGCCGGAATTCCAATTTCGACGTTAAATACGAATCGTCGTAGCTTTCGAAAAACCGCAGAGCTGTCTCGATAACATTCTTTGGCCCACCGATGTTGAAGCCCACCTGCTTCAACGGCTCAACTTGATCAAGTCTGACCGGAGTCATGTCCACCGTCTCTGAGAGGAGCATCGCTAAGCGGACGCCGGGGTCGGGTGCTCGAACGAGCCTCAGTCGGGCATATCCGGGTATTTTCCGCTCATTCCAGTAGGTTTCATTTGCTTCAAACTCAATCGATTCGCCCTTTACTCGAGCCGAGAATCGCCAGGCACCAGATCCTACAGGGTTCTCTGCGAAACCTGCCTCTCCCACTCGGTCGAAGTAGCTAGATGGAAGCAGGGGTACAGCTTCCTGCACAGGTCCGAGCCTGGTGATGAAACCGGCGTCTGGCCTTATGAGATTTACCGTGACCTGGAGATCAGCAGATGTTGAGACGCTGGCGACCACATCGTCCAGCGAACCGCAAACTGCGCATGCGGCGGCGGCCCTGCGATAGTGGTCGAGGCTGAATTTAATATCCTCCGCAACCACGTCGGTGCCGTCATGCCATCTGAGATTGGGCCGCAGGTTCAGAAAGTAACTTTTGCCGTCAGAGCTGGCGCTCCAGCTTTCAAGTACGCCGGTTTCGACATCCTGCCTGCCTTCGTTGTCAGCCCCCACCAACTGATCGTAAAGATGACCGTAATAACGGTAGCCTGCCTGCAGGTCAGTCGACGGGTCCAGCACCTCCGCACCGAACGTAGCCAGGGCTACATTCAGCGTCTTTCCGTTGTGCCTGGTTTTGGCATCTCCCCCGTCATCATCCGAAGTAAGTGCGATCACGATCACACCGATGATGCCAGCGATAAGCACCGCCACAATGCCGACTCGAACACGCCGGTCACCGAACATTGTTTTCAAGATATTCCTGATACGAACATACGCATGAGTCGGATGCGGATTGATCCGATGGAGAACGTTTCTTACCACTCACCGTGATCTGCGATGCCTACGCCTCTTTTACCGCGCGAATTGAGAATGACAGTGGAAGGCGAGCCCGATCAGTGGGCAGTTCCCACCATTCTGCGTCATCCGGTTTTTCGAGCGCAGGCACGCCTTGCCACCCGATGTACGGGAACTCGCGAACATACTCAATCCGCAGCCCCGCATCAATAAGCGCAGTCGTTATCTCTCCAATTCCGTGATTCCACATGAAGTGGCTGGAGTTCGAAATCGTGCTGGTGCCCGCGTAACTCGTGGCCTCGTCGAAACTCTCTGGCTCCTCTGTTTCGAAGTAGTTTCTCGTGATGCTCAGCAACTTGTCATCACGCCCGAGGTCGAGACTCAGCATCACCGGGTGTGAGTCGTTGATGTAGAAGGTTCCACCTGGCTTCAAAAAGTCACTCATGACCTTTGCCCAGCCCTTGATATCGGGCAGCCAGCAGAGAGCGCCACCACCGGTATACACGATGTCGAAAGTCTCATCGAGCACTGATCGCGATTCGTAAAGTTCAGCGAGATAAAATCGCCCCGGCGTGTCCGTGTCACTAAAGAGTTTTTTCGCAGCGGTTATAGCTTCCGCAGAGAAATCTATCCCGGTCACCGTGGCGCCCAGCCGCGCCCACGACAGTGCATCGGTACCGAACTGACACATCAGGTGAAGCAACGATTTGCCTTCGACATTGCCCATTTCGGAGATTTGAGATTCGATTCCACCGGATATGTATTTCGGATCATCCAGAAATCCAGCGACGTTGTAACCCCACGCTTTCAGGTGTCCGGGTACCCGATCGTTCCAGTTTTTGCGATTCGCCTCGCGAAATACATCAAGTGCCATGGACGCACGCCTTCAAGTTCGTATTCAGTTTGGTGACGGGCCGGGGACTCGAACCCCGAACCTAGTGATTAAGAGTCACTTGCTCTGCCAATTGAGCTAGCCCGCCACTGTTAACAATTCAATCGGAGCGGGCAGATGGTGTCAACGCCAAATCGCATGGCTATGGCGATGTGGTGCGCCGTCAAGTAGCCCGTTCATTTACCCCCAGATCAGCCCTCTGAGGCCATTACTCCCCCAATTGACCAGTCGGTCTTTTCCACGTCGCTGAAGATGATCGTAGTGGCAGAGTCTGGAATCCCGGCCGTTTCCGATATCGTCTTCGTGACGGCGAGGGCGAGGGCGGCTTTCTGTTCGGCTGTGCGGCCTGCGTACAGTGAGATGTTGACTACCGGCATTGGTTTCTCCTTGGAACGGTCTGAATGTGAGTATAAAATCGTGTGGATTATAGACGCCTGATAGCCGATTTTTATGGATCGTGTTGCGTAAGGGTGACGGCTATCGCAATATAATTGTCCAGATGAAGGATTCCTCAAAAAATGATGGCGTGCGCGGCGCTGGGCCGGATACCGGAGAAGGCGCTGGGTTTGGTGGAGCCAACATCACAACTGGCAGTCTGGGCGAATTCGGGTTGATCGACCGGCTTGCCGAGTTCGGGGTCGCAGAAAACCTGGCGAATGCGGAGTCGGTGCTGACTGGCATCGGGGACGATGCAGCGGTCGTTTCGACGCCGTCGGGTGAAATGCTGCTCACGACCGATGCGATCGTCGATGGCGTACATTTTCGCTCGGTCGACGAACGGTGGTACGACATCGGTTGGAAGTGTACGGTGTCGAATTTGAGCGACATAGCGGCGATGGGCGGTGTGCCCGATCACGCGCTGGTAACACTCGGAGTGCCGAAGGGCGCATCGGCTGTAACGTTCACCGACTTTTATTCCGGGATGAATGAGGCGTTCGCCGAGTTTGGTGGCAGAGTCGTTGGCGGAGATGTGGTGTCTTCTCCTACGATGTTCGTAAATATTGCGCTTACCGGGCATCCTTCGCACGATGCGGGCGGGGCGACAGCGTGGCTCCGGCGTGATGCGGCCCAGGTGGGCGATCTGGTTTGTGTGACGGGAGCGCTGGGTGGTTCGGCCGGTGGACTGGAAGTGCTGCTTGCAGGTGATACGAACCCGAGCGGGCAGGCCCTGGTCGATCGTCATTTTCGCCCGACCCCACGCGTTAAAACGGGAATTCAACTTGTGGAATCGGGTGTTTTGTGCGCCATGGATGTTAGCGACGGTCTTGTCGGTGACCTTGAAAAACTTGCGCGGGCCAGCGATGTTGAGATCGCTATCGATATGGCCGACGTGCCCTTGCCGACCGAGCTGATATTCATGTTTGGCACCAGTGCAATCGACCTGGCGCTGGGCGGTGGCGAGGATTACGAGTTGGTGTTCACGGCACCCGAAAATATCGTTGAAACGTTGCGGCGACCCCGCGGGCAGGGAACCGCGGGGATTCACGTTATTGGGCGAGTGGCGGGGGATGAAGTTCCGGGTGGTGATGTGAAGGTTTTCGATGCGGGAGGGGCGCTTTACGATCCGATCCGCAAAGGCTGGGACCATCTTGATGGTTGACGGTAATTTCCGACCGGACTCGGCTCCCACCCCTGCCCTGCTCCTTGTGTCCGATTCCGAACTGGAAACCGTTCGGATTGGCAGCGCGATCGGGCAGGCATTACGATCGGGCGACACTGTGCTTTTGTCGGGCGAGCTAGGTGCAGGAAAGACCCGGCTCGTTCACGGGATGGCCGAAGGCATCGAGAGCACAATCACCGCTCGCAGCCCCACTTTCGTGATCGTGAACGAATATCCGGGGCGAATTCGACTGAGCCATTGCGACCTGTACAGGATAGGGTCGGTCGACGAGGTCGAGGAACTTGCGCTGGATGAGCGGCTGGCAGACGGTGCGCTGGTAGTCGAGTGGCCCGAAGTTGGCGCCGGAGCACTTACGCAGGACGCTCTTTACATGAAACTCGTCAATGGAGAGCATGAGGATCAGCGGTTGATTACGTTTACTCCCACTGGCCCGCGATCGGCAGGGCTCCTGAGCAGGTCGGCTGCGGTTTTCGAGGCTGTCGATGCGGCGGTGGGTCTCTCTTTTCAATTGGAATCAGAGGGTTCGTCCGGTTGATACTCGCTGTTATCGATACCTCGACACGGTTTGCGGGCGTCGGCGTGATGGACCACGCGGGAAAGCGAGTTACCCGAAACTGGGGGTCGGATCAGAACCACGGGCGGGAGTTGATGCCGAAGCTGGCTGAAACTCTCGCTGAGCTGTCGCTTGGCCCGACGGCAATCACCCACATCGCGGTCGCGCTTGGTCCGGGCGGGTTCAGCGCCGTCAGGGTCGGTATAAGCACCGCGCTGGGCCTGGTCGTGTCTAAAAAGCTGCCTGTCCTCGGGGTGCCGACACACGATATTGAGGTCGAGCCGTTCCTCGAACTGATCACACGCGAGGCACCTGTTTATTCGCTGATTCCGGCAGGCCGTGGCGAGATCTCGTGGGCGCGTCATAGCGTGGCGCCGGACGGGGTTGACCTGGATGTTCACACGGGACTTGGTGCGCCCGAAGAACTGCTAAACGGCCTTGAACCAGACGCCCTACTGTGCGGCGAGGCGTGCGATCTGATGGTCGGGTTGGTTGAAAAATCTCGGTTCATGAAGGGAGGTCAAATCTCGTTGCGTGATCCGAACTCACTGCTCAATATTGCAACTGAGAAGTTCGGAGCGGGAGTGACCACGCCTTACGAAGAATTGCGGCCGATTTACGCCCGACCTCCATCTATCAGCCGGCCCAGGCCAGCGCACTAGCCTGTTCACGCGCCTCCGCCGGTGGGCGAATTAATACTGCTATCGCGTCTTGTGGTCATGAATTAGTTCCTGTTGAGGGGCACAATGGTTTGATACAAAATCGTTTGAACTACTTTTGGAGAAGAAATGTCAGCTGAGCGAACACTGGTACTTGTGAAACCCGACGGTGTGCAGCGCGGTCTGGCCGGTGAGATAGTCAGTCGGCTGGAACGCACCGGTCTCCAGATAATCGGGATGAAACTGATGCTGATCTCCGAAGACCTGGCTGGCCGACACTACGCGGAGCACTCGGAAAAGCCTTTTTATTCGGGTCTTGTGAGTTTCATCACGTCTTCTCCGGTAGTCGCCCTCGCACTTAAGGGTCCGAGTGCCATCTCGACAACTCGAAAGATCATGGGGGTGACCAACCCGGTCGATGCCGCACCCGGAACGATTCGGGGCGACCTCGGTGTCGACATGGGACGCAACCTGATTCACGGATCAGCCAACGCGGAAGACGCAGCCCGGGAAGTTGCCCTGTTCTTCGACGATTCGGAACTGGTTGAGTACGATCGCGCAATTCAGCCCTGGGTCGTGGAGTAATCAGGCTCTGTCGACAAGATCGAGTTGGGACCGCGACCCCAGGTCCCTCCACTTCGGTCGGGAAATCGGTTCTGGCCGAGATCAACTCTCCCCACTCTCTGAACGCAAAGCAAATGGAATCGCGTCGTGTCAACGGAGCAGGGTAGTTACTGGACTCGGACGATTTCCGTGGCCCGTGACCAGAGTTGCTCGAGGCCGTAACGTTCACGCTGTTCCCTTGTGAACAGGTGAACAACGAAGCCCGTAAAGTCGAGGAGGACCCACCCTCCCCTGCCCGACCCCTCACGATGGGTTATGTGAACGCCCATCGCCCGCACCCGGCGGCTGATGTCGTCGGCCATCGATTCGATGTGCCGGTCGGTTTCGCCGCTGACAATCACAAAAAAATCAGCAAAGCTGCTGATGCCCCGAGTATCGAGCAATACGATATCCGACCCGAGGTGTTCGGAGGTTTCATCGACAGCAGCACGCGCGAGATCCTCGTTCGAGGCTGTTGGCCCGGCGACTTCGTCCGTCGATTCGGTGGTCGGGGTTCCATCGACCGGTTTTTTGGGGTTGTCGTTCATCAGCAAGAATTATAGACATCAACATCGGAATCGAACTGCCGAATCCGACAATTAATCATCGCCGTATTTCTTGGCGCTCTCGGGCGTTGCAGTGGTCCGGTGGTATTCTGAAATGATGGTGGAAGTTCAGAAAAAGAGGGGCCGAGCCGTGGTCGCAATGAGCGGCGGGGTTGATTCCTCCGTCGCCGCCGCATTGCTGGCCCGCGAGGGCTACGACGTCGTGGGCGTCACGATGCGTCTCTTCAACGCGCCCAACGACAAGGTGGCCCGACTGAACAAGTCGTGTTGCTCGGTCGAGGATGTCGAAGATGCCCGCAGTGTGTGTCGAAAGATCGGTGCCAGGCATTACTTCCTCAATTTTGAAGAGGAATTTCAGAAGCACGTGGTCGATTATTTCGTCGGCGAGTACGAGCGTGGTCGAACGCCGCACCCGTGCCTTGCCTGTAACGACCGTCTCAAGTTCGAGTTCCTCGTGCGGCGCGCCGAGTTGATGGACGCCGATGTGGTCGCGACCGGCCACTATGCCAGGATCCGACAGGTCGACGGCAGGTACAGGCTGCTTGCGGGGATAGATGGTCTTAAAGACCAGTCTTACGTTCTCTACACACTTTCGCAGGAGCAGCTCGCGAATTTGTCTTTCCCGATTGGTGATTACTCGAAGAACGAGATCAGGACTATAGCCAGGGACCTCGATCTTTCGATAGCCGACAAGCCCGATTCGCAGGATATTTGCTTTATTCCCGATGGCGACTACAGCCGCTTTATCGAGCCGCGCCTGAAGCGAAAGCTGCCTGGCGAGATCGTCGATTCAGATGGGATTATCGTCGGCGAGCACGACGGAATTCACGGCTTCACGATCGGTCAGCGAAAGCGACTGCCGGTCGTCAACAACACGACTCGACCGCTGTATGTGACCGACATTAATTCAGAATCCGGGCGAATCACCGTTGGACCGGCCGAAAAGTTGATGAAGACCCGCCTTTACGCTTCGGGCGTTAACTGGTTGTCGGGAATACCTCCGATCAGTTGGGTCAACGTAGGTGCCCGCATCAGGTATAACGGTGGCAACGCTCCGGCTCGCGTCCGTGCCCTACCGAATAACGGGGCTGAAATCGAGTTCGATGATCCGGCCCGCGCGATTACCCCCGGACAGGCCGTTGTTTTCTACGACGGAGAGATCGTGATTGGTGGTGGGCTGATCGAGTATTCACTTCCGGAGCGCGCTGTCAAGCCTGCGACTGGCTCTCTCGTAAATGAAGTGCCGGCGGGCATTCTGGCACCTGATGGCCGGGTCGTAGTTTCGCCCGCCCGGTAAGCTGGCTGGTCGGCCCTGGGACACATTGGCTCAAATTTTCCCACGGTGACGGTATGCTTCTGGCTCCATCCGCCTGTGGCTTTGCCTGCGAGCGGATGCCGTCGATGGGACTCCGTCGACGCATGCCTTAGCCTGATAACTGTCAGCCGTTTGTGGAATTCCCTTTGCCGAAGACTGTCCGACTGGTCCCTGATTTTTCTATAGAAAACGAGATTGCAAACGGTTCTCAACTATTGATTGCCGGGGTGGATGAAGTTGGCCGCGGCACGCTGGCCGGACCGGTTGTAGCAGCCGCAGCTATTCTTCCGGGGCCGGTTCCGGTTGAATACAGCCGAATTGTTAACGACAGCAAGGTGCTTTCTGCGGCGCAACGGCAGCAGTCATTCGACTGGCTGATTGGCTGGTGTATCGGGTACGGGGTCGGCGCGTGCACGGCCGATGAGATAGATTCGATCGGAATTATTGCGGCGACGAGGCTCGCGATGTCGAGAGCTATAACGGAGCTCGATCCCCAGCCGGAACACTTGCTGATAGATGCCGTAGAACTGTATTCGGTCCCGGTCCCGCAGACTTCGATTGTGAAGGCGGACTCTCGCAGCCAGAGCGTGGCGGCCGCTTCAATTATTGCCAAGGTGACGAGGGACCGTCTGATGGCAACCATTTTTGAGTCGGAGTATCCCGGCTACGGGTTCGCCGAGCACAAGGGCTACGGAACGACGATGCACATGGCTGCACTGAAGGAGCTCGGAGTTTCGCCCATCCACAGACGCAGCTTCAAGCCGGTCAGGGACGTTCTGGGTGGGTAACCGGTTGCCGGGCCTGTCCATCGATCCCCAGTTGGAGTGCGAGCGAGGAAATCAGGTTGTTTTGGGATCTTCAAGCGGAAATTTGAACCTTCCTCAGGGTACTGGCAGGGCTGGCGAGTCTGCCGCGCGATCGCATGTGACCAACCAGCTTGGCTACGAGATCGTGGGGACCAACTACCGTACCCGTGAGGGAGAGATCGACATCGTGGCCCGCGCAGGTGCCTGGCTTGCCTTCTTTGAAGTGAAAACTCGGACGAACTGGGCGTTCGGTTCTGGAGTCGAGCAGATTTCAGTTCAAAAGTCTCTCCGACTGCAGGCGGTGGCCCAGAGTTACCTGGCCAAGAACGACCTCCAGAACTCGGACTGGCGGATCGATTCGCGGGTTTAGAAGATCACTATCGGGTTGACCGGAGACCCCGTGACCGTGGGCAATTTCAGCGGCAGGATGGAGATCATGAATTCCCATCTCCCACGCTGTTCGCAGGCCTCGGCGAGATCGTCGAGCCAGGCGTTATCGAGGATCCATAATCCCATGGAAACAATCCCTACCTGGTGCACCGGATTGGTAAACCGCTCGTAGGGATTCGGGGCGACATCGTTTCCGGTATCCGAGCCCATCACAGCGACCTCTCGTTCATGCAGCAGGGGTAGAATCTCCGGTGAGGGCCCCGCAGAGCCGTCCACCCAAACGTCGACCGGCCCAACTATCTCGCGACGGCCTAGCTGGCCTGTGCGTAAAAGTAGCACGTCGCCTTTTTCGACCCTGACGCCGTGATCTCGCTCCGCAGCCTCGATATCGGCAAGGCCAACGCCGTCACCCCGCTCAACAAAATCGACTCCCCGGAGGAGCGGAGCGTCGACCAACACCCCTTTCGTTACTATCCCGCCGGAGCCGGCCATCACGTCGAACTCCGTCGCGCCTTCAGCGGTAGACACGACACTTGAAGGACGCCCGTTGTATGTCTGGCCGTCCCAGAAAAAATGAGCGAGGCTGTCAATATGGGTCACAGTGTGGCCGTGGAAGATCATGCCGAAATAGTCCATGGCAACCTGGCGGTCCTGCGACTCACCGCGGCGGAAAGAGTCGCCGGCCGAGACCATGAAATGTTGCGGGGGCCGGGGCACGTCGATGGACGCTTTGAAATCTACCGGCCGCGCGCAGCTTACGGTCACGCCTTCAGAAACCAGGCTCACTGCCTGCATAGTTTTTTCCGGTGAGAGATGGTTCAGAGTTCCTCTTTGATCGTCGTCTCCCCAGCGCCCCCAGTTGCGCAAATCGGAGCTCATCCATTTCAGCAGATCGTCCTGGGCTGGCCATGACACAGTCATTCGCATTCGCCCTTTTTGCACGGCGGCAAGCCGCCGGGTTCCGGTGTGGCGTCAGTAAAGTCGGTGAAGCTTACAAGAAGCGCTGTAGCACGGGATTTAATCGCCGTTATCCACGGTAGAATTCAGGGCAGATTCCGTGTTGGTCCAACAGGCCGGTATGGAGCCTCAGCGTCCCTCATAGACTGGCGATTTTGCCCGGGGGTTTTTCAGTACAGTCGAGTCGTCTGGACTCCGGGGCTCAAAATACCCGGAAATTACAAAAGAGAAGTTTATTGAGTTCACCAGGAACATCGCGCACACAAACGGTCGCCGGCATGAGGGGTATCTACGTAATAGTTGACCCCGAATACACAAACGGGCGGGACGTTGTCGACGTGGTCAGGGCCGCGTTTGAGGCGGGCGCTTCGGTGGTTCAGTTACGGGACAAGTTGTCGCAAAAGAGGCGGATTGCCGAACGCGCTGTCCAGATCCAGAAGCTGGCACATGCATCGGGCAGGCTTTTTATCGTCAACGACCACGCCGATATTGCGCGCATTATCGGTGCCGACGGCTTGCATGTGGGGCAGGGCGATCTTCGGGTGGAAGACTGCCGAATTGTGCTCGACGACCGGCAGGTGATAGGGACCTCTAACGCCTTGCTGAGCGAAGCCCGGGAATCGGAGCGGAGTGGCGCGGATTACCTTGCGGTCGGAGCGATATTTTCGACAAGTACCAAGGCGGATACACGTCCTGCCGGACTTGAAACGCTGCGGTCTGTGAGCGAATCCTGCGCGACCCATATCGTCGCGATCGGCGGTATCAACGCTTCGAATCTGGAATCGGTTGTAGCGGTGGGAGCTGACTCGATTTGCGTCGCCACAGCCATCACATTGGCTGACGATATCGGTGCGGCCACGGCTGAACTTGTCGATCTGTTTGAGGGCGCATATCGCTAGATATGGTTCCCGTAATAAGGCGCTGGTGGGTAATGGGGGAACCCGTGCGACCGCAGCGATACGCTTCGTGGGCGGAGTCGATTTTCAAAATGCCAGGTAAATAATCTGAGCACACTCGAGCCGACTCAGCGCATTAGTGAACATGGGTTCGATTATCGTAACCGACCCTTCGATTCGTTGACTGGCCTGCAGGCCAATGCTAGCGTTCTCAGGTCAACCAGAAGTTGGACGGTGCTGCATTGGCTTCGATTTTCGGAATTGATCAGTGAACTGGTGTTCCAACCTCTAATACCGGACCTTCCCGTGACACCCAGGTTATCCAGGGCGTTCGAGCGTGGAAGGTTCTTTCGCGGAGATATATAGATGGATTCGATCCTGCTTGCAATCGCGGCCGGGGCCGTTGGCCTTGTCGCGGCGGCCCTACTTGTGTGGCGAGTCATGCGGCAGCCGTCGGGCAACGAAGCGGTCCGGGAGATCGGCGCCCTCATCCAGGAAGGTTCCGCGGCGTTCCTGCGCAAGGAATACTCGATCCTTGCGGTGTTCGTGGTGATCATGTTCGCGATCCTTGCGGTCTTCATCGACTACAACATTCTCGGCAACGCGACCATAGAGAGGCTCGGTGCGGGCGGAGCGATCGAGTCGGATGGCCCGTGGACGGCCCTTGCATATCTTGCCGGGGCCGTAGGTTCGGGCCTGGCCGGCTTTATAGGCATGAGCATTGCCGTTCGAGGCAACACGCGCACTGCCACAGCCGCCCAGCACGGCTTGAACAAGGCCCTGCAAGTGGCGTTCAGCACCGGTGCGGTAATGGGGCTGACCGTCGTGGGAATCGGCATCATCGGGGTTTCAGCACTGTGGCTGATATTCGAAAACCCGAACGTAATTGCCGGATTCGGGTTCGGCGCATCGTCCATCGCCCTGTTCGCCCGTGTCGGAGGCGGCATCTACACGAAGGCCGCTGACGTTGGCGCCGACCTCGTGGGTAAGGTCGAGGCCGGTCTTGAAGAAGACGACCCCCGCAATCCGGCCGTGATTGCCGACAACGTGGGAGATAACGTGGGGGATGTTGCCGGAATGGGCGCAGACCTGTTCGAGTCGTACGTCGGTTCGATCATCGCCACGATTTCACTGGCATTCCTCGCATTGAGTGCGGGCAGTTCGTACTCGTTGGATGAGCCAAGGGCTGTGCTGCCGCTGGTTATCGCTGGCATCGGAATCATCGCTTCGATACTGGGATTGTTTCTTGTACGAACTGGCGACAAGGCCGATATGGGCAAGCTGCTGTGGTCGTTGCGGTACGGGATTTTTAGCGCCGGTGCGCTCTCGCTTGTCGGCACGGCCATCTACATCAACTCTTCTCCAGGCCTCGAATTCAAACTCTTCTGGGTCGTAGTCACCGGCATCGTCGTCGGGCAGGTGATCGGGACGTCGACTGAGTGGTTCACATCGTACGAGGGGCTCAAGATAGGCAAATTCGAGTTCAACCCGGTGAAGTGGATAGCGCAGCAGGCGCAGACGGGCCACCCATCAACGATTATCGCCGGCTTGTCGATTGGCCTCTACAGCACGGTCATTCCGGCGCTGGCAATTGCGGCTGGCATCTTCGTCGCCAACGAGCTCGCCGGCCTGTACGGCATCGGACTCGCTGCCGTTGGTATGCTCTCGACACTCGGCATCACCCTGGCAACTGACGCATTCGGCCCGGTGGCCGACAACGCGGGCGGCATTGCCGAGCAGGCGCACCTCGACCCCGAGGTGCGAAAGCGCACCGACGCCCTGGACGCCCTTGGAAACACCACGGCGGCCACCGGCAAGGGGTTTGCCATTGGATCGGCTGTGCTGACGGCCCTCGCCCTCCTGGTAGCCTACACGCTGGTCACAGGCGTCACTACATTGGATCTGCTGGAGCCAAAGGTTCTCATCGGAACGATCATCGGCGGTCTTTTGCCATTCCTTTTCTCGGGCCTGACAATGCAGGCCGTCGGCACCGCGGCTGGCGAGATGATCGAGGAGGTCAGACGCCAGTTCAGGGAAATCCCTGGCCTTCGCGAGGGCCTGCCGGGTGTTAAACCCGATGCGGCCCGTGCAGTGGCTATCAGCACTCAGGGTGCACTCAAGGCGATGATCGTTCCGGGGCTGATCGCGATCGTTGCACCGATCGCAATTGGAGCGTTGATGGGAGCCGAGGCCCTTGGGGGCATGCTGGCCGGTTCGATCGTCTCTGGCTTCCTTCTGGCGATCTTCATGGCAAATGCGGGTGGCGCCTGGGACAACGCCAAGAAGTATGTGGAACTTGGAAACTTCGGTGGGAAGGGTTCAGATACTCACGCCGCCGCGGTGACCGGCGACACGGTTGGAGATCCTTTCAAGGACACTTCCGGTCCGGCGATCAACATTCTGCTGAAGTTGATGGCCATCGTTTCACTGATCTTCGGTCCCCTGTTCATCTGAGCCAGAATCCGAAATCAGAGGGTTAGTTGAGAACGCCCGGGCCTGCTTGGCCCGGGCGTTCTTTTTTTCTGGTGTCAGCCAAATGCGTCTTTCCTGTGGATCGTGCTTTTCGCTGTATAGGCAGAAAATATTTAGATGGCAGTGATCGGGCTTACCCTGCCAGTTCGTCTCTGCTTATCAACTCGATCCCGGCGTCTTTCATTTTTTCTATGGCCCCGGCAACTTCTGCGGCATCCTGTGTAAGTGCGGCTATTCCATCCTCAACCGCAAACGTGGTGAAACCTAGCGAGTTGGCCTCGAGTGCAGTTTCGAGTACGGTCAGCTCGGTCGGAACACCGCAAATATATACGCGCTCGACCGAAAATCGCTGCAGGGTTTCTAAGAGCTTCGATTCGGTAAAGGCCGACCGCGCCTCTATCCTGCGATCGGCGCCCTTTCTTATCACCAATGAACCGACCGGCAAGTTCAGTTCAGAGTGGAGTTCGGCCCCCTTCGTGCCCTGCACACAGTGCTGCGGCCAGGTCCCGCCATTTTCTGAGAACGAAAGATGCTTATCGGTGTGCCAGTCCTAGGTCACCAGCACTCTCCCGCCACGAGACATTACGCGGCGCGACAGGTCGGAGAGGGTTTTCACCAGTGCAGCTGCTCCGGTCACCGGGACACTCCCCTCGCTGCAGTAATCGTTCTGCATATCAACGATGATCAGTGCATCTGTTGATGAAAGGTCCATAGGTCGACACTCTTGTGACTTGGTACCGAGCACCGGATTCCGGTGACACGCCGATTAAGCTCGCGGCTGCGCCGGACGGTCCGGCGTTCACCGGGTGATACGAGGATCAGCCACGGGTGGCTTCATAGGTGTCCATGAAGCAGCGGATTTACGTTGGGCAGCACCCGGTCAGCGTCGCTATACAAACGGATTTGACGTTCGCTCGTGCCCGATAGTGGTGGTGGGTCCGTGACCCGGCAGCACTACTGTGTCATCGTCGAGGGCGAACAGAACCGTTCGAATACTCGCAATTTCTAACTCCTGGTCGCCATCAGAGAGGTCGAAGCGGCCGATCGATTCTCGAAACAGGGTATCCCCGGTAAGCACATAGCTCCCCACGTGCAGAGAAATGCTTCCCGATGTGTGCCCCGGTGTTGCGAGGACGTTGATGTCGAGGCCATCGCAGGTCAGGATTTCACCTCCCTTGAGATGCTTGTCTGGCGCAGGGGGGTTCTGAAAGTCGCCCAGCATGTTCTTTAGCCAGAATTTCTGCTCAGATGCCGCATTAACGTCGGCAGCACCCATTGCAAATTTACAGGTGCTAAATCGTGAAATCAGTGGCGCGACCGCCCCTGTGTGGTCAGCGTGGGCGTGCGTGGAAATTATTAGCTCGGGCTCAAGTATGCGCCGGTCGAGGAAGTCGAAAATACTGTTCGCTTCTCCTCCGGGATCGACGAGGACACAGCGCAGCGAGTTTTCAGAACGAACTACGTAACAGTTCGTTGAGAGCACCCCCACCTGAATTACATCGATCAGGGTCATGGTCGAAAAACCTATCAGAGTTGGCCGGAAATCCAGTCGGCTATAGAACGAAAATACAGCATCGATATTATGCCGCTTGCCACGAGGTACGGACCGTAAGGGATCAATATGCGGTTGAACCCGATCAATCGGGCCGCGTAAACAACGATGGCCACTGCCCCACCGATTATGACGCCGATGTAAAGACCGAGTCCCAGTGGTGCTAGTCCGAGTATTGCGCCCAGTGCGGCTGCCAGCTTTACGTCACCCCAGCCCATGACCGGTCTGTTCAGGCGATCACCGATCCAGGCAAACGGGTAGAACCCCGCATATCCAGCCGCGCACCCGCCAGGCCCTGCCACCACTCTCGATCTGGTACCAGGAACGAGACGACTATCGCCACTGTCAGCAACGGTAGTACGAGAGCATCTGGTAGATATGTCGTCTCAAAGTCTATGAACGCCAGGGCGATCAGGGTGGCAATAAATGCAAGGGAAATGAGTATCAGCCAGATCTGCAAGTTCGATTGTGACAGCCGGTACCAGGTGAGGCCGAACAGGGCAGCGGTGGTCAGTTCGACGATCGGGTATCGAATCCAGAGGTTCGGAAATGGAACGCGTCTGGTTTTCGCGGCACCGACAGCGGACAGGATCGGTAACCACTCCCACCACTGAAGTGGCCGAGTGTGCGCTCCCTTCGCGATGACACCATCGACGTAATCATGGGGCAAGAGTCGGTCGATAACAGCGTTGAGGGGCCTGCCGATGAGCAGCCAGAATATTGCGAAATATCCAGCTTCCATAACAGTTATTTAATCGAGTCGACCCACGATTTCCGAACCATGTTTTGGCGTAACAATTGACCCGCAGCCATGTGCTCGATTTTGCTGGAACGGGAGAATTTACGCCTGTGTGCAATCGCTACGAAATTAGGGCATAAATGCGGCTTAAATCGGCCTATTACAGCGGACGCGAACCACCATAATCTACTTTTATACACACTCGACTATACTCATATATGACGGTACATTCGGGTTGTGGGCTTCCAAACGCCTTACCGCTCGGGTGTTTGATTCGCACGTTCCTGCAGACCGAACAGAGCGGTGATCGCCTCGAGCGGAGTCATGCTGGCGATGTCGAGAGCCTTCAGTTCTTCAAGTGTTTCGGACTCGTTAACGCCCTGCCGCTCACCGAATTGCATCTGCATCTGGTATCCGGCGGGGTCGCCGGTAGTTGTCGGATTACTTTCCAACTGTTCAAGCAGATCCCATGCCCTGCTCACCACGGCACCCGGCATACCGGCCAGGCGGGCGACATGTACACCGTAGGAGCGATCGGCACCGCCGGGCACTATCTGGTGCAGGAATACGACTTCACCGGCATCTTCCGCAACCGCAACCCGGAGGTTGTGCGCACGCGGGAGTTGATCGGCGAGCTGGGTCATCTCGTGATAGTGAGTGGCAAACAGCGTTTTGCAGCCGAGCTTCGGGGAGTCGTGGATATGCTCGGCGACGGCCCGGGCGATCGCGAGTCCATCGTAGGTCGAGGTACCTCTGCCGATCTCATCGAGCACTGCCAGCGATCGGCTGGTGGCCTGATTCAAAATAGAAGCGGTTTCGACCATTTCGACCATGAAAGTCGATTGGCCGCCGGAGATGTCATCGGAAAGCCCCGCCCGGGTGAATATTCGGTCAACAATGCCGATTCGGGCCTCATCGGCCGGAATGAAGCACCCGACCTGCGCCATCAGCACCAGGATGGCGGCCTGCCGGATGTAAGTGGATTTACCGGACATGTTCGGTCCGGTGATGATCATTATCTGACGCTCGGAATTCGAAAGATCGATGTCATTCGGGACGAACCGGCCGGGACCAAGCGCCGATTCGACGACCGGGTGGCGACCGGCCTTGATCTCCAAAAATGAATCGTCATCGACAGTTGGGCGGACCCAGCCGTTTTCGGCAGCGGCCTGCGCCATGGAAGAAAGGGAGTCGAGTGTACCGATGGCGCTGGCAGTCTCCATGATTCTCTCGCCGTGCACGGTCAGTTCTCCGCAGACGCGCCTGAATATTTCGCGTTCAAGCTCGCTAATGCGGTCGCGAGCCGTGAGGATTTTCGACTCGAGTTCTTTGAGTGCCGGTGTAATGAACCGTTCACCGTTTACAAGTGTCTGACGCCGTTCGAAAGAATCTGGAACAAGATGGATGTTGGATTTTGAAACCTCGAGGTAGTAGCCGAAAACGCGGTTATAGCCAATTTTTAGATTTTTGATGCCGGTCGATTCCCGGTGGTCGGCCTCGAGGGCGGCGATACTTGATCTTGCATCGCCGGACAGGGAGCGGACTTCGTCCAGTTCAGCATGGAACCCCTCGCGAATTGCCGACCCTTCCCCGACCGATATCGATGGGTCTTCGGCAATCGCGGCGTTGAGCAGGTCGACTGCCTCTCCGGATGAATGCAGGCGGCCGATCACGGCACCACCGGGTATTACGCCTTGTGGAAGGGCGTCAAGAAGATCGGGGATGACTGACAATCCGTCTCGGAGCGATGCGAGGTCGCGTGGAGTGGCTGTGTTCGTTCGGACCCTGTTTGTCAGGCGTTCGAGATCCGGCACCTTCGACATGCAGGCTTGAACGCGCGTACGCGCGGCCTGGTCGTCGAAGAACTCGGCCACCACATCCTGCCGTCGCCTGACAGATTCGACATCCATCGGCGGTCTGGTGAGCCAGCTCCTGAGAGTCCTCGCCCCCATTGCCGTTTTCGTGTGATTGAGCGTTCGGTAGAGCGTTGGTGCGTTCGTTCGGTCAAGGGACGAGTTGAAGACCTCGAGATCGCGCAGCGCCTTCTGGTCTAATTTCATGTAAGAGTTCGTCGACTCGGTCCGGAGTGAGGCAATTTGCGGGATTGCGCCGAATTGCGTTTCGCCGACAAAGTCGAGCACCGAGGCTGCTGCGACCACGGCCAGGGGCAGGTGTTCGCAGCCGAATGCCTCAAGCGTGCTTACTTTGAAATGCTCTTTGAGGCGGGCCGCGGCCAGGTCGGAATCCAGTCGAGTTTCATCGAGCGGGCGGACGATCATCGACGAATCATGTTCTGCGCGGACCAGTTCGGCCGCAGTGCCGTCGGCAAGTAACTCGGCCGGTTCCATACGAAAGATTTCGTCCCTGAGTTCTTCGGCCGGAAATTCCCCTGTCACGAATACGCTTGTTGATATATCGACGTAGGCGAGACCGGCCCGGATGCCATCGCTTACGGCCACTGCCAGGTAGTTGTTGGTGGTGGGTTCGAGAAGCGCGGGCTCAATGATTGTTCCCGGGGTAACGACACGCACAACTGCACGTTCGACGAGACCCCTGGATTTGGCAGGATCACTGGTCTGTTCGGCAATTGCGACCTTTAGCCCCGCTGCTACGAGAGTCCCCAGATGGTTGTCGAGAGAGTGGTAGGGGATTCCCGCGAGGGGAGCTTTTCCGCCTGCGCCCGATTCCCTGGATGTGAGAGCAATTCCAAGCACTTTTGAAAGTGTGTGTGCGTCTTCATCGAAGGCTTCGTAGAAATCACCCATTCGGATGAGGAGGAGTGCATCCGGGTAGCTGGTCTTAAATTCCAGGAACTGGCGGCGACCGGGCGAGAGTTTTTTTCCTGTCGTGGGCTGTTTCCCAGGCGCACCAGACCCATCGGTCGTTCCTGACGGTGTGCGTGTCACACGATTCTTGGTAACGCCGGACTTTTGTGAACTTCGGGTTTTGTTTTTCGGCCCGCGTTCGTCATCTTCAGTCCTGTCGGCCCTGGACGCGGCTGGTGAACCTTCGGGGGAACCGTTGTTCGATGACATGCTGCCCCGATTCTAGCTTGAATGCGGGCTGTGATTGCCTGGAACTGGCAACTACCGGTAACGAATTATGGCTGAATCCGAGGCGTTCCAGCGGAGTTCTGTAAACGAGCTTCCGCGCGGTAATTCGAAAACCAGCATGCCGGAAACTTCCTGACCGTTGTTCAGTTCTATCGAACCCCACATCGGAATGAAGCCAGCCACATTGACCTCGGTGCCAGCATCGGCGGTGTGGGCATTCGTTATCGAGTTCAACGGTTGGTAGCTCTTCCTGTTTCCATCGAGCAGATCGGCGGCGTTTTCATCGATGAGTATTGACGCGGTTCCAGAACTCTGGTTGATCAGCCGCACCTTGACGTAAACAAGAACGTTATTTTCTGCGTCGACCGGATTCATTTCCCAGATGTGTGTTTTTCCCGATGTGGAGGCACCTGTGTAGACAATGTTTTGTTCGGCAACCGGTCGTTCCGCCCTTATCCACAGGACCCGACCGGCGACATACAGTGGATCGCCACCTTCGGGTTTGAGAACAGTCAAAAAAGAGATTACGAATACTGCAAGGACCACTGAGAACGCGGTGATTCCCATCAAAACAACGGGCTTGTTTTCCTTTGGTACCCGGACCTGGCGCCTGGCCAGGATTGCGCCATCTGGATCGACATCCATGTACTCGACACCCGGATCGCCACGGAAACTTGTAGCGGGTGAGTATTGGAGCCGGACGCGTACGATGTCGTTAACCATCGCTTCGGCAGAAACGACATCCCATGTCAGCTCGACATCGTGCAATCGGGGACCGTACTCGTACTGGTTCGCCGCGGCATATTCAAGCGCCGCCGTTACCTGCGCCGGAAACGCGACAGCGGCTTCGGCATCTCGGGCAATCCCCGGTGCGGTGTCTTGCAGCTGCGCTTTCACAGTTTCGGACGCGGGCTCGTCAGC
>CAJWWK010000033.1 GCA_913048295.1 uncultured Dehalococcoidia bacterium
ATCTCTCTCTTATTTCAGGCCCGAAAACTGTCCCACTTTTGCTGACGTCCGACAGACCGTGACATCAGTGCGTCGAATACGGGAATGAAGTGGGTACAGTTGTGACCAAGGATACCAACGTTAACATCTGTATCTGGACTGCGACCTCGACATGGATCACATCGAGGCGAATATTCTGCACGACTAATACCGGGATCAATCAACGCTTAGCTGAGGTTCAGGTACGCCCATGTGAGCACCGGTTAATAAGATTCAAATGATCGCTACGGTATTTGCGTCGATTGCTTGCCAGTCCAGTTCAACTCCCAGCCCAGATTTGTCAGGCGCTGAAACCCGGCCTTGAGCATCGATCTCGAGGGGTTGAAGAATGCCAAAGCTGGCACCATCCGGATACGGCAGTTCAAGGTAACGACAGTTTTTCACGGCTAACGCGACGTGCAAGTTAGCGACGTCCATAAGCGACAGAACAGTCATGTGAAGTTCACAGTTGACCCCAAAGCCTTCGGCAAAATGAGCCGATTTTAAGGCGCCCGTTACACCGCCAGTCCACGATACGTCCGCTCGGATGATGTCGGCCGCGCCGCTCTTCAAATAGTTGACTTTTGAGAAGAAATCGGAGTTCCACTCCCCTGCACATATCGGGATATCCAATGTGGCAGAAAGCTTCTCCAGGCCGTGAATGTCGTGGTCGAACAGCGGTTCTTCAAACCAGAGGAATGATAGTTTCTCAAGCGCACGTCCAACTCTGAGCGCATCTCCGTGATCGTAGGCACCGCCAACCGGATCACTCATCAATTCCATGCTGGGCCCCACCGCATCTCTAACCGCAGCGCAACACTCGATATCTATCTCCGGCTCACCAGGTGGATGAAGCTTGAAGGCGGTGAACCCGTCGGCCTTTGCCTGAAGTGCTAGCTCAGCGTATTCCGTTGGATTCTCTAGAAATGGAGAACTGGCGTATGCGGGAACCTTGTCTCTATAAGCTCCGATGAATTTGTAAAGCGGGACCCCGGCCGACTGAGCCGCGATGTCCCAGAGCGCAACGTCAAGTGGGCCGTACGCGGTAAACGGTACGTTTCCACCGAATCGATCTGCACGATGAGCCTTGTGCCACAACTTCTCACGATCGAAAGGATCTTCACCAACAAGCTCAGGGCGATACACCTCGGCAATTGCGTGAGCGACGCGCATCCCTCCCTTCACACCCCAACCAAATCCATGACCGTCAATGCCTTCGCTCGACCTGATTTTGACGACCACGAGCTGTGGAGATGTTCCGACTGACGGGTCACAAGGGTTTTCTTTGGACGGATCTGTTGAGGCGCAGAGGTCGAGAGATGAGGGTTTCTCAGGCGAGCGATCCATAGTTCCAGGATCGTCGACGTTTGCGACCGTAATCTCGATCGCTTCGATGTATGACATGAATTCTGCCCATCCCGGCTGAACATTGTGTTGAGTCGTTCGGTCACATGATCCGTATTTCAGTCTGAATTGGCAAGTTGGATTGGCCTTGAAAACGTGGAAGACTTAACCCGGACAATCGGGGACGATCAGTCAGCGATGGTGGCTTACTCGGCTCTTTTCTTGCCCAGGTGATCGACCGTGAGGCTATCCAGAGCGAATTCGTGGTCGGGGCAGACGCAGACTCAGTGCCAGGCTTCTCCGATGATTCTGTTTTAGATAGAAGCTGAGTACGAGATATTCTCACTGATCCACGCAATATACGGTCACGTATGCATGGCATTTATCCGCGTGGTGTTAAGTGTGCGCGGGAGTGTTCTTTAGTACATCGTAGTTTAGGATGTGCCTTCACACCAGCTGACAGCCCGCCAGAGGATTCGGGGACGCAAGTAGTAACCTCTGGGCATGAAACCTTGGTCCAAGCGGCCGGGTGAAAAGGTGATCATCACCAGGAGAGCATTAGAGGACCTGATACACCACCTTGAAAATCCCAAGATGTTCGCGCCAGCTCAATATCGAGAAGATGCCCTGACGATCCGGGAGCAACTCAACCTGCAGGACGAGAGAAAACGACATGAAACATGAGCCCGATGTATCTGTTGACCCCGTAGTTCGTCGCGTCAAAGTCCGCCGTTACTGGTTACTACTTGCAAACGACCTCGACGATGCGTCAACGTAGTCGTCATCGTCGACTGTCTTGAGTGAAATTCGCCCCAAATTCGCCCCAGACTCAAAAAGACCCACGATGTTATTCGCGGGTCCTTCAGTATGGATTCAGTTGGAGCCAACGGACAGGATTGAACTGTCGACCTGCTGTTTACGAAACAGCTGCTCTACCACTGAGCTACGTTGGCGCTGCGCGTTCGAGTTAACCGGTCAGACCGGGTGGCACCATGAGGTGTGTCACGACAACGGTCGCTATCCACTCTGAATCACCTCTTCGATGATATCGCCTCGAACCCGGTTTTTGCCACGATTTGCGAATCGAAATCGAAGTTCGTTGTGCTGATAGCACACCCGGGCAGACATAGCTTCACGGTCTGGCGAGCGGCAATATCCTCAGTACTGGGAATGGTGATTCAAACACCCAGCTTTGTCGCAAGCTCGATGAAATCAGACGCAGCAACGTCAACCTCGGGCGCCGCGTGCAGGTCGGGCTTACGATCGCCAGAGCCATACTCATCAGGTCGAGCCACAAACCCTGTCGAAAGGCCAGTTTTCTTCGCTGCAATAAGGTCGTGATTGTGCGCCGCGATCATCATGACCTCATGGGGTTCAAGGCCCAGCAGATTCGTAGCCATCAGGTAAACCTTTGGATCGGGCTTGTAGCTGCCCGCCAGTTCGCCTGCGAACACGCAGTCCCACGGCAAACCGCCGTATTTAGCCATGTTGACCAACAGGCCAACATTTCCATTCGACAGTGTGCCAATAACGAATTTCGACTTGAGTTTCGTAAGGCCCTCAACGCTGTCAGGCCACGGGTCGAGCCGGTGCCAGGCGCGGTTCAGGTGTTCAGTTTCCGGCTCCGACAGGCTAGTAATACTATGCTCCGCAAGCAGCAGGTCGAGCCGGTCGCGGTACATCTGATCGGCGGTCTTCCACACATCCGTGCCGTCGCGGAAAGCCTGCATGCCATCGTGATACCCGGCGCGCCAGCGGTCCGCAAACGCTTCCCAGTTGGCCTCCACGCCCAAGCGTTTGCCGACCGACTTGATTTCCCGTGTAATAGAACTTCGCCAGTCAACGACCGTGCCGAATACGTCAAACACCAGGGCCTTGATCTTCCCACCGATTTCGTCGCTCAAATTTCTCTACCCTTTCACGAGAAGACATCATGTGCCAGTCGATAATTACCGTCCGCACCCACACGCGTCGGCCAGATTGTATATTTACCGCCGTCACCGAAGTTCGACCCGTGGTTCATCGCGACCTGCATAGTATTGAGGACATGAATGAAAATCACAGATTTCAAATTTCGAATCTCTCACACCCGCTGAGTCAGGCCAGGTACAAGGAAGCAAATGTCCGAAAACGAAGCCGATTCAATACTCGTTGTGACCCCGCACTCCGACGATTCGGAATCGGCGGCCGGGGGCACAATCGCACGCTGGTGTGCAGAGGGCAAAAAAGTCGTCCTCGTCGTGTGTACCAATGGCGACAGGGGCACCAGCAACCGCTCGGTAAAACCCGAAGACCTGGCGAAGACGCGAGAGATCGAAACGATCAATGCAGGTAAGGCTTATGGACTCGCCGATGTAGTGTTCCTGAAGCTGCCCGATCAGGGCCTTGAAGACAACGATGAGTTCCGCGAAAAAATCGTTCGCCAGATCCGGGTCCACAAACCCAGGGTGCTGCTGACCATCGATCCGAATCGCCCATACATACGCCATCGAGATCACAGCATCACGGGCAGAGTGGCCCTCGACGCCGTGTTCCCCTACGCTCGGGACCACGTTGCATACCCGGAACATCTGGTCGAAGGTCTTGAACCCCACAAGGTCGAGGAAGTCTGGCTATTTCGCGCCGAAACGCCCGATGAATTTGTGGACGTGACCGATTACTTTGAAACCCGTCAGAACGCGCTCCATTCCCACTTGAGCCAGGTGGGTCCGCGGAACGACGAGCGCGATGAACGGTCACGCAAGAGACTGGCCGAAACGGGCAAGAAATACGGTGTGCCACTGGCCGAGCATTTCATGCGTATAAAGCTAAATCGATAATTGAAACGTTCGATATGTAACGCTCGAAAATCTACTGGTAAGTGGTCGACTTTCTGGAAGAAATAATGCCCGATATTCGAATCGCAGTTCTTGATGACTACTGGCACATAGCCCGGGATTCAGCCGACTGGTCGTCGCTGGACGGTGCGAGCGTGGATTTTTGCCACGACACCCTGACCGACCTCGACGCCATATTCGAACGACTGCAGCCGTACTTTGTCCCGGTCAGGCCGATCTCCTGGCTCAGGACATCCAGCAGGGTGCTTTCGGGATTTACGTCGAGGACGTGATCTGCCTTATTTATTGAAATATTCATAAGTCGCCTGAGAGTTTACCGTTCGTCGGGCCTAACACTCGTACAGGCCAAAAAGAGTGCTATTCCAGCGCCGCGCGCGCAAGGCTCAACGCTCCGTAGCAGAACTCAGCCACGCCGCGGGGGTCGTAATCGGTTTCACGAGATTGCTGCACGCTCACCTCGGCGAAAACCGGAGTTGCTTCCAGCCCGTTTGCACGCAACGCCCTGAGAAAACCGGTTATATCGATATCGCCATCACCCGGGAGGCAGAACTCGACCTGTCCGTCCACCTTCGCCCCGTCCTTGATATGGACCATCGACGAAAATGGAGCACACAACTGCACACTGTGCTCCATCTCGTTTCCTTCGACAACAAAGTGCGATATGTCGAGGTCGAGCGTCAGGCTGGGGTGCCTGGTCTGCTCCATCATCCACACAGCCTTCTCGGGAGTTTCGAAGTCCGTACCCGCATGGGCTTCGATTGCCACAACAATATCGTTCTCAGCCGCCATTTCGGCGAGGCTCAGAAACGCATCCCTAATCTGGTCTTTTCCCGAATCCCATGGTGGTGCCGAATGCCCCGGCGTGGTGGTCACCAGGACCGGCGAGTCATCGAAGTGAAGACGGTGTGCCATTTCGAACTTGGTCTTAGTCAGGTCGAACATAGTCATTCGACCGGCAGTCGGAGCACACACGTCGATGTTGCCGAACAGAATTGGCGAAGCAAATCCCAGGTCCTCGGCCAGCTTGCCGAGATCAGCCTGCCTCGCCGGTGGGAACCTTAATGGCGAGGTTGGCCAGTCTTCGCTCAGGCACACCTCCAAGGCTTGATATCCAACCTCTTTAATGAGCTGCAGCGCCTCGAAGGGATCGACCATTTTCAGGGCGTACGTTGAATATCCGAGCATGAACCCCACGAAGCTGCTACTCCAAAAAAAAACGAATGCGAATGCGGTTATCGGCCTAAATTCTAGCAACACACATTTCCCGGCGTACTCGGCATCGATGCGACTTCCAACCGGAACGTACGGGTTCACAGCTAATGGCAACGAGTCATTGCTATTGGCCGAATTACCTAACTAACCGGGGCTTATCCATCTCCAAGCTGGCGTGGTTCACCGGGCGACAGATTAGTTCCAGCGGGTCGATATTAGAAATACTGCCCTGGCGATGGCCCGGCTATCGCAGACGACCTTTTCGGTGAAGCGTCCGGAGTTGGGCACGAAATCTACGGGGCAACACTGATTTACGAGTTGGGCGGTGCAGACAAAATCGCGTTCGTACGAAGTCCGGTTGCAAGTTACTGGCGCGGCAGGGTTTATGACACGTTCGACACTGAAGCAAACGACGGACTCGGCCTCTGGTACTCGACGGTGACAGACAATCGCCGGTTCCATTCTCTCCTGTCAGGTACGGGCCGGACCGATGGAAGTGACCGATATTTACAGACATACTTCGTTCAGGACGATCTTGGGAGCAACCTGCTGACTGGCTATGAACCGGTCGCTATCGCGGTCCCTCGCGATAATCGCGGTCGGATCAACCTTGCCCCCGGTTCGACATACCAGGTCGTATCTGAGCAGCCCGACACCGACCCGGACATCCTGCAGAGAGACCGGGCTGAATGGATCAACAAGGAATACGGCGTCTGATATCGGCTCTTACGAAAGGCACGAGAACGATTTCGACAAGACGTTGGCAATCACTTCAGATCTGCAAAAAAAACTCGATTACGACACCGAAGTCGAATCGCCCCTGACGCCATCGACGGACCTGAAACGGTTCGTTTTCGGCGAACTCCCCGGATCGGCCATCGATTTCGCATCTGCGCTAACCCGGATGGCCCGTTCAGCAGGGCTTCAGTCCCGAGTCGCGACCGGCTGCCCGGTGAATACAACACCTACTCCGGGGCCAGTAAAATTACGCCGGACGACGCTCATGCCTGGTCGGAAATCTACTTCCGTGGTGCCGGTTGGATTCCTTTCAACGCCTCGACCCGTCCCGATCTGCCAACGGCTGCCGATATCGAGCAGGCCCCGACTTCAGGCCTGAGTTCGCTTCTCGACCGCAGGTTCGGCGACAGTCATGCCGCAGCTGCGGGCCAGACTCCGGGCGCACTGCTCAAGACCTTCGAGTTCGCCGTCGAACACGGCGCAAACTGGGGTCTGTTCGCCCTAACCGACATCGGGTTCGGCGCAATGCTGGTTTGGTCCCTGTTCTTCCGGCGGAAAAAATCCTCCAACAGGCCGGTTCAGTTCGACTACAGCGTGATCGACGGCGACGACCGGAAGGTAATTATTGCCTCTTTTGTATCAGCGGAGAAGCGCCTTGCAAACAACGGTTTCCGGCGCCGGATGAAGAACGAGCCTTACCGTGAATACGCATTTGCTGCGCAGGATGCGGCCGGTGAGCATGCAAAGTCGCTCTACTGGCTCGCCGACGCTGTTTCTCGTGCGGCGTTCCTCTCGACGAATGCCGATGCAAACAAGGTGAACGCAGCCTCAGACCGCGCAGGCGACCTGAGAAGCGCGCTGGGCTAAATACCCGAGCGGGCCGTGCCCAGCACGTCGGGATTTATCAGGTTCTCTGGCTGCTCACCGTTCAGTACACGAATCACCTCTTGCGCGGTCCGTCGTTCAAGTTCCAGAGTGGAAGCCTGCGAGAAGAATGCCGTGTGGGGTGTGATTATCACATTCTCCTGCTTCAGGAGAGGGCTCGCAGGGTCGGGCGGTGCCGGTTCGACAACGTCGAGGCCCGCACCCGCCGTGTGGCCCGATGCCAGCGACGCAGCGAGGGCTTCTTCATCGATCAGCCCGCCACGCGCACAGTTGACGATGATCGAGCCGGGCTTCATCTTCGCCAGCTCTGGTGCCCCAATCATGTTCTGGGTCTCGGGAATCAGCGGCACATGGAGCGATACGAAGTCGGATCCTGTGAGCACTTCTCCAAGTGACACCGCCCTGGCACCTTCCACTTCGGAACCGGGCTGAATCAGCGGGTCGTAGGCCAGTATGTTCATGCCAAACCCGACCGCTTTCGCAGCGAGCGCCCGCCCGATGCGACCGAATCCGACTATCCCCAGCGTCGCGCCACGTGTGCGGTGCATGGGCTGGTTCAAGACCACATCGCCCCAGCCGCCAGAAACCACAGCGCGGTTGTGTGGAACAAGACGCCTGTTCAAGGCAAGGATCATGCCCAGCGCATGGTCGGTAACTTCGTCCATGCAGTAATCAGGCACGTTGGTAACCACGATTCCAAGTTCTGTAGCCCTGGCAATATCGACATTGTCGACGCCGATCCCGTACCTGGCCGCGACCTTGCAGTTTGTGGCTCCTGCGAGCACGTTGCCGGTGACCTGCGCGAAACAAAACATGATGGCATCGACGTCGCGCGCCAGTTCGGTGAGGGTCGACTCGGAGGCATCGGGGGCGACGACTGGCTCGATGCCGGCAGCCTCCAGTATTCCTCTTTCGGGATCGATCGAGGGCCAGACGTAATCGGTAATAAGAACTTTGGTAGTCATGGGCGAAATGATACCTATGACTGCGGTTTGCCCGCCATCTGCAACCGACATTCTCTCGGCGGAAGAGGAGCAACTCACCACACTGGAACCCGCCAACCTAACTGTTTTGCCAGACGTTTCCCATCGGTTTGAACAGGCAGCCTTCGACAAAGAAATCGAAGAAGTCTGGCGCGGTTTCAAGCTCGACATGTTCGATAGTCGCGGTGAGCTTCTCGATCTCTTCTCGCTTTGGGGTCGACAAGAGCATGATCGTCGCGCCTTCGAGCGCCGCGTTGCCGATCTTTTCCACCCTGTCGAGCGGCATGTTCGCTATAAACCCGATATCTATTGCATTTGATGCGTCGACATAGTTGGCAAACCCACCAGCCAGGTATAGCTTCTCGAACTCGTCGATCGGCAACCCGTACTCGCGCAGAACGATCGCCTGACCGCAGTAGTTGGCCGCTTTGGCCTGCGCAAGCGCAGAGATGTCGGCACGCGATAGAGTCAGGTTGTTGGACTCGGAAAACTCATACTCCCCCGAACCATCATCGAACTTGCCAAGTTCGTCCATCATACCGGTACGTCTGAGTTCCGCCAGGAGATCGATGAGGCCCGAGCCGCAAATACCGATCGGCTCGACATCGCCGATCACCCTCGACTCCGCCAGGCCCCGGTCGTTTATCGCCACCTTTTCTATCGCGCCGTCGTACCCCGGCATGCCGTAGGTCACTTCGCCGCCCTCGAACGCCGGGCCTGCCGGACACGAGGCCGCGAGCAACTTCCCGTTGTAGCCGACTACGACCTCGGTGTTGGTACCGACGTCGACCAGGATCACCGGGTCGGTGCGGTCTTCCATGCCAAGCGCAAGCAGGTCGGCTGCAACGTCTGCACCGAGGTGCGAGGCGATCAGCGGGCCGCCATAGACGGTCGCTTTGGGGTGAATTCTCAGGCCCAGCCGGGCCGCGGTGGCCGAGAGTGCGGTGGTAGGGCGTTTACTGGCCCTGAACTCGTCCTCGACGGACGATTTGTAAGGGCGGGTGCCGATGCTCTGAACGTCGATGCCGAAGAAGATCTCACGCATGGTGGTGTTGCCGACGGCAACTATTTCGTAAATCTGGCGACGCCTGATTTTCAGTGCCCGTACCATCTCGCCGATCTCGAAGTTAATCGAAGAGACCATCACGGCCTGCAGCTCGCCGGCATCGGGGCCACCATCGTAAGAAATACGGTTCATGATGTCGCTTCCGCCGAACCGCTGCGGATTTTCGAACGACGCGGTGTAGACAGTTTCGCCCGACTCCAGGTCCACCAGGTTTAATACGACAGTAGTGGTGCCGAGGTCGGCCGCAATGCCGTAAATAGCCTGCCGAAAGGTATCGACTGTGACCGGGCCTTCCGGGCCGTTGAAAACAACGTTTTCGCCATCATCCCCACGCACGTAAGCGGGTTTGAGCTCTACGTCTCGCCGGGTTCCCGACGTAAGGATGCGCGGCTGCCGCCGCAGAACTGAAAATTCGATATCCGCAGAAGGATCGGCGACCAATGCCTGGCAGGCCAACCGGTAGTTTCCGCGTAAAAACTTTTCGGACTCCGTTAGCGGCGTAAGCGCGCTGGCACCTCGCCTGACCTCGACGATGCACTCGTGACACTCGCCAGTCCGGCCGCACGAAGTAGGAACCCTGATCGAAAGGGAATCGGCGAAATCGAACAGCGAGTCGTCTTTTTTCGAGTCGAGTCGCTTTGAATTCAGAAAAACAGGACTCAAATTCCAGGTACCTCAGAAAACAATGTCTGAATTTCCTCTCCGCCAGGAAAGGGTTGGGGGTAAGAGGTTTAACTATTTGATGAGCAAGACACTTTCGACAAAAGTTGTTCCACCGCCGGATTCAGTCTCTTCAACCTAGCCCTCTCCCCGGCGAGAGGGAACTGACGGCATACAACCGGCTGGCCGATCCGCCGCACCGGAACAGTTACGCGGTGGGCGGCTCGGTGTCCCATGCATCTCGATAGTCGATCCGATCGCTCCCGGCACAGGCGGGCAAGGCAGTTGGGTCTTTTGTGAAGAACTGGTTACTGCAACCGAACTTTGCAGTGCACAGGCTTTTGGCGTTCTTGTACGGACACCTCGTCTGCATAACTTCGTCTGCCGTAGCCGCGATATCACGGTAGATCGTGTACAGGCGGTCCAGGCTGGCGCGTGCTTTCTCGCCATCCACCCTCTCGTTGCCGGTTTGGGTTGGTTCTTCAGCCACCAAACACCCTCCAGAATCAACAGTCGTTGCACGTAAACCCGGTTAGCTGGACTTCAGTTCCGCCAGCAGCTTTATGAGTTCCTTTGCCTTATCGACCGCCTCTACGGCATTGTCACCGTATGCATCTGCGCCCATCTCGTCAGCGAAATCCTGCGTTACAGGCGCACCACCTACCATTATGCGTACTTCATCCCGCAGCCCCATATCCTCGAAAGTAGCTATCGTCCGGCCCATATTTGGCATTGTCGTGGTCAGCAGCGCCGACATCCCGACTATCTCGGCACCAAACTCTTCGACCGCGTCGATGAAGTCGTCAGGTGACGAATCAACGCCGATATCGTGAACAATGAAACCGGCTCCGCGGAGCATCATGATGCACAGGTTCTTGCCAATATCGTGGAGGTCGCCTTTTACAGTGCCCATGATTACCGTCCCGGCGGGCTCAGCTCCGGACGCCGACAGAATAGGCTCGATGTGCGCCATTCCGGCTTTCATCGCCCGGGCGGCAACGAGGACTTCGGGTACGAAAATGACGTTGTCGCGAAATTTCACGCCCACTATGGCCATACCATTCAGCAGACCATCGTCCAAGATCTGGTTGGCCGTGTAGCCACCGTCCAGCGCCTCTTTGGTCAGCCGGTCGACATCTGTGTTATTTCCGACGATCAACCCGTAGGCCATTTCCTGCATGATCGGGTCGGTCCCATCGATACCATCACCGATGTGTTTCCGTTCGCCGGGTTTGGTTACCCACTCAAACTCTCGCGCCAGGCCTTCGTGCGATATCGCCATTAATTATCTCGAAACGTGCGGGTACAGGGTCTTGAAAATTTGGAACTAAACGCTGCTTCAATCACAGCGCCAATCATTCATTGTCTCAGTATTGTCAGAAAATGCCAGAGATTAGATGTGCATCCAATTCACGATTTCACCAGAAACTAGTTCTCCCCGTGCTCCGCAACCCAGTCTTCGATCGCAATTGGGATCTCAAGCAGGTTTTCGAGCTTGGTCTTGAGCGGAATCGCACATTCGGGGCCAATCAACTGTACCCCGGCGTCGAGCGCTGCGAAAACTTCGGCCCTCACCTCTTCAGGTCCACGCGCATACAGCGTCGTTGGGTTGTTGATGTTTCCGACCAGCCGGATACCGCCATCGACCGCGGCTATGGCGTCCGCGGGGTCGTTCTTTGAATCGAAATGGAAAGCGGCCATCCCCGTCTGTGCGATGTACGGCATCCGATCGACGGTGTTGCCGCAGATGTGCAGCATGATCGGAACGGGTAGCGCCTCTTTAAGCTCCTGGTGCATCTCGAGCAGGAACCGCCTGTAGTATTCACTGCTTACGAGATCGCCGGTTGCGTGATCAGGCAGCGTGAGTATGTCGGCACCAGCCTCTATCTGCGCCAGACCGTACAGAATCGTCACTTCTTTAAGTGCATGGAGTGCCTTCATGGTCTCATCTGGATCGTCGACGGTGCCCAGCAGGAACGGTTCGACGCCAAAAACGTGGTAGGCCAAAGTCCAGGGACCCATCGTCTTCCCGACGATCGCCACCTCGTTTCCATACTCTTTTTTTAGAATGCTTATGGAGTCAGTTATCGTTTTTGTGTCCTGGTGTTCAAGGAACCCGGCAGGGATTTTTACATCGGACGAACTCTTCCAGATCGGATTCGACATTCTCACGGTCGGCCAGTTGTCCTTCTGCTCCCACTGCATGTCGCAGCCAAGCGCCGAAGATTCCTGGATGATCGAGAAATAAGGCGCGATCGTGTCGAAACCGAGCTCGGTGTAGGCCGTAGCCGCCAGACGGGCATTCATTTCCCCGTCGCGGTTGGCATCTGGAAATGGCGCATCGACCAGGTCCATCAGCTCTACCGTCGCGACGTTCGTCGGCGTGCAGACAGGTGGGCGGTCGACCCGTTCGCCCGCGAGTGCAGCCAGAACTCGGTCTCGAGGTTTCATTTTTTCGATGGTTGGTGACATTTGTGATCTCTGTTCCGGCTAGCTCTGCGAAAAACCCAGGGTTTGCGTCGTCATCTGACCTTCAAGTTCGCTTGCCGCCAGTTGCGATTCAACGGCGCTCACGTTTCGTGCGAGTGGGAGTATCAGGCGGGCAAACTCGTCATACCGCCTTCCATCCGGGAACGCGAACTTATTCTTGGCAATGCGCTCGCAATCTGAATACCGAATGAAGCCACCGACGGTCGCCCGCACCCGCATCTCCGCCCGCTCGGACTGCCCTTCGGTCGAGATCGTGTAGACATACTTGCCGTCTTCCTCAGCGCCCTCGACGACAAAAATGAGCTTGGTCTTGGTGTCGGGGGCGGTGATCCTCCCGGTGGGCAGTTCTCGGGCGGGGTCTTTTTCGACGGCAGCCGTGAACATGAACTTCAGGGCCCGGTCGAGTTCCAAATCGGAAATCAGTTTCAGCTGGTCGGTCGTCCCGTCAACTGCAACGACATCGCCGAGCCGTGTGCAGCGGTCCCTTATCTGCTCAATCCGTTCAGCAATTCCCGCTCTGTCGCTGAACGACCAAACCGTCATCACCCCGCCTTTAAGGAACAGCCCGATCGTCACGTCATGGAAGTGCGGGTCGATCGAGACAAGTTCAATACAGCGGCCGAGTTTCTTAAGCTGGTCCGATATTCGCGGTCGTTCTGCCAGCGATGGCATCTATCACTTCTCCTGTTGCAACTCAGGCAGTCGCCAGTTCGCCTTTGACTGATTGTACAAGCGCGCGGATATGGTCGGCAGTCGTCCCGCAGCAACCGCCGAGGACATTAACTGGCAGATCCGCCAACTTCCGATAGTGCTCGGCCATGAATTCGGGCGTTTCCGGATAGCAGACCTCACCCTTGATTATTTCGGGAAGGCCCGCGTTCGACTGAACGACGAGATAACCATCGGTTGCCGCACGCATCTTCGTCGCAATCTCGACCATTCGTTCGATCCCGCTGCCGCAGTTGGTACCGACGATGTCGGCACCTGCTCCCTGCAGGCCAATCACAGCCGATTCCGGGGTATTGCCGAACATCGTGAAGAAGCCACGCGGACCCTTGTCGAATGTCATTGTGGCCATCACGACCAGACCCGTGTTTTCTTTTGCCGCCCGAACTGCAATGGAAGCCTCTTCGAGATCAAGCTGTGTTTCGATCATTACGGCATCGGCACCACCTGCTTCAAACGCTTTCGACATCTGGGCGAATGTGTCATACAACTCGTCTTCAGTAACGTTGCCCGACGGCTCAAGAAACTCACCCGTCGGACCGATTGAGCCTGCGACGTATTTACCCGGGGGAGCGGCTGAGCGGGCGTGTTCTGCCGCAAGCCGGTTTAATTCGAACAGGCGGTCCGCCACACCGTACTTTGCCAGAATAAACCGGTTGCCGCCAAACGAGTTGGTCAGGACGATGTCCGACCCCGCTTCAAAGTAGTGTCTTGCCATCTCCCTGACCGCGTCGGGGCCGGCCGCGTTCATCAGTTCAGGGCTACCGCCAGCCTCGAGCCCGTGCTCCTGCAGGTACGTTCCGGTCGCACCATCAAAAATTAGCAGTTCGCCGGCCGCCAGGCGATCGAGAATGCCGGGATGCCCGTTACAAGCTACCAAGTGATCTCTCCGGTTGTTTACTTGAGAAAATGATTTACTACTAATGTTAGATACAAGTTCGACCTTTTAGGGCTTATTCACTGCCAGTTGCCCAGTGATCAATGGCACCAGGAGCAGGGTTCCTGGTGCCATCTTTTTGCATGGCAACAATTTTCAGTGTGAAATCGGCGGGCATCTTCTCTAATCGAACAGCCATCGCGTCGGCAGCCTCGGACGCTGTTCCTTCGCCATCTGTGTAGTCACCGAATCCCCACCCATCCAGGTACTCGTCAGTACCCTGGCTGCCGTCCTGCATCGCAACCATGTCGGCCGCTTGCTGGAATCGGTCTTCAAGCTGTCTGGAAACTCTCCCGCTTGCATCTTCTGCCTGAACCTGAACTGGGATTTCTTTCCAGTACATCACCCGCACGCACACCATAATTATTGACCCCTGAAATGTCGGTATAGAAAAATTGTTATTAGCATCGACCGAATTAACGCCGCTCGCCCGAAGCGCCCCGTCGCCAGCTGCGAACGGACCGCATGCCGTTTGATCGACTCACAATCGTAGCATTGAGGGCATCGAACGAGCTTTCGCTGCGAGCGAAAATTGAGACTCGCCTATATGCTCGCATGGCAGCGGCGATATTTTCGGAACTGTACTTACCGGAATTCACGACCCACGGCATGGAATGCGGCGCTGGGATACCGGGTTCCGGTCAGCGCCGAGAGCGGTGGACTTCAACTTGACGTCAGAAAATACAGATCAACCAATCCGAGTCATGGTGCCCGACGACGACCCGCCCGTATTTGCCGATTCGGCAGCACTGGCCCGTCTGCGCAGGTTGCCGAATGTCGAAGTCGTATCTCATATCCGGCGACCCAGAAGCATGTACGAACTGATCGCGCGACTTTCAGGCGTTCACACGATGATCGTCGCGCGGACTACCACACGGGTCACAAACACAGTTCTCGAAGGGGCTTCCCCGGGCCTTAAGCATGTGGCCGTGTGGGGTACCGCAATCGACCACGTGGCAGTCGAAGCGGCAAGGCGTCTGGGCGTCGTCGTCACAAATACGCCCAACGCGGCGACGGTAGCGGTTGCTGAACATGCCCTGGCCCTGCTTCTTGCACTTGCCAGAAAAATACCGCAGCTCGACCTCAGGGTGAGAGACGGTGAATGGTCTGGTGGGCAACTCACTCAACTCGCTGGGAGAACCCTGGGCATTGTTGGCACGGGTGCAGTCGGAATTCGTTTGGCACGCATCGCAGAAGGCATCGGGATGCGAATTCTGATGAGTTCGATGAGCGAGACTATAGAGAACAGTGAAAGTTCCAATTGGACCGAGGTAAGTTTTACGGAACTGCTGGAAAATTCGGACGCGATTTCCCTTCATGCCCGCCTGACGACGGACACGCGCTCTATGTTTGGATCGTCCGAATTTGCCCGCATGAAACCGACCGCGCTTTTCATTAACACCGCGCGCGGTCAACTGGTGAATTCACGTGCGCTGGCCGAAGCCCTTGCGAATGAAACGATCGCCGGGGCGGCGTTGGACGTGTTCAACACCGAACCCCTCGACCGAAACTCGCCGTTGACACGGCTTCCCAATGTGATCCTCACACCGCACATTGCCGCCAATACGAGTGAAGCCCTTAATGTTTCTCTGAATATGGTGATCGACAACGTTATCGATTTTCTCCGGGACCGTGTTCGCCACCAGGTCAGTTAGTTGACCTGAACGAGCAAGATGGCTTGTTGAAATGTTGACACCCTGAAATCAGGGTTCATATAATTCCAAGGCTAAGTTCTGATGTGCCTCTTGCGGTGCGTGTCTTGCTTGCCTTCGCGAATTTATACGCATGTGGGCGAGCAGGTGCTAACCGTGCCTGGCGGGTTGGAGACGCAATAGACGTGGGGATCTGACCTTGAAGTTTGGTCTCCAAACAAGGCCCAAATCTCGGGTTAAAACACGTCTGAGGAGGAATTTGATTGTCTACTAATGGAAAATTGAAGCTCTTGTTTGGGCTTCTCATGGGCGGTGCGATGATCGCCACGGTCGCTTGTGGCGGCGCGGACGATGTAGCGGCAGAGCCGATCATCATCCGAGAAACCGTCATCGTGACCGAAAAGGGTGAGGACGTAATCGTCCGAGAAACCGTCATCGTAACCGAAAAAGGTGACACCGAGACCGTTGAGGTCGTCGTAACGGCGACCACAGCGCCGATTGCACCTGAGGTTGTTGAAGACCTTATTAAGGCCCCGGACACACAGACCCCCGCTGGCACAGCCGTTATCGCCGTTGGCGGTACGACTATGGGCAGCGAAAACGGTCGTGGTGCGAACCAGTGTTGTGAAGGTCTGAAGAACACCGGTGTAGGCGAAACTCTGTACCGCCGAGCCGCTGACGACAGCACCCTCAACTGGCTGGCCACTGACTTCACGATTGCGTCTGACCTTTCAAGTGCAACCGTCACGATCGTCTCTGGCGTGTCGTTCCAGGTCGTAGATGGCTACGACGCCGGAATGATGACCGCAGCTGACGTTGCGTGGACGATGAACGACGCCAACAGCGTTACAAACCCTGAGTCCATTCATGGACAGGCTGGTGACTTCGCCGGTCTCTGGGGCGAGTGGACCGCTGTAGACGACACGACCATCACCTTCGACTTCACGGCA
The DNA here is from genome assembly GCA_913048295.1 of uncultured Dehalococcoidia bacterium. Taxonomy (GTDB): domain Bacteria; phylum Chloroflexota; class Dehalococcoidia; order Lucifugimonadales; family Lucifugimonadaceae; genus Lucifugimonas. The sequence goes on from CAJWWK010000033.1 coordinate 16,499, forward strand.
TACGACTCGACATGGAAAGACGACTACGTCAACCAGTCAGGCCAGGCGTTCACCGTTCTGTCCAAGAGTGCTTTTGAAGACAAGGGTGCGGACTGGGTCGCCGACCACATCGTGGCTACCGGCCCTTACCAGGTTGAAGAATGGCTCCGAGACGAGTCATACACCATCGCCAACCGCGACGGTACGCACTGGCTGGCAGAACTCGAGCCCAAAACTGACCGAATTCAGTTCGTTCAGGTAAGTGAGCCCACCACCCGACTGTCGCTTCTCCGCAACGGTCAGGTCGACATGGCCCACCTTGAGCCGAAAGACGCAGCCAAGCTCGACCTTACCGAGTTCACCCAGACCACTGCAGGTGGCGCGGTGCAGCTTGGTATCTTCTTCTCGGGTAACCTCTGGGAAGACGTTTACGCTGGTGGCGATAAAGCAGGCCAGCCACTCCCGACCAAGGCAACGTTCGTTCACGACCTACCGTGGATTGGCAAGCCTGGCTCCTCACACGGTGAGGGTGACCTTGAGCAGGCGCGATTGATTCGCCGTGCTCTGGCCATCGCAGTAGACCGTGACCTTGTCAACGAGACTCTGGTCGCTGGCCTGGGGAACGTTGTTCACGTCGAGTACTTCTCGACTACAAGCCCGAACTGGGACGCTAAGTGGGAATACCCTTACGACCCGGACGGCGCCATTGACCTGATCAAGGCACAGGACAACGACTACAACCACGGTCAGGCCGGTAAAGACGGACCTCTTGGCGATTGGGCCTTTGAGATCTCCATCTACGCCGGACCCGAGCTCGGTGGTGGCTCATCCATAACAGGTGAAGTCGCTGACGCGGTTGCCGGCTTCTGGTCCGACATCGGTCTCACCACCTTCTCCCTGAAGTTCTCGTACGCAACGTTCCGACCGACAGTTGTTGGCCGGGCCAACACGCACCCCTGGATCACTTCGTGTGACAAGGGTCGAGAGTCGAACCCCTGGCACTTCCCGAAGGGCCTTGTGCAGACGACTCTCACACGTGGTGGTTTCGCCTGTGGTTTCGAATCCCCAGAAATCCTCGGTTTCTACCGACGAATGGCTGAGGCTTCTGACTCTGCATCAGCGACGATTGCTGCGAATGAGTACCTCGACTACGTCTACTACCAGAACCTACAGCCTGGCGTAGTCTCGATCCCGGACGCTTTCTACTTCAACAACAAGAAGATCAAGAGCTTCAAGATGGATCTGGCAGCCGCTAGCAACCTGAACTCTCTCTGGAACCTCGAACTGAAATAGTCCGTTGTCCCAATGAGTTCAATTGCAACAGGCAGTTGACTTGAATAATGGAGAGGCCCGCCATTTGGCGGGCCTCTTCTTATTTAAGTGAGCGCTTAGTATGAAATCCGCATAGCTATTAGAATCGAAAGGGGAGTTGGGATTCCCGAAGCCGGTAGAATTTATGGTAGTCTCAGCGGGCTTTGATTCGGGTTCGAATTCCGATGTGTTTTATAGGAACTAAATGCGGCGCTTCATTATTCGCAGATTCGTCTTTTCGCTTGTCAGTATCGTTGTCGCGACCTTGCTCGTTTTCTTATTGTCACGCGCCGCGGGCGACCCCCTGTTGCTCTATGCGAACTCCGGTTATGGCCTCACTGCTGAAGGCGAGGCGGCGCTTCGCAAGAGGCTCGCCCTGGACCGGCCGGTCCCGGTACAGTACGCACTGTGGCTTGGTCGCACACTCAAAGGCGACATGGGTGAAACGATTCTCGACCGCAAGCCCGTCTTCCGCATCGTGACGCAAAGGCTCCCGTCTACCATCCACCTTGGCGCGACTGCGTTTTTGCTTTCGTTCTTGATCGGTATACCACTCGGAGTCCTCTCGGCAGTCACGCGCGGCTCAATTTGGGATTATGTCGGCAGGTTCATCGCGCTTCTTGGACAGGCGGTTCCACAGTTCTGGTTGGGTCTTGTTCTGATTCTCGTATTCGCGGTTCATTGGCAAATATTCCCCGCGGCATTGAAAGGCGATGGACTGCTCGATGTTAAGCACCTGGTTTTGCCAACTATCACATTGGCCGCAGGCGGATTCGCGTTCTACATGAGAATCACGCGTAATGCGATGCTCCAGGTACTCGACTCGGAATACATCAGGCTGGCCCGTGCGAAGGGCGTATCAAACAGGGTCGTCATCTGGAAGCACGCGTTCAAGAACGCACTGATCCAGCCGCTGACTGGAATGACACTCGGCCTTACGGGTTTCCTCACCGGATCGGTGCTCGTTGAAACTGTATTCGCATGGCCAGGCATGGGAAACATGGCCATCACTGCTGTGAACAACAACGACTTCCCGGTATTGCAAGCCGTGGTGTTCTTCTTCACCATCCTGTTCGTTTCGATGACATTCATCACCGACCTCCTGTACGCGTTCATCGATCCAAGAATCCGTTACGACTAGATATTCCATCTAGCGAGAAATTTTTAGTACTCACTGAAGGCATATGGCTGAACAGGCTGAAATTGAAACAACCTTGGACCCCGAAAACGTCGGGCGAGACGCTGATACGCGCGCCACGGAAGAACGGTCGTTCGTAAGTCAGACGTGGTATCTGCTCCGCAGGTGGCCCCTGCTGCCGCTGTTCATCATGGTTTTGCTTCTGATCGCAGGCATATTTGCTCCGGTCGTGGCCCCGACAGATCCAATCTCTCAGTCTCTCGGATTCCGTAACTTCCCTCCGACATGGGGGCGTGCGACCCCAGAATTCAATACGTTCCCTGATGCCGCCGACTTCGATCGTTCAACTACTAAAGGGAAGTCGGCTTTTTCACGCGCAAAGAAAAACTATTTCTCCCGATCCACGTACGTTCTCGGTGCCGACAACTTGGGTCGCGACGTACTTTCACGAGTGATTTTTGGCGCACGAATTTCGCTGCAGGTGACCGGCTGGGCACTCACTTCGGGGATCATCATCGGAACCATGCTAGGTTTGATATCGGGATACTTCGGAGGCTGGACTGATGAGATTCTTATGCGTCTCGTCGATGTCTGGCTGGCGCTGCCATTCATCCTGATCGCGCTCGTCATTGCACAACTGTTCCTGCACCAGGGTGGCGCCGCCGTTGGGGTGGTTATCTTTTTAATCGCGCTTGTCGCGTGGACGCCGTTCGTGCGGCAGGTCAGGGCGGACGTCCTCACAATTCGCAGCCAGGACTACGTTAGCGCAGCAAGAGTGGCCGGGGCTTCCAGCCTCCGGGTACTTCTCAGGCACATACTTCCCGGCACGTTTAGCACCATTCTTGTCGTCGCTTCTCTCCGTGTCGGCCAGTTGATCTTGACCGAAGCGACACTGTCGTTCCTCGGTGCCGGGATTCCCGACCCGATTCCGGCCTGGGGCAAGAGCGTAAACGACGGCCGAGCCTTCATCGAAGAAGCATGGTGGATTTCGTTCTTCCCAGGCTTTGCAATCTTCCTGGTTGTAATGTCGCTGAACTTCTTCGGCGACTGGCTGCGAGACCGCCTCGACCCGAGGCTGCGACAGCTCGACTGAACCGGATTTGTACACATCGCAAAAGGCGCTGGTAGTATCCGGCGCTTTTTTTGTTTCCGCCCGGTTTTCATCAGTCTCTGCACCTCCGACTAATGCCCGTTCTGCCGGAACGCTAACTTCGGGCGACATTTTTCGACTGAACAACCGGCAAAAATCGGTTGCCCAGCCGATATAATCGCCCGGCCGTTCGCATTCGCACGATTCCCCATCTGTCTGCAGTTTCGATACGGCACGTGGTTATCAGTTGATTCACACGGGACCCAGGCAGCCCGCAGGAGTGTTCAGACAATGACAGTCGGATTTATCGGCCTCGGCAACATGGGACAGGGAATGGTCGACAACCTCCTTGAAAAAGGAGCCGACCTAACGGTGTTTACCCGTACCCAGTCGAAGATCGAAGCGATGATCGACCGGGGTGCAAAGGGCGCAACCTCGGTTGCCGATCTCGCCCGGAGCGTCGACGTTGTCCTTGTCTGCCTCCCCGACATCCGTACTTCGCGCGATCTGCTGCTTGGCGAAGACGGAGTCATCGCAAACGCAAAGCCCGGGCAGATTGTCGTCGACCACAGCACGGTCGACATCGCCACCTCGAGGGCATGCGCCGAGGCCGCTGAGTTGAAGGGTGTTCACTTTCTCGATGCCCCCATCTCCGGCGGACCGGGAGGTGCCGCCGGGGGGACGCTCGCGATCATGGTCGGCGGAAACGAGGACGCATTCGAAACCGCATACGAATACCTCGGCAAGATGGGAGCGAACGTCAAGTTGATGGGGCCCAGCGGTGCGGGCACCGCGATGAAGCTGATCAACCAGCTCCTTGTGGGAATCAACACGGTCGCCGCAGCCGAGGCGTTCGCCCTGGCCAATTCGGCCGGTATCGATATAACGGCCGCAGCCGACCTCCTCACAGTGAGCTGGGGCAACAGCGTCATGGCAGCGCGGAGCGCACCCATTACAGCCACTCGGGACTTCGCCAATTCAGCAGCCCCGGTCCGCAACCTCGACAAAGACATGGGGATCATCAAAGACCTCGCCCGCGACGAGGGTCTCTCGCTCGAACTGGCCCTGAAATCCTATGAAATGTTCCACCACATGATCGAGCAGGGAAACACCGAGCACGACATCGCGGGTGTACTCGAAATAATTGAAGAACGCTCGAAAAATTAAGCACCTCGTGCACCAAATCACAGGAAAACACACGAATGGCAACTCATAAAATAGCGATCGTCAAAGGCGACGGAATCGGGGTAGATGTGGTCAACGAGGGCATGAAAGTTCTCGACGCCCTGGCCCCAAAATATGGAATCTCCTGGGACTACACGGAGTTTCCGTGGGGCTCGGACTACTACTTCGAGCACGATGAAATGATGCCCGCGAGTGCACTGGACACTCTCGCCGATTTCAATGCGGTCTTCCTCGGGGCCGTAGGTCACCCTGACATCCAGGACAACATCACGCTCGACGGCCTGCTCTTGCCCATCAGGCGACGGTTCGATCAGTACATCTGTCTGAGGCCGTCAGTGCTGTATCCCGGTGTCACCTCGCCCCTTTCAGGTAAAAACCCGTACGACATTGATCTCACCGTGGTCCGCGAGAACACCGAGGGTGAGTACCTGAACATCGGTGGGTTCGCATATCACGGCTCGCCAGACGAAGTCGCAATTCAGACGGCAGTCTTCACGCGAAAAGGCTGTGAGCGGGCCATTCGGTATGCCTTCGACCTGGCCCGCGAGCGCGGCAAGAAAAACCATGTGACGTCGGTAACCAAATCGAATGCGCTCGGTTACATGACAATCTGGGACCGCACATTCGAAGATGTGGCTGAGGAATACCCTGATATCGACACCACATCGCTGTTGATCGACGCCGCGTGCATGGACCTCGTACGAAGGCCGGAAATGTTCGACGTGATGGTCGCACCCAACCTGTTTGGCGACATCATTACCGATGTAGGGGCGATCATCAGCGGCAGTCTGGGGCTGGCCTGCAGTGCCAACATCAACCCCGACAAAACCGTTCCCTCGATGTTCGAGCCCACTCACGGATCGGCCCCCGACATCGCGGGGCAGGGCATCGCCAACCCGATGGCACAAATACTGACCGGAGCCATGATGCTGCGGCACCTGGGGGAAGACGCAGCAGCAGCTGACGTAGATGCGGCGGTTCTGCAGTTGCTGGAGCAGGGGGAAACGATCACACCAGATCTTGGCGGGTCGTCGACAACTGAGGGCGTGGGCGACGCGATCGCCGAGATTGTCTCCAGATAATCGCGATGCAACAACAAAATTATTAAGAATTCGACAATGAATCCATTCGAAAAAGTAGCAATCGGCGACACGGGAGTAGAAGTCCCCCGGCTCGGTCTCGGCACCGCGCCTCTCAGTGGCATGGTGCTTGGTGATGGCCTCTATGGCGGCACAGCGCACGAAGAAGCGGTCAGGATTATCGACCGGGCCAGGGAGTTCGGCGTCTCCTACGTGGATACCGCCCCGCTTTATGGCAACGGTCGGGCCGAAGCCCGCGTCGGAATGTCAACCTATTCTTCCGCGGACAGAGACAGCTTCGTGATCTCGACCAAAATCGGACGTGTTCTCAACGCTGTTCCAGGCGGCGTCACACCCGAAGACGATCCCGACGGCATCGGCGAGCTGGCCGCGGTCAACTCTTGGACCCGAGACAATGTTCACCGGTCGATAGAAGAAAGCCTTGTCCGCCTGAAGCTCGACCGGATCGACATCATTTACGTGCACGATCCCGATGTCGAACTTTACGGCGAAGGACAGGCTGTAAACGAAGCCTTCCCGGCGCTGATCGAACTCCGTGAACAGGGAGTTATCAAGGCGATTGGCTGCGGCATGAACGAATGGCAAATGCCACTGAGGTTCATCCAGCGATTCAACCTGGACATCATCCTGCTTGCAGGTAGATACACATTGCTCGACCACTCAGGTCTTTCCGAATTCCTGCCCGCGTGTGTCGAACGCAATGTAAAGATCACGGTAGGCGGTCCTTACAATTCCGGAATACTGGCCCGCGATCTTTCGAAACCCGTCACGTTCGACTATGAACAGGCCCCGGATATCCTATTGGACCGGGCTCGCAAGCTCACCGAAATCTGCGTGGCACACGGTGTCGACCTCAAGGCCGCAGCACTGCAGTTCGTGCTGGCCCACCCCGCAGTCGCGACCGCAATCCCGGGTGTCCAATCGGTTGCTGAACTCGAACAAAACATCGCCTTGGTGCAACAGGAGATTCCGGCCGGGCTGTGGAGCGATATGAGGTCCGCCGGGCTGATACCCGACGCGGCACCGACTCCGGTGTAGCAGTACTCTGCCACACCGCTATCGCCACCGGCAGCGTTCCCCCTCAACCTGACTTTCTCCCCGGGGGAGGAGGGACTAAGACAGCTCCCTACACCCGTCAGCCGGTGTGAAATCCCGCCGCGTGGGCCGCCGGCTCCACATGCGTCACGACCGGTGTCCTGCCGATCAGGAAGTCGAAATCGCAGCCGTCCTGAGCCTGGGTGATGTGCTGCGAGTACATCTTGCCGTAACCGCGAACAAATCCTCCATCCACAGCAGGCTCAATAAGATCCGCTCGACGGCGGTCCAGCTCGGCCGCATCGACGTTAAGGTCGAGCCTGTGACCTTCAACGTCCAGCGTAATCATGTCGCCCGTCTGAACCAGGGCCAGCGGACCGCCAACCATCGACTCGGGCGAAACGTGCAGCACAACGGTGCCGAAAGCGGTGCCACTCATGCGGGCATCGGAAATACGCACCATGTCGCGCACACCCTGCGCCAGCAGTTTCTTTGGCAGCGGTAAAAAGCCGGCCTCTGGCATTCCAGGCCCTCCGACCGGGCCGGCACCTTTCATCACCAAAATATCGTCTTTCGTCACTTCAAGGTCGGGGTCGTCGATCCTGTTTTTGAGATCGAGCGGGTTTTCGAACACAACGGCGTGACCGGTGTGTTTCATCAACTCTGGAGACGCAGCAATGTGCTTGATCACTGCACCGTCAGGCGCAAGTGAACCCTTCAAAATCGTCAGGCCACCTTCTTTCGCGAGGGGGGCGTCGACTGAAAGCACCACATCGTCGTTGTGGCACTCGGCGTCTGCGATGTTGTCGCCAAGCGAATCGCCGGTCACCGTCAGGCAATCGAGGTTCAACAAGCCAGACATTTTTTTCAGCACCGCTTCGACGCCACCCGCGTAGTACAGGTCCTCCATCAAGTATTTCCCGCCCGGTTTGAGGTTCACTATCACAGGCGTCGATTCAGAAAGGTCGTTGAACCGTTCAAGGGGTAACTCGACACCGGCTCGACCGGCAATGGCGATCAGGTGAATAATTGCGTTGGTCGATCCACCCGCGGCCAAAAGCATGCGAATCGCGTTGTCGAAGGCTTCTGGGGTCAGGATGTCGGAGGGACGAATGCCTTTTTCGACCAGCCCCACAACGGCGCGTCCCGATTCTTCGGCATGGACTTTGCGCCGGGAGTCGGCACCGGGAATAGCAGCGCCGCCGGGCAGCGTCATTCCGAGCGTTTCGACAATCGCACCCATCGTCGACGCCGTACCCATCACCATGCAGTGACCCGGCGACCGGTAGATAGCCGCTTCCATCGAATCGTACTCGGACTGCGTGATCGTGCCTGCGCGCAACTCTGCCCAGTAGCGACGGCAGTCGGTGCACGATCCCAGCTCCTCACCCTTCCAGTTGCCTTTCAATTGCGGACCGCCGGTAACGATGATAGTGGGGATGTCGGCCGATGCCGCACCCATCAGCATTGCCGGTGTCGTCTTGTCGCAACCGGATAGCAGCACAACGCCGTCGATAGGCAGCCCGCGGATCATCTCTTCGACATCCATCGACATCAGGTTTCGGCAGAACATCGACGTTGGCGAAAGAAAGAATTCTCCAAGCGAAATCGTCGGGAATTCAAGTGGGAAGCCACCGGCGGTGAGAACCCCTCGCTTAACGTGTTCAGCCAGATCTCTCAAATGTGCATTGCAGTGTGTGGCTTCCGACCACGAATTGGCGATGCCGATAACGGGTCGCCCGGAAAACGACTCCTCCGACCAGCCCTGGTTCTTCAACCCCGCCCGGTGCAAAAACCCCTCAAGGTCTCTTGAGCCAAACCACTCTGCCGAACGAAGAATCCTGCCATCGGTCCGATCTGTTTCCAGCAAAATGAGTCCCCTTAAATAGCGAAAGAAATCCGGAGAGGCGGCGAGTCTAGCAAACAACCGGGTATTATTTTGCCAGCAATTCTAATGATTCAGACCATCACCAGAACCAGAGTTCCGATATGAATCCCAGCGAATCGTCAGCACCTGCCGACAAAGTCTCAGCCCGCTTCCCCGAGCTGACCGTTTCAGGTAGCCCGAACCAGATGGGCCGGCTGATTGGCGAACACTTTCGGCACCAGATAGTCGAACTTTCAGAACTGGTGCTCGAACGATTCAACAAAGGATCCGAGCGCAAGATCTCGTGGGCACAGGCCGAAAATGTCGCACGGGGTAGCTTCGACCAAGTTGGCGAGTACTTCCCTGACACCCTCAATGAGTTACAGGGC
>CAJWWK010000034.1 GCA_913048295.1 uncultured Dehalococcoidia bacterium
GCGACGATGACGGTGTCCCACGGCATCAGCGTTGCCTCGGTATGCTGTCCTATGTCGGCGTTGGCGTATTTCTGCGGTGGGCCGCCGGTCGGTGCGATAGTTTGCCAGCCGCCGATATAGGCATCGTGCCAGGTGTTATCGCCATCGCCCGTCGATGGTGTCCAGAGCCCGACGTTCCTGACTGACCAGGGTGTTCGCCACATAAATTCCGTGTCGGTCTTCTTGTGCGACAACTCGAAAACGTCGGCACCCTTGTCTGCGATCAGGGAGACGCGCAGCAGTTCGTTTTCCAGAACGACTGTCTTCAGTCCGCGGTAGGTCCAGGAGTCGGAGATTCTGCAGCCATTAACACGCTCATCCTGGTAATGCAATGAAACCCTCCGTTTGAACTGTGGAATAGCGCAAGCATTAAGTTGCCGGGAACCAGTAAATTTTAATAAGCCGGACTGTCCCGGTTTAACATATTGCCGTCATACAAGCCAAATCGACTTGTGGAAATATATGTCATGCGCCATGATATTAGCCGCATGTGGCTCTGAATCTTCTGGTGAAGTTCTGTGGAGGTAGTGAGGTAATTGGCCCGAATACTGATCGTTGACGACAGCCCTGATGTACGACTTGCGCTGGCAACCATCCTCGAAGACACCGGCCACGAAATTGTCGAAGCCGAAGATGGTGATCAGGTTTTTGACCTTGCCGTCGCACAGAACCCCGATCTTGTGCTGCTCGATGTGATGATGCCCCGCGTAAACGGGTTCGATGCCCTGGCCACGCTTAAGGCCGATACTCGTACGAACCCGATTCCGGTAATTATGGTTACCGCGAAAGGTCGCCCAGAAGATATGGCGATGGCGCGTTCGCTTGGAGCCGTTGAATACATCACAAAGCCATGGGCCGACGGCGACGTCGAGCTTCGCGTCGACTGGGCTCTGGCGACGGACCAAGAGCAGAAAAACCGCTAATTCACCGGGATTATTAACGTATGACCGGTCTTGCGGTCGCCCTCGTTCTTGTATCTGCACTCGCTCACGCAAGCTGGAACCTGATAGTCAGGCGATCAGACCGGCCTGAACTCACAAACTGGCTGATGTTGAGCTCGGGGGCACTACTTGCATCCCCAATTGCAATTTTCGTGCTGCTCGCCGACCCACCCGACCTTACCGGCTGGCTATTCATCGCCGGCACCACCGCCCTGCACATCGGCTATTTCTTTACGCTTGGTCGTGCGTACCGATACGGCGACCTGTCGCTGGTTTACCCGATAGCTCGTGGTTTGGGCCTTGCGTTGATACCGATTGCTGGCGTTTTTGTCCTGGCGGAATCAGTGTCGGTATCCGGTGGGTTTGGTATCGCGGTGATTTTCGTCGGAGTCGTGGTAGTTGGTTCCTCGACCCGTGGGTCGTCGGGCGGAGAGGTGCCAACCGGGGGTGGGAGGGGCATCTGGCGGCAACCGCGGTCGTTGCTGGCGGACAGGGGCGTAGTGTTTGCGGTTCTGACGGGCATATTGATTGCCACCTACTCGGCGTTCGATAAACGCGGTGTCGATCATGTCGAGCCGATCGTTTACATGTTCATGATGACCGTCGGCGGTTCACTGGGCATACTGGCGTTGATTGCCCGAAATTACACGCGGCATGATTTTGCGGGTGAAATTCGAAATCACTGGAAGATCGGGCTTGCCGGCGGAGCGCTGCAATTCACCGCGTACACACTGGTGCTCAGTGCGTTCAGGCTTTCGCCGGTCAGTTACGTTGGACCGTTCAGGGAGCTTGGCATCGTTTTTGGCGTCGTCATGGCGTGGCTCATCCTGAAGGAATCTGTAACGTTGAACCGCGCGATCGGCGCGGCAGCAATCGGCTCGGGAGCGATACTGGTCGCGATCGCGCCGTAGTCGGGGAAGCAACTTCTAAAAACCGAGGAGGTTCTGCAGATTTCCGCCCTTCACCCTGGCACGCTCATCGGCGCTCCAATGTGCGAGATGGGTATCCACTATATTCGGGCTCCCGCTCCCCCAGACCATGCGATCAGGTCCGAAAGCATCTGCAACCCACCTGCTGAAGGGCGCGACGCTTTCGTAAAACGGCCCGTCGGCGGCGTAATGGTTCAGGCCCGAGAGTTTCATATAAACGTTGTTGCACTTGGCCATGTTAATGACATCGGAATAATCAGGGCCCGTGGCGAACTTTGCTTCCGCCATATGGTCGACAAGTACTGTGAAATCGGAGAATTCTCGAACCAGCGCCATCGCCTGTGCGGCGTAGTCGGGGCCGATGTGAAGCTCAATAATGAGACCAAGTTTCCCCGCCGTTTTCCAGAGTTTGCGAACATTTGCATAGGAGAAGGCATCGAGGTAGTGACGTTTTCCTTCATGGGCGTGGAATCGGAATGCGACCAGCTTCCCCGGATTTTCAGCAACAAGTCTTTTCAGCCGCACCGGCGCATTTTCGTCTTTTGGGTAGAGCAACGCGGTGGTTTTGAACAGGTCCGGCCGCCGGGCGACGCAATCCAGGGCGAGCCTGTGATCGTCCCCGTACGGTTCGGGATGGATCAGAACTGCGCGATCGATGCCCTCTTCGGTCATCCGCTCGATATAGTCGGCAAGTGGATCTTTGAAGTGATTAAGCCATGTCGTGACTTTACGGGGACTGTGGGTCAGACGTGCCGGGCGAATTGACTCTGCCGAATCTCATCCCTACTATTAGAAACGGTTCTACTTCCTGTGATCTCCCAGGTTCCAAGTCAGATTAGGGATCACAGGTAGTCGGTGAATCAGCGAGCTTCGGATCATGAGCTGCTGCTGTCACTCCCGGCTGGACTGCCGGAAGTGATGTTTGCAACTCCTTCCGATGAGAGGTCCAACCAAGACATTGCCAAACGTTCAGTCCCTGCGCTGTAAAGAGTGCGGTCGCGACTATCCCCTTGACCCGATCTATGTTTGCGATTTTTGCTTCGGTCCGCTCGAAGTAGCGTACGACTACGACACCGCGGCAAAAAACATGAGCCGAGAATCGATACAGGACGGTCCGCCGACCATCTGGCGGTACGACCAACTGCTGCCGGCCAGCCGCGAGAATGCGGTTGACATCGGTGCTGGCATGACTCCGTTGCTGAAGGCCGACAACCTGGGCAAGGAGTTAGGCCTGAACAATCTGTGGATAAAGAACGATGCGGCCAATCCGACCCATTCGTTCAAAGACCGCGTAGTGTCGGTCGCTGCGACCAAGGCGCTTGAATTCGAGTTTGACACCATCGCGTGCGCTTCCACCGGAAATCTTGCGGGTGCGACTGCGGCCCACGGTGCGAAGGCTGGCTTGAAGACGATAGTTTTCCTGCCCGCGGACGTTGAACGGGGCAAAATTCTGGGCGCGGCCGTTTTCGGTTCGGTCGTACTTGTGAATGGCAATTACGATGAACTGAACCGGTTGTGCTCGGAGCTTGGCGACGACCGACGCTGGGCATTCGTGAATATCAACATGCGTCCGTACTACTCGGAAGGCAGCAAATCGCTGAGTTTCGAAATCACAGAGCAGCTGGGGTGGCGTGCTCCCAAACACATCATCGTCCCAGTCGCTTCAGGCTCGTTGTTTACGAAAGTGCACAAGGGACTCAACGAATTCGCCAGACTGGGGATAATCGATGGCGCCGAGACGAAAATGCACATCGCACAGCCGTTTGGTTGTTCGCCAGTGGCCTCGGCGTTCGTCGATGGCCAGACGCACCCGAAGCCGGTGATTCCAGACACGATTGCCAAATCGCTGGCGATTGGCAGCCCGGCCGATGGTTTCTACTCTGTGGGCATTGCAAACAAGACCGGAGGTTCCGCGACAATTGTCCCCGAATCGGAGGTCGCAGAGGGCATGCAGTTGCTGGCAGAGACCGAGGGAATCTTCACGGAAACTGCCGGTGGCGTTGTGATTTCGGCCCTTCGAAGCATGGTTCGCGCGGGCGTTATCGGACCGGATGAAGAGACGGTGGCGTTGATTACAGGTACCGGTTTGAAGACCCTTGAAGCCATCGCCGATACAGTGGAGACAAAGACGATCGATCCGAATGTGCGATCATTTGACGAAATCGTGACCGGGGCAGAGGTCAACTGATGCCACTCAGAAGAGTCACGTTCACATTCAAAACCGATCTGATTCAACGACCTGTGATCTACGAGCTCGGAAAAAAGTTCGATATCGTCACGAACGTTCGCCGTGCTGAAGTTGGGCAAGACACCGGGTGGGTGATTCTTGAACTTGAAGGATCGTTGGATGAGATAGATCGCGGACTGGCCTGGGTGGCCGAACTGGGGGTTGATATAAACCCTCTCGATGGCGATATTCTCGTCGGATAGCAGGGTGTTTTCGCAGGGAATCATGGGCACCGCAACAGCCCGAATTGCGTCTAACATATTTGTAGAAACTTATTGCCGGGCTTTATGACCGGCTTACGGACCCAGTAACGGTCAAAACTAGAAACAGGAAGCCTGATGTCAGCCTCAGTAAAAATCCCAACACCCCTCAGGAAACTGACGAACGGTGAAACGAGTGTCAATGCAGACGGCGCGACGGTCGGTGCGATCGTCGATTCGCTGGAATCGTCTTATCCCGGGATGCGTGAGAGATTGATTGATGAGACTGGCGACCTGCGGCATTTTGTGAATATTTACCTCAATGGCGAAGATGTCCGCTACATCGACGGCTTGAACAGCAAGGTCGGGGAAAGAGACGAATTGAGCATCGTTCCGGCCGTGGCTGGTGGCCTGGACTAGCTGCCACGAGCCAGTGGGTTGGTCTCCCTCTAAGGGAGAGGGGAGCTCGACTAGTCGAGCACGTCCTGAAGGGCCTCAATAACCACATCCTCTGGGACGTCACGGCGTGTTGTCGCCTGCCCCGGGCCTTCGAGCAGCACCCACCGGATTGTCCCACCACGTGATTTCTTGTCGCTTTTCGTTGCATCGATAATTGCCGCGGAGTCCAAATTTTCAGCCTTTGTCGGCAGGTTGTAGCTTTCGAGGAGCCGAAGTTGCCGCTCGACGAGTTCAGCGTCGATCATGCCCAATCGGGACGCGATGCCGGCCGCGGCCATCATCCCAATTGCGACAGCTTCACCGTGCAGATACTGCCCGTAACCGGAAACAGCCTCGATGGCATGGCCAATTGTGTGTCCGTAGTTCAGCAGGACGCGTCGATCTCCAGTCTCAAACTCATCGGCCGAAACAATGTCGCCCTTGATCGCCACACTGCGTCGTATCGCCTCAACGGGTGAATCGCCTTCCAGTGCCACCATTTGTGGGGCGAGTCGTTCGAATGTATCGAGTAAGTCGGCATCGAGAATGAGGCCGTGCTTCACCGCCTCGGCCCAGCCCGCTGCCATCTCTCTCGGGGGGAGCGTCTCGAGATGGACGATATCCTGCACCACCAGCTTCGGCTGGTGAAACGCGCCGAGAAGGTTCTTGCCCTGCGGAAGGTTCACTCCGGTCTTGCCGCCAATCGATGAGTCCACCATTGCGGTCAGACTTGTCGGCACCTGCACGACACTGACCCCCCTCAGCCAGGTTGCAGCGACAAAGCCGACGAGATCGCCGATCACCCCGCCGCCCATCGCGACGACCACGTCGCCGCGTTCGGCACGCCGATCGGCCAGCCATGAGTAAACAACCTCCAGGGTCGCAATGTTCTTACTTGACTCGCCGATCTCCATGGCCAGGACGTGCGTTTCGTACCCGCCCCGTTCAAGCGCTTCCTGTGTCCTGCGTACGGGGTTGGAGAACATCACCTCGTCGGCCACGATAAATGCCCTGCCCTGTTGACCGGTCTTCTGGAGTTCAAGGCCAAGATCATCGATCACATCACGACCCACGATAACCGGGTAGTTGCCCTGGCTCGTGTGAACGATAGTGGCGAGATTCGGATCTTGCTTCTGGTCAGTCACCTGTCGTCGCCGCCTCGTTAGCCTGCCACGCCTTCACGATCAAACCCGCTACCTGATCGTGGGATTTCTCCTCTGTGTCGATCGTCACATCAGCTGTCGCGTACATCTGTTCGCGTTCGTTCAGCATCGTTTCGAGCGTCTCAATAGTAGTGTCGGTGCCGAGTAAGGGCCTTACAGCTCGACCTCTCTGGGCTACCGAGCTGGCCAATCGCCGGTGAATCTCTTCGGGGCTTGCCCTCAAGCGCACCACCATCCCCGACCGTTTCATCGTGGTTCGGTTGTCAGCCCGCACCGGAACCCCCCCGCCCGTCGAAACGACGCGGCCACCGCGCTCTGCGACCTCGACCAGTATTTTCGATTCTAGGTCGCGGAAGTACTCTTCGCCATTTTCATCGAATATTCGAGGAATCGATTTTCCTGCGCGGTCCTCAATGATGCCGTCCATTTCAACGAAAGGCCATTTGAGAATCTCTGCCAGGCGTCTGCCTGAGCGCGTTTTTCCGGTGCCGGAAAGGCCGATCAGGTAGATATTCGGCTTTGAACCCATAGTGTTCGTTCCGCCCTGAGGTGTGGAGTGTTCAGGAAGCCCGGTCTCAACCCCTGCCGAACTCCTGGTGAGATTCAATGTACCCGGTGTAGTTGCGACTCATCTCGCCGAGCGAGTCGCCACCGAACTTTTCGAGCATCGCTTCTACGAGCACCAGCGCCATCATCGCTTCGCCTACCGGGCATGCCCGCGCCACCTGGCAAATATCGCTGCGGTTGTAGGCCGCCTCAACGACTTCACCGGTGTTTATGTCGACCGATGGCAGGGGCTTTGTCATTGTGGCGATCGGCTTGATCGCGACATTGGTGATGATCGGCTGGCCGTTCGACATCCCACCTTCGATCCCGCCTGCATGGTTCGACGTCTGCCGAAATCGCCGCGGGTCGGAGGGATCGGGAACGATCACATCCTGCACTTCCCTGCCCGGTCGCCGCGTGTTTGCAAACCCGGTGCCGATCTCAACGCCCTTCACAGCGTTAATGCTCATCATGGCCCTTGCGAGGCGGCCGTCCAGCTTTCGATCCCACTGAACGTGGCTGCCGAGACCCACCGGGGCACCGAAAGCCACGACCTCGAACACGCCACCGATGGTCGTACGGTCGTCCTTCGCCTTGTCGATGGCAGCTTTGAATCGGGCGTCAGCGTCGGGGTCTGAAGCCCGTACCTCCGAGGCCTCTACTTTGCCCCAGTCCACATCTTCGGTACCGACCTCACGTCCATCTTCGTCACCGGTGGCGACAGCTCGAGAGTGGATCGATATGCCAAACTCCTCAAGCAGTCTCCGGGCGACCGATGCTACGGCGACGCGGGCCGCGGTCTCCCTGGCACTTGATCGTTCGAGTACGTTTCGCAAATCGTGCTGAACGTACTTGAGCGCGCCGGGGAAATCGGCATGCCCCGGAACTACCCTGGTGTGGACTTTTTTGTCCACTTCTTCACCCACGGGAGCGGCCGACATGGCTTCAGTCCAGTTGACAAAGTCGAGGTTCTCGATCCACATCGCGATCGGCGACCCAAGCGTAATTCCGTGCCTTACCCCCGAGCGGAGGTCGGCGCGGTCTTTCTCGATCTTCATGCGACCGCCGGAACCGTAACCCTTTTGACGCCGGGACATCTGTTTTTCGATGTACTCCTCGGTCAATTCGAGTCCGGCCGGTATGCCCTCGACGATCACGGTGAGGCCGGGGCCGTGCGACTCTCCCGCCGTCAGGTAGCGAAATGTTGTCATTCGTCTTGCTTTTCGTCTCTCACGTGTTTTTCGAGGCCATTTCAAACTGTATTAATTGGCGATCATGGCGGCGGACGACCGGTTCAACGTGTGAAACCGGGCTTCGATTATAGGCAGTTGCCGGGAACTGGCCGTCAGGGGCGGAAGGGTACTTAACCTGATTTGAACGCCTTTTCGATTGCTGCGAACATGGTATCGACCGGCGCTTTTTGCCCGGTCGCCATCTCAAATCCTTCGATTCCCTGGTAGACGAGCATCGTCATTCCCCCGGCACTCGTGGCTCCGGCATTTTCCACTTCGCGCAGAAATTTCGTCATGGGGGGTGCATAGACGGCGTCGTATCCCAACGCATCCGCTGAAATCATATCCGCCAGAATCGGGGTCGCCATCTCGGCCGGCCCGCCGGCCATTCCAAGTGAGGTCGTGTTCACAAGCAGTTGGGCGTAGGGGGCACAGTTCGCCAGCTCATCGCGGCTCAGACCGATCGCGTCGGGCTTGAACCTGCCTTCCGAGAATTCCGATGCCAGAGCCTGGGCCTTGCCGACTGTCCTGTTGGCAATTGTCAGGCGGGCTATCCCGGCGAGTTTCAGTGCGTAGACGATGGCGCGGGCTGCTCCTCCGGCACCGAATACAACCGCATCGACGCCCGCCGGGTCGAACCCGGTTTTTTCTTTGAGTGCGCGCAAGAAACCGGTTCCGTCGGTGTTGTGCCCGACGAGCTTACCGTCCCGATTGAATATCCAGTTGACCGCGCCGACGGCTTCGGCTGCCTCGGTCAGTTCATCGACCAGTGGGATCACCGCCTGTTTATGCGGCAGGGTCACACAGGCCGCGAGAAAGCCTGTGGCCCGGAAAGTTGTGACTTTTTCTTCGAGTTCGTCAGGCGCTACGTCCCACGCCTCGAATGTCTCGGCTATTCCCAGCTCATCGAGCCCGGCCTGTTGAAACACAGGTGATTTTGTGTGTCCGATTGGGTGCCCCATTACGCCGATGTTGCTGCTCATAATTCTCCGTTGACTCCTGTTCGGAAATGGAGTGGCCTGGATGACGCCCGACCACAGATTTCCCGACAGCGCAAAAAAATGTCCGTGATCAATTATCACTCACCCACGAGATATCGGGCTGGCTATTCGACGTCGGTTAGAGATTGCATATAGGCAGTAAGGATGATCGCTGCGGAAGCTGAGTCCACCCGGCCCCTCTCTGCCCCTCGGACTTTTGTCGGCGAATGGCCCGCCGCTCGCAGCAACGATTGCGCCTCAACTGTCGTCATACGCTCGTCCCATGCGATAACAGGCAGAGTGGTGATTTTCCGGAGACGTGCGCAGAAGGCAGTTACCTTCCGGGCCGCCGGGCCGTGGGAGCCGTCGAGTGAAAGCGGGAGCCCCACGACGATGGTCAATACTTCCCGTTCGGCGGCGATGTCGACAATTGTTTCGGGATCGCCAGTTCCGGTGGCTTCGATCGCCGCGATGGGGCTCGCAATCGTCCCGGTCGGGTCGCTGATGGCAAGACCTATCCTGACCTCCCCGTAGTCGATCCCGAGCATCCGGCCCCTCAGCATTTTTTCCGACAACTTCTTCCCGATGAACCTATCGCTAGCCGTCTGATCCGTTCTCGAGCGAGGCACGGATAATTTCTTCAGTTGAATCGAGTGCGCTTAGTAGTTGATCGGCGTTCTTGCCGCCGGCCTGTGCAACTGACGCGCTCCCACCGCCGCCGCCGCCCATCTTGCCGGCCAGCGCCTTGGCGATATTTCCGGCGTGAATTCCTGCTTTGACAGTATCGTCAGTCGCCATTACAACCACCATCGGGAGGCCGTCTATCACGGTGCCAAGCACGACCACACCCTTGCCGATCTGCTTCTTCAAATGATCGCCGGTCTTCCTGAGTGCGCCAACGTTTGATGCCGGAACCTCGCTGACTTCGACGTGGACGGTCGTGCCGTTCGCTTCGATATCGAAACCCTGGTTTGAGTTGCCAGAGTTCTGTGAGCCCACGCCCACGCTGGCCTGCAGCAACTGTTCTTCCAGTTGCGCTACCTGCTTGCGTGACTGGCCGAGGTCGCTCGCGAGTGCATCTACCCGGCTGGTGACATCTGACACCGGGACCCGGAAGCGGGCGGCAACCTCTTCAAGGGCGCCGAACCGCTCGAAAATTGCCTGCTCGGATGCGAGTCCTGTTATAGCTTCCATGCGCCGCATTCCCGAACCGATACCTGTTTCAGACACGATCACGAATGTTCCGATACCCCCCGTGTAGTCCATGTGGGTCCCGCCGCAGAGTTCGTAGCTCCACGGGGAATCGATCTGGATGGTGCGGACCTCGTTGTCATAGGTATCGCCGAAGAATGCAAGTGCGCCCTCCTCGACCGCTTCGCCATAGGTTGTCCAGTGCACGGTGACCGGCCGGTTGAGCCTGATTTTTTCGTTGACCCGGTCCTGTATCGCCCTGACCTGCTCTTTTGTAAGGGCCTGCATATTGGTGAAATCGAACCGTAGTCTGTCGGCATCGACAACGGAACCCGCCTGTCGCACATGGGTTCCGACGATCTCACGCAGGGCGGCGTGTACGAGGTGGGTGGCCGTGTGATTGCGACGAATACGCTCTCGCCGGTCTCCGTCGACAGTGGCGGTCACGGCTGCACCCCGGGCCACACTGCCGGTGGTTACCCTGCCGAAGTGGACGTTTATATGACCGTACGGTGATTTTGTGTCGGTTACTTCAATTTCGAAGCCATCGCCCGAAATCACCCCGGTGTCGCCGACCTGTCCTCCCCGTGCCGCGTAGAACGGCGTTTCGCTGAGCACCAGTGCAACTTTATCGTCATCGCTGGCCGATTCGACAGATTCACCGTCAACCACGATTGCTGCTATCACTGTGTTCGATGTGAGGGTCTCGTAGCCGACAAAAGGCGTGTCATCCAGGCCAAGCTGTTCGTAAACACGGGTCGAGTCCCGGTCGCCGCCGAACCCGCCGGCAGCCCGTCCGCGTTCGCGCTGGGCTTCCATTTCGGAGGCGAACCCGTCATGGTCAACCGACAGTTCAGCGGCGCTCGCCACCTCTTCGGTCACCTCGATTGGATATCCGTACGTATCGTAGAGGACGAACGACTCGGCTCCAGAGATGCGGTTTTTCCACGCCTTAGTTGCCCCAGCATCCCCTGATTTCGCGAGGCGCTCGATCTCGACTATTGCCAGGCGCACGCCCACTGTGTGAGCATCGTCACCTGATGGCGCTTTGAGCAACTTTCCGGATTCGATCTGCTCCATTGCATCGGCTTCTGATTCTCGATATTCGATCATCCCCGCCAACACGGACGCACCGAATTCGAGCGTTCTTGAGAAGCTGTTTTCTTCCTGTTCAAGGACATCCTTAATGAACTCGTGGTTGTCGGTGAGTTCTGGATAAACATGCCCCATGTGGTCGGCCACGGTGCTGGCAACCGCCGAAAGCATCGGGGTTTCCATGCCCAATTCCCGGCCAAACAACATCCCGCGCCGGATCAAACGCCTGAGGACGTAGCCCCGCCCCGAGTTGCCGGGAATAACGCCGTCGCCGATAAGGAACGACGCCGACCTTGCGTGTTCGGCGACGACCCGTATCGCACGATCGGTGGCTTCGTCCTGTCCCCATTCCTTACCAGACAGTTGCTCGACCCTGGCGATGATGGGTTGAAAGACGTCAGTTTCATAGACGTTCGGAGTGCCCTGCAGGACTGCCAGCATCCGCTCGAAGCCCATCCCTGTATCGATGTTTTTGGCGGGCAGGACGGTATCGTTGCCGTCGAGGTCGCGGTAGTACTGGGTGAATACGAGGTTGTACAGCTCGACGAAATCGTCGTGGTAGTTCGGGCCCCACACCCCGTTGCGCACCGGGTCGTCTACTGCCGGAACGTCGTCGAGCGATCCGCTGTAGTAGCTAATTTCGGAACTGGGCCCACATACGCCCTCGTCGCCGGCCGGACCCCACCAGTTGTCCTCGTCGCCAAACCTGTAGATACGCTCCGGCGGAATTCCCAGGTCGAGCCAGATCTGTTCGGCCTCGTCATCGGTGGTGTAGATGGTGTAGTACAGGCGTTCAGGATCGAGACCGAAGCGATTCGTCATCAGATCGAGCGCCCATTCACAGGCTTCTTTTTTGAAATAGTTCCCGAAACTGAAGTTGCCCAGCATCTCGAACATGGTGAGGTGGGTATCGTCGCCTACCTCTTCGATATCGGTGGTCCGGAAGCACTTTTGCGAGGTTGCTACGCGCGGGTGCGGCGGCTCTTTCTCTCCCGAGAAGTAGGCCTTGAACTGCGCCATCCCTGCACCGATGAGCAGCAGCGTGGGATCGGCAGCTGGAATCAGCGAGGAAGACGGCATGCGCAGGTGGTCGCGTTCCTCGAAATACGCCAGAAACGCTTCTCGCAGTTCGTCAGCCGTTTGCGGCACCGTTGCTGAAGGACCCGGACTCATTTTTCTCCGAACTGGTCGCCAATCTGGCGGTTTGGGTGAATCGAACAACTGATTCTAGATAAAGCTCAATTTGCCTGTCAAAGAAAAAAGCGACCGTATGCCGGTGGCTTGAAACATCGGCATCTGAACCGTGCGCTTTCGATGAGATTGACCCACATCCTGACCCTCCGTCTGCCAGTTAAGGGGGGGCGATCTTGAACCCACCGCAGCGCGACGCCGCGGTCACAGGGGATTACTCGCCATCAAGTGTATCGATCAGCTGGGTGCGAGTTCGGATATCGGCGTCACCGATCCTCACAATGGTCGCGATGGCAATTGCCGCCAGCAGTTCTTCGCGCCTTTCTGGTGTAATCGAAATATCGGTTTCCGCCTCTGTTGAACCGGGTTCCCGGGTAGCCCCCACCCCGGCCAGGGCCGGCTCGCGTTCTGAGCGGGGTTCAGGTACTTGTCCCGCAGGCCTTCCCGCGGCTTTCGGCGGCACCTCACCCACATCCGGAGCGGCCTTTCCGTAGCCTTCCATCCTGGCGGCGTCCCATTGCAGTGGAACTTGCGCTTCTCCCCAGTAAACAGTCTGGTGGGGGAACGGAATCTCGATACCCTCGGCATCGAACCTGGTTTTGATGCGCTTGCGCATCTCGCCCATTACTTCCCATTGCTTCATCGGCTTGCAGTCGCCGAGCATCTTGAACGTAACGGCCGAATCATCTAGCGAGTTCAAGCGCAGCACCTGTGGCGCGGTTATCAGCATGAGACCGTAGTAAGGGTCGGCCGCAATTTCATCACCGATTTCGTTCAGCACTTCGATGACACGGTCGACGTCCTCCTTGTAGGCGACGCCGATATCGAGGTTCACCCTTGACCAGTATTTGGTCTTGTTTGATGCGACGGTTATCTCGCCGTTCGGAATTACGTGCACCTGTCCATCAAGGTCCCGGAGCACAGTCCGGCGGAGGTTGATCGATTCGACCAGGCCGGAAATTCCTGCGATTGTGACCACGTCGCCGGTCCTGTACTGGTTCTCGGCGAGTATGAAAATTCCCGCAATCAGGTCTCGTACGAGGTACTGGGCACCGAAGCCGACCGCGATGCCGGCAATTCCGAATCCACCGAGAACGGGACCAATTGGAACCGAGAGCTCTGTGAGCACCATGAACAGCACCGAGACGTATATCAGGCTGACTGCAGCGCCGAGGAACACGCTGGAGAGTGTTTGCGACCGCTTCATCACTTCGTCATGGTCGGCAGTCGAAGCCTGGCTGAGCATGATCGACGACAGTGCCCTGGGGATGACGCGCCTGGCTATCCGCGTCGCGACCCAGCCCAAGAAGAAGATCATTGCGATCCGCAGACCGTGAGTTACGAACCAGTTGCCGGTCGCTGCGCCGGCGTCTTTCAAGAAATCTGTGGCGGGTGTGATGTTGTTGCCAAGAACGTTGAGGATGCCAAGCGTCGCGGCGACCCCGAAAACTGCAGCGACCAGGAAGTTGGATATCCATGAATCGGCAGCCTGCACCGCCATGCCTACGTCGGCGGTCGCTTCGTGCTGGTCGAGACCCCGCACAGCCTGGCGGAGCCCACGGCGCAAGAACCTGCGGACCAGCCACCAGCCGACGAAGCCGCCAAGGCCGATCAGCAGCGCCCATAACCCGCCATTAACAAGCCAGGCCATGATAGTGCCTTCAGCTGGATGACCTAGCAGAGTATCGAGGAAGGAGTCTTCCATAAGTTGCGGCGGCGATCGGGCCAGCGTAGAAATTCGGTGGAGAACGAAAAATGGCTTGACCGACGAGACAAGTCCAGAGTAGAACCGGGCTTCGCCGAATCAAGGCAAACGATACAGGGCGGCCCCGTTTTCAAACTGGAAGCGCTCTAGTTCCCGATACTTTCCCAGATTGTGGCGTACGGTCCGCCTTTGCCCGATATCAGGTTGGCGATGTCCTGCGCGCTGGCGTCACCGATCGACTTGCGCTCTTGCTCCATTAGTTCGAGCAACTGCTCGATCAACTGTTCCCGGGCATGTGGGGCCAGCTTGCTGCCGAACAGTTCTTGCATCGCCTCACTGAGCAGAGGCCCTTCGAGCGCAAGTAGCGAGCCGGCGAAGAAAAGCACGCCCACCGTGCCGCCTGGCTCGTTGCTCGATTCGGGAATATTGATGCCCAACTCAGCAATTATTCTTTTGAGGGAGTTTGCCCTGACCACAGCCGCAACCTGTTGCGGAATGCCCATGAGTTCAAGGAATCCAGCGTCGTGACGGCGAAGAATTTTTGAAAAGTCACTTTCGACCTTTGAATAAAATTCTTCGCAAAGAATGTTAGATATCGGCAGTCGTAAAACCGCGGGGCCACCCGGACGATCGCCACGAGCGTCGATCGCGATGAACTCTTTCAGGTGCGGAAAAATGCACAGTGTGATGTCGGCGGAGCCCCGGTCTGATTCAAACATCCGTCAATTTTACCCCTAGCGGAAGCGGAGCATCTCTTTTATTCGCTGAAATATCCCCGGGCGGGTGCCACGCCGTGCCTGGTGCCAGCTACGCTCTGCAGAGGCCGATCTGCTGAGGTTGGCGCCTCGTTGTTTCATTACGTCACGAATCTCTCGGTCTTCGCTCTCGTCCAGCCAGAACCCGGCGTCGGTGGGGCAGGCCTCGATCTCCAGGTTGTAGCCGCGGTAACGGAAGTGAGTCATCTGCTCGCCACAATGTGGGCACAGGTAGTCGACGGCATGTTTGCCGTACTGGCGCTGCCCTTTGACCATGTCGTCAGACGCTGCCTTATCCTCAAGCGATACCAGCGCGTCAAATGACATCCAGACACCCTTGCATTCGGGGCACTTCGACGACTCTTCTCCCGAGGTCTTGGACTCCAGCAGGGTGTTTTGGTCTATGGGACAGCTAAGGTTTTGCAATTCGATCAGCCCTCGGTTTCTTCACTTGACCGGATCAAGGCCGGAGCGGTGCCGGTTCTACGAACGTTGATTGATTGTACGAACCCAATCGACGGTCGGCTTGATTTCAAAATCATTATCTGCCTGTCAGCCCTGTAAGTTCGAATTGGTCACTATTCGGATTCTGGTTTGGCCGAATACCTGAAATCGCAGTGTGTTGCGCCCTGCATGATGGTCTGGCTGCGTTTGAGGTTCAGTTCCGGGTTGAAACCGGCCACGAACTCGAAATCTCGGGTGCAGGAAAATATCGCTCCGAGATCTCCAAAACCGAGATCGTTGTACATTTCGGCGTACTTACAGCGGGTCACATCGAATGAATATCGTTTGGAATCGCTTTCGACAATATCGATTTCCAGCGCCCCGTGTCGGCGCCAGGCGTCTTTATTGGCTGCGTAATCTTCCAGGCCGTTCGCTCCGATCCCCTTTGCGAACTCTGAGCCCTGCTCACGGGCCAGCTTGGTGATGACGCCGGTCGCGATTTCGTTCGTCTTCTCGACCCCGAACTCGACTTGAAATGCTCTCAGCATCGGACCAAGGACCATCGCTTCAATGCGCCGTCGGTCGATGACATCCATTTTGCTCGGATCGAAACCCATACGTTTGCTCCTGTAAACCGTTGGAATTAATACCTGTTCATTGCATTGTTACGGACATTGCCACCGCCCCGCCGCCAGCATGGCATATGACCGCAAGACCGTTTTTGGCCCTGGCCGCCTGGAGGCCGTACAGTAAAGTTACGACGATGCGGGCCCCGCTTGCGCCAATCGGGTGCCCGAGCGCAATGGCCCCGCCCCTGGTGTTCACGCGGTCCCAGTCCCAGTGCAGTGCCTGGCCGTTCGCCAGTACCTGCGCTGCAAAGGCCTCGTTCACTTCGATCAGGTCGAAGTCGCCCAGTGTCTGACCGGTCTTTTCGAGCAGTTTTTTCACCGCCATCCGCGGTGCATCAAACAGCATTCCCGGCTCATTGGCCGCGTGGGCGTATCCGATGATTCGGGCGACCGGCCCGCCCGGAGATGTTTCCGCCATCTTTGACCCCGTGACCACGACTGCAGCCGCTCCGTCGCTGATGGACGAGGCGTTACCTGCCGTCACTGTGGCACCGGGTGGGAAGATGGCTGAGAGTGCTGACAGGCGTTCGGTGGTCGTATCGGACCTCGGCCCCTCATCGGTATCAACTACAACGACCTCGCCGCGCCTCTCGGCAACCTCGACGGGTGCAATCTCGTCGTTGAACGAACCCTCTGCGGTCGCGGTCGAGGCAAGCCTGTGGCTTCTTTCGGAAAAGTCGTCCTGGGCCTCCCTGGAGATGGCATATTTTTCGCCGATAGCCTCGGCCGAGCCACCCATATGGCGGTTTTCAAAAGGACACCACAAGCCGTCGTGGATCATGGAATCGACAAGGTTGGCATCGCCAAGCCGCTGCCCTGTCCGACTATTTACCAGCAGGTGCGGCGCCGCGCTCATGTTCTCCATCCCACCGGCGACCATCGCTTCGGCTTCTCCAAGCTGGACTGTCTGGGCGGCGAGAATGATCGACTGCATCCCCGATGCACAGGCTTTGTTAATGGTGAGCGCTGAAACGGTGTTCGGTATCTCTGCACTGATCGCGGCCTGCCGTGCCGGGGTTTGCCCCAGGCCCGCAGAGAGCATGTTGCCCATGATCGAGTATTCGATATCGTCGCGGTCCAAACCGGAACGGTCGACTGCCGCCCTGATGGCGGTTGCGCCAAGTTCAGTGGCCGGGGTTCCCGCGAGCGCCCCCTGGAACTTGCCCAGAGGCGTTCTGGCGGCACCGGTTATGAACACATTAGACTTGAGCGCGTTGACCATCTGGGTGTTTCCTGTGAGTTCGGATTCGTGAATAAGTCGTCGATGAGTATAAAGTGCCCGACCGGCCAGCCTCTGCGATCACCACCACTCATCATGAAAATGAATGCCCGGTCGCGAAGGTAACGGGACCTCAAGCGGTGACTACGCGGACCGTTAGGCCATCGGCGGTCAGCGCGATTTCGCCGCGCTTGAGCGCGAGAGCGTCGTTGCCGTAAATTTCACGGCGCCAGCTTGTGAGAGTCCTGATGTCCGGATCGTCTTCGGTCGCTATTCGGTCGAGCTCTCTTCGATTCGCAACGAGTTGGGCGGCGATTCCGTTTTCGTCGCAGCGCAACTTGAGCAGAGCCTGAAGGAGTGCAACCAGCGTTTCGTGACCCTTAAGCGGCGGCCTGCCCTTCTCGGGATCGGGACACTGGTCGTCGGGGAGTTCCATTCCCACTTGAACTGCGTCCAGGACGGCGTTGCCGTCTCGACCATGAGCAAACCGCTCGTTAATGCCGCGCACTCTTTCGAGCGCGGTTGGCGTTTGCGGTGCGTTCAATGCGATTTCAGCTAGCGCCTCGTCGCGACAGACCCATCCTCGTGGAATGTTCCGCCGCTGGGCACTCACTTCCCGCCATTCGGTTATTTCTCGCAGCACCGCAAGTGCGCGACGAGTTGGTCGACGGAGTCTGACCCGGCGCCAGAGTTCGCGTGGGTTCAGATCGTAAAGGCCCCGGTCTCGCAGGTGGCCCATTTCTTCCTGGGCCCAGTTTGTGCGACCTGAACTTTCGAGATCGGCGGTCAGTCTGTTGTAGACCTTTATCAGGTGGGTGACATCGCCGATTGCATACTCGATCTGGTGGTCGGTCAGCGGCCTCAGTGACCAGTCGGTCATTTGCGACCGCTTGTCGATCGTGACCCCGACTATTTTCTCGACCAGGGTGGCATAGGCGGGCTGGTCACCGTAACCGCTCACCATTGCTGCAATCTGGGTGTCGAAGACCGGTTCGGTCATTCGCCCCGTGGCATTGAACATCACCTGCATGTCCTGGCTGGCCGAGTGAAAGACCTTCAGGACCGAACTGTTTGCCATGAGATCGTAAACGGGCTGGAGGTCAATACCGTTCGCGAGGGGGTCGATTGCGACAGCGCGATCGGGAGTGGCGATCTGGACCAGGCACAGTATTGGCCAGTAGGTCTTTTCTCGGACGAATTCGGTATCGACCGCGACGAATTCGGCGGCTGAAATCTCATTGCAGAATTCAGCGACGTCGGCGGACTTGGTAATTAGCACTCACTGGGTATACACCAGCCCGAGGGTTCCTGCCATTGTGCTCGGCCTGACACGCGGTCGGTTTAGACAGCTGTTGTTGCTGGCCAGCGATTAGCTCGCACGTCTGACCTGACCCCTACAAGGCCTACCCCAATGATTTTTTCTCGAGTGTCAACCGCTCGGTGAAATCAAATTCTATGTACTGTTTGCCACAAGCAAAATACTGTGCCCGATGGGTGTCTGTAAGCTGTCAACGCCAGCAGTTGAATTCGGTTACTGCCGTCATGCGAATATTCAGGCACTTGTAATCCGGGCGATCGTCCAAGCTCTAGAGAGACACAACATATGCCTTCAAAACCAAACCTTCTCTTCATCTGTTCCGATCAGCAGCGAACCGACACGATCGGGGCTTATGGCAACGACTGGATCGAGACCCCTGCGCTCAACGATCTGGCGAGCCGTAGCTTCGTCTTCGAAAACGCTTACGTCACACAGCCTGTTTGCTCACCGGCACGCTCGACGATGATGACAGGTCTATATCCCCATTCGGCAGGTGTGGTTCGCAACAGTCAGCCGGGTCGGCCGTTCAGCAGCCTTTTTCCTGATGCCAAAACCATCGCTGAGATAGTTTCGGACGATTACGTATGCGCCAAGTACGGCAAATGGCATTTAGGCGATGATCTTTCACCCCAGCACGGCTTTACCGAATGGGTAAGTACTGAAGACGCCCATGACGGTAATTACCCGAACTGGGTCGACCCCAAACACAAGGATCGGAAGTCGGACTACTTCGATTACCTGGTTGCGCAGGGTCATGAGCCTGAGGGTGATTACGAGGGTCACAAATCGCACACCCAGACACAACGCGGATTCTTTCCAGCGGAAGACACGATGGCAGCCTTCCTGAGTCGCAATACGGTCGAGTTCATCAACGAGCGGAGTGAAGACGGTAAGCCATGGCTGATGTACGTCAACATGTTCGAACCGCACCCTCCGTACAACGGCCCCCTGAACGACATGTACGATCCGGCATCGCTTCCGATGGGGCCACTGTTCCTCAAGAAACCTGAAGCGAACACACCGGCGTTCAATCGGGTTCGTGCTGAGTTCCATATCGCCGAGGTTGAGGAGGCGCACCCGGATGACCCCGCGGGTTACTGGCGGGAATTGCGGGCACGGTATTTCGGCAACGTAACAGTCCTCGACCGGGGAATTGGGCCGATCCTGAAGGCGCTTGAGGATTCCGGTCAGGCGGACAACACGGTAGTGGTGTTCACAAGTGATCATGGCGATTCGCTTGGTGATCGCGGAATGACAAATAAGCGATCTTTCTATGACGAGGTAGCGCGTGTCCCGCTGATCATCCATGTACCGTGGTTATCGAAAGCTGAGACTCGTGTAGATGGCAACATTGGACACACGGATCTCGTGCCAACACTGCTCGATCTGATGGGCGAAGATGTGCCGGATCATCTGCAGGGATCAAGTCGTAAGGCAGTGCTCGAAGGATCTACAGAACTGACCGACGATGTGTTCATGCAGTGGCACGGCGGCGCAGCGACCGTTCCGCTGGGCAATGCGGAAATTGAGCGACTTTCCGAAATTCCGTGGAGGTGTGTCGTTTCAGGGGATCGCTGGAAGTTGAACCTCTCGCCCGATGACACCTGCGAACTTTACGATTTGAACAGCGATCCACTGGAGTTGACGAACCTGTACACGGATGCCGACCAGGCTGATCGAGTTCGAGACATGACTGCCCGAATCAAGGACTGGCAGCAACGCACGGGCGATGATCTGGAGCTTGGAGTCTAGGCTTCAAGTGTGCAACCACTCGCCCAGCGGGAGAGGGCCGGGTGAGTGAGAAGCCGTCAAGGGGAAATTGTATAGGCATCCTTCCCCCGCTTCGACACGCTCAGTACGTACTCTAATTCCGTTCCGAAAGACAGAGGCTTCACTGTTTCGGAATAGCGCTGTGTGAGTTCGTGATAGTGGCCGATGATCGTCCAATGTAGTTGACCGCATTTATACGCAAATCGTTCGGCGATCACCTTCCGATTTTTCGGGGTAGACTGTTCCGAAAATTTGATCTCAGGACGATAGTGCGCCGTTGGCAGATGCGCCATTTAACCGCAATGCATGGGTGCGCGAGCGCGCCAGGGAGTAATAATTTGGTACAGGTACCGATCGCGATTGTTGGCTGCGGGGGCATGGGTGGTCGTCATCTCAGGGCGCTCGGTGCGTTGCAAGAAAGCGGCATGTCTAACGTTGACCTGGTCGCGGTATGCGACACACGTGAAGAAAACGCTATCTTCATGGCCGATAACGCAGAGCAGATGCTCGGAAAACGGCCGAAAGTCTTCATCTCTATGGCAGACATGAAGAAGAATCTTCCGGACATCGAGGCAGTCAGCATTACCACTGACTCCGGTTCCCATCACCTGGTTGCCGAAATGGCTTTCGATCTCGGCTACCACGTTCTTACCGAAAAACCACTCTCCCTCACCATACGCGGTTGCAACCGGGTGCTTGAGGCGGCCAGGAGGAGCGGAAAGGTGCTGAGTGTTGCCGAGCAGGAACGGCGAGATCCGATCTGCCGCCTCAACAAAGCTCTTATTGATGCTGGAGTCATCGGAAATCCGTACGCGTTCTTGCATGGCTCGGCGGGTAATGGAAACGACATCATCGTTTGGCCATGGCGGCACTACAAGAATGTCGGTGGCATATTCGTCGACGCCGGGGTGCACGAAGTCGACAAGATGATGTACTACCTGGGTGACATTGTGGAGGTGTTTGCGGTCTCAAAAATCTGGGAGCCGAAACGCTATAAAAGCGATAACCTCGGCGTCTCCAACTTCTACGAGCACTGGTACGACGAAGTACCGGACTCGATAGACGCGGACGCGGAAGATATGGTCGTTTCGACCCTGAAGTATGAAAACGGGGCCGTGGGTCAGTGGACAGCGCTATACGCGGGTCACGGCGAAAAAATGAACTATTCGATGATCTACGGCAGCAAAGGCTCGATGCGAACGGCGCGCTCACGATCGGGCAGGCCGCTTTCGGTCACTATTGATGGCGCTGACGAGATTGAAGGAGACGCGGTGCTCGAGCTGGTACCGGAGTTCCACCTCGACGAGTTGTCCGCTCGACTTTTTGGTAAAGACAGGCTCGGTTCTTACTCCGGGCCGTTTGAGGACGCTGACCGGTTCCTTGTCGCGCTCGAATACTACGAGCTCGGTCAGTGCGTCACCGACGATGTAGAACCGGAAGTAACCGGATACGTCGGTCGCAAGGACCTCGCCGTTTGCAGTGCGGCGCTCGAATCATCGGTACTGGGCAGGCCGGTCACGATCGACGAAATCGAAAATGAAGAAACGTCGAACTACGAGTCCAGCATCAACGCGCACTGGAAGATCTAATGATGGATATGTGCGATCACTAATCCTGGTGCTCGTCTGTCTACCCAACTGAGATATGTCCGTCGGTGCAGAGTCTTCCAAAAATCACCGACCATCGGAGAATAGCGAAACAAGTGAAAATTGAGAAAATAGAGACATTTTTCGTTGACCGCTATCTTGTGGTGCGCATCACCACGGACGATGGCACACAGGGCATCGGCGAGTCCTGTTACTGGTCATACCCGAAAGCTGCCGAACAGACGATTCTCGGATTTGCCGACGCGCTAATCGGAATGGACCCGGGCGATATCGAGCATATCTGGAGTTATCTCTGGCGATACAACTCGGCCTTCAGAAGTAACAGCATTGGCGGTGCAGTCAGTGCCATCGACATGGCACTGTGGGACATCAAGGGCAAGCGTTTGCAAGCTCCTGTGTGGGACTTACTCGGAGGCAAAGTGCGCCAGAAAATCCGGGGCATCGCCCAGGGAATAGGTGGCAACACACCTGAAGAATGTGCGGTAGGCGCAAAGAAGGCTCTCGACCAGGGATTTTCGGCCCTCAAATTCACCCCGATGCCGAATAATTGGGCCGAGTTGACATACACGAAGATGATCGGTCTTGCGGTCGAAATGGTTGGCGCGGTGCGCGAAACAGTCGGATGGGATTTCGATATCGGAATCGAAATCCACCGCAACATGCAACCTCACGAGGCGATCGCGTTCTGTGACGAAGTTGCCAGTCTGAGGCCGTATTTCATTGAGGACCCGATCGTTCCAGACTCAGTGGTCGCCATGGGCGATGTCGCTTCTAAGATGCGGCTTCCACTTGCAGTGGGTGAGCGGAATATGGGGATTTGGGAATTCCGTGAATACGCACAGCTCGCAAAACCTGCGTTCTTCAAACCAGATATTGCGGTAGCTGGCGGGATTACGGGCGTGAAGAAAATCGCAACAATCGCCGAAGCTCACCACATCAAAATTTGCCCGCATAATTTCCAGGGTCCAATCGCCACTGCTGCATGTATTGCGATAGGAACGTCCTCGCCCTCGTGGGACGTTCAGGAATCGGTGGATGAGGAGCTCCCACCGCGCCGGGATATGACCGATGAAATCATCGAGTTGAAAAATGGCTGGTACACGCCGTCGGAGAAACCCGGATTGGGCATCATGTTCAACGAAAATGCTCCCCGGATGCACCCGTTCGACCCGGCCGCTTACCCTCCACCTCTTCGAGAGGACGGCAGCGTGGCGTTGAAATAGGTTCGGCTCACGAATGCGGGAATTTGGAACCGGGTTCCAAACCCTGAAAGTTGCTTGACGAAAGGACATTGTCAAATTGTTTGATGTGCTACTAAAAGGGGGCACGATCGTCGACGGCACTGGTGCGTCGGCGTACCCCGCAGATATCGGAGTCTTTGGAGACAGAATTGAAGCGATGGGTCGCTTCGATGCGGCGTCGGCTGAGGTGACCGTTGACGCGTCAGGACAGATCGTCACTCCGGGATTCATAGACCTCCACACTCACAGATTTATACTCAACTCTTGGCCTTGGATTGCTCCGAAACGTAAACATAAAGAAGCTGGTGGACAGCATCCAGTGCAAAGCGTTTTTGTAATTGGAACCCCACGGAGTGGCGAAAATTGAGTGGGTCGTAATCTCGCGGATTAACTCTCTATACGGTGAAGCGCCATTCTTGATTTTTTCACCCGCGGTCAGTGCCATCCCGAACTGGACTCTTAGAAAAATGTTCTCAATGTCTTCTGAATCGTAATGACGCAGGTATGCAACTGGAACCTCATAGTTGCGAATAGCACGCTGTCTGTTCGTTCCCAAATCTTGAAATCTTGTGAAGGGATAGAGATCGATGTCAGCGGTTGGGCTGGTCCAACTATTTTCACCTCTGAAATAGTCGAATAAGGTTTCCAATCGTTGCTGCCCATCAACAACTGATTTTTTTCAAAAAGATCGCCTTCCGGATCGGTTCCCGCTTTGACCTCTAGCATGATCACGCCAGGAGGGAATTTTTTCGCGCTCGATACCGCTCCAGAAGCTGTTCCGATTCGAATCTTCTCATTTTGCATCTAAACTTGTGAGTATCGAAGCTGATCGCCTGCTCGACAGGGCCACACCAGGAACATCTCCATTGCCACCCGATGAAAACACCTACCGCGGGGGAAACCACCCGCCTTACTGCACCTGTGCCGCGTGTACCGCGGACCGGCTCGGGCGCATATCGCAGCCTGGACCGACGGCAACTGCTAAGCGCATATTAAGGGCGGTACAGCGGGTGCTACGTCTGGGGCGCTGATCGGGTGAATCCGGGGCGGTTAAAGGCTGTTGGGCCCCATAAACCGGCTCCATAGCCCGCCAATGGCGAGTCCGATCAACACAGAAAATGGGAGACCAATCAGCAGGCTGGCTATCGCCACATCCTTAGCGTTGGTTTCTGTGTTGTCGAACTGCAGCAGTGCGATCACCGTGAAGGCGATGCCCATCACGAAACCGAGGCCCGCGCCCGTCAGGGCTGGCTTGCTGAATCTCAATATCATCCGGCCTTTCGTTCACCGCCACGGGGGGGGGTGACTAGCCCATCAGGTATGTTTCGTATTCGTTCTCGCACGGATTCCCACCAGATACGTGCATTCGACGCTCGCCGGGTTCGAGAATGATGGATATCACGCTCCGCTGCCAACCTGTTGCGGGATCGTCGTTCGGGTGTCGGCATATCGATGTTGGGAAGCCATCGTGGTCGGAAAGAATCGCCCGGGCATCGTCGATCGACACCCGGCCGTTAACCGCACGTTCCTCCAGCAGATCACGTCCGCGGTCCCTGCGCTGGAACGACTGCCCGTATATCCGTTCCGGGAATCTATCGTTGTTTGCTACGAGTGACGCGCTAACGCAGTGGTTGGTGTGAACGAGCATGCCATCGCCGTCGGCTTCGATCGCCTGGACCTCGCCCGGGGTGATCTCGAGGTTCAGCGGCCCATCATCCGTAATCATTGCTGCGTTCGCCGTGATCGAGCGCGGGGTTGATTCGACCCTGCGTACCGCTTCTTCGACCGAGTTCGATTCGAGTATGGTCCGCACCAGAAAATACCAGGGCACTCCCCTGGGGTCGGTAGGACCGTTGAGTGCGTTCATGCAGATTCCGATGCCCACTGAGCTAAAACCCATATAAGCGACGAGGCCGGGCTGGCCCCAGGATGTGAAGTCTGCCTTGCCCGGGCTTTTTCGTGTGATAACTGCCGAGAGTGGGCGCATTGCGGGGTCATTGTCCCAGTTCTGACCGGCGAATCCGACTCCCGATTTGGACGAAGCCGCCGAAACCATGATCGAAGTACAGCCGTCCGGCACCTGAGGTGCGTGCAACGCTTCGGAAAGCATATTGCGTGCGTTCAACATCATCAGGCGCTCTACGGGCACACCTGCTGCCTCGGCGGTGCCCTGTAACTCATTGAGGGTGTCAGGGAAGTACTCGCCAACTTGGTCGAAGCTA
>CAJWWK010000035.1 GCA_913048295.1 uncultured Dehalococcoidia bacterium
AGATCCAGCGACTGGTGATAGCCAAACATCTTTTGAAGCGCTACGAAGTCTAAATACCATAACGAATAACCCCCCATAATCACGCTAAGCTTCGAGCGGCGGTCGAATGGGCGATGGCCGAGTACCTGGCAGCATACGGAGCGCAACGTCCGATCGATGACGGGCCTTCTCGAGTATTACGGTACGCTGCGTGCGGCACATGCCTACGCGAAAATTATCGCTGCCAGGCAGGATGTCGACCTTCCGTACACAGCCCACGATGGCTACTCATGGCAACACCCGGTACTTTTCACAGTGGTCCGAAATTTGCTTGAAAAAACGACCGGGGTAGCCATCGAACCCCTCTAGCTGCTACTCGGCCGGGCCATCAAGATATTCGGCCAGGGTCTTGATGTTGTAACCCCGGCCCCCCAGCGCAGTTTCAACCGCACCCCCGGACTCGACCGCGCAGCGTGCAGTGTCGATCGACGTAAAACACGGAATACGCTGCATCACTGCCGACCTCCGAATGTCGAAGCCGTCTTGCATCGTGCTGCGGTCACCGGTGACCGTGTTGACGACGGCACCCACTGTTCCGTCTTCGATGATGTCCACAACTGTCCTGCCACCGACACTCAACCGTTTTTCGACTTCCGTTACATCAATGCCCATCGCGCGGATGACGGCGGCCGTCCCCGCGGTCGCGTAAATGGCATGGCCCGCCTTTTCGAGCGTGCGTACAAGACCGAGCGCGTCGGCTTTGTCGTGGTCGGCAATGCTCAACAAAACGGCCGCACCTTCGGGGATGTTGAGACCGGAGCCCAAAAGCGCCTTGGTGACCGCGCCTTCAAACGTTGTGTCGATGCCCATAACCTCGCCAGTCGATTTCATCTCGGGCCCAAGATAGGTGTCGACCCCAGCCAGCTTCGACATCGAAAACACCGGTGCCTTCACAGCGATAAGGTTCTGATTCTTCGCGAGTCCGCCTTCGAATCCCTGCTGCTTAATCGACCGGCCCCGCATGACTTCCGTCGCAATGCGGACCATCGGGATACGTGTGACTTTAGAAATAAACGGAATAGTCCGCGACGATCTCGGATTGACCTCAATAATGTAGATCTCGGGATCGCCGCTGGCCCCGTTGCTGGTGCCCTTGTCGAAACCGCGGTAAGCGCCCCCACCCGCAACCACAAACTGGATGTTCATAAGCCCGACGATGCCGAGTGCAAGTCCGATCCGGCGTGTGTAGTCGACTACCACCTCGACCTCGGCTTCGGTCAGCGATTGGGCGGGGTAAACAGCCATCGAATCGCCCGAATGAACACCGGCGCGCTCGATATGCTGCATGATGCCGGGGATCAGCACGTCCTCGCCGTCGCACACTGCGTCGACCTCCACCTCAAGTCCGGTCAGGTAGTGGTCGATCAGAATCGTCTGGCCCTTGAACTCGCGCATGGCCCGCTCGAAGTAGCGAATCAGCTCCGCGGGCGTCTGCACGATCTCCATCGCACGCCCGCCCAACACGTAGCTCGGCCGTACGAGCACCGGGTATCCGACGTTGTTGGCAACCTGCACGGCAGATTCCACGCTCGATGCCATCCCGCCCGGCGGTTGGGGCAGCCCATGACGCTGGGTAACATCCTCGAACCGACCACGGTCTGAAGCGAGATCGATCACATCCGGACTTGAACCGAGCACCGGCAGGTCGGCTACACCGAGGACCTGCGACAGGTTGATTGCCGTCTGGCCGCCGAACTGCACCATTGACGGCGGATTCTTTGAATCTGGCCCGTCGCCCTCGTTTTCGATAATGTCCCTTACGCTCTCTTCATCGAGCGGCTCAAAGTACAGCCTGTCCGATGTGTCGAAGTCGGTCGAAACCGTCTCCGGGTTAGAGTTGATCATTACGGCTTTCACGCCTGAAGCCTGCAACGCCCACGCCGCATGCACTGAACAGTAGTCGAATTCGATTCCCTGCCCAATGCGGATTGGCCCACTGCCGAGCACGATGGCAACTTCGTCTTTGCCGGACGATATGGCCTCGTTTTCCTGTTCGTATGTCGAGTAAAAATACGGGGTGACGGCTTCAAACTCTCCGGCACATGTATCGACCATCTTGTAGACCGGCCTGAGCCCCCAATCTTTGCGCATAGTGCGGACCTGTTCGGGCAGGTAGTCGGCCAGCGAACCGATTTGAGCATCGGAAAAGCCCATCCGTTTCGCCCGGCGCATCAGGTCGGGCGCAAGTTCTTCTGCAAGCAGTTCGCGTTCCATTTTTATGATGCGGGCAATGGCACGTGTGAACCACGGATCAATACCCGTCTCTATCGAAACGTCTTCGGCGGTACGGCCACCGCGAATCGCAGCTGCCAACTTCCAGAGCCGGTCGTCATCGGCGCGCAGGTCGGGTGGACCGTCCCCTCCCCAGTCTGGATTCTCCCAGAGCAGCGAGCCCCGACCGTTTTCCATCGACCGCACGGCCTTCTGCAGTCCGGCCTCAAAGGTGCGGTCAATCGCCATCACCTCGCCTGTTGCCTTCATCTGGGTGCCGAGCAAGCGGTCGCCCATCGGAAACTTGTCGAAGGGCCACCGCGGAATCTTGACGACACAGTAGTCGAGTGCAGGTTCGAACGCCGCAGTCGTTTTCTCGGTAACGGCATTAGAAATTTCATCGAGCGTCTTACCAAGTGCGATCTTCGCTGCGACCCTGGCTATCGGGTAGCCGGTTGCCTTCGAAGCAAGGGCCGACGACCTGCTCACCCGGGGGTTCACCTCGATGACGTAGTACATTGGGCCGTCGTCGTCGTACCCGGCCCTTTCGCCGATGAGCTGGCTCATTTTGTCGGCAACTACTTTTGAAGGACGATATGCAAACTGAACGTTGCAACCACCCTTGATGTCGAGGCCCGTAATGATGTTCAGCGAGGCGGTTCTCAACCGCTGGTAGTCCTTGTCGTTGAGGGTCTGGCTGGGGGCCACGACTATCGAATCGCCGGTGTGGACGCCCATCGGGTCGAGGTTTTCCATGTTGCAAATAGTGATGACGTTGCCGTCGCCGTCGCGCATCACCTCATACTCGATCTCTTTCCAGCCCAGAAGCGACCGCTCGACAAGCACCTGCCCGACCCTGCTGGCCGCTATCCCACCGGCTGCTATCTGGCGTAGTTCGGTCTCGTTTTGGGCGATTCCTCCACCGGTCCCGCCTAGCGTGTAAGCGGGGCGTACCACGGCCGGGTAGCCGATTTTCTTCGCGGCCTCAACGGCGTCTTCGACCGTTTCAACTGCGAAAGACGGAAGTACTGGCTCGCCGATCCGCTCGAGGAGATCGCGGAACAATTCCCGGTCCTCGGCCATTTCGATCGATTCGACTGACGTGCCGAGCACACGCACGTTGTATTTGGCGAGGATGCCCTGATTGTGGAGGTCAACGACGAGATTGAGACCCGTCTGCCCACCGAGGGTGCCGAGCACGCCGTCGGGCCGTTCCCGTTCGATAATCCGCTCGAGCACCGGCACCGTGAGGGGCTCGATGTAGATGCGGTCGGCCATGTCCTCGTCGGTCATGATCGTGGCCGGGTTAGAGTTGACCAGCACGACCTCGACGCCCTCCTCACGAAGGGAACGGCATGCCTGGGTCCCGGCATAGTCAAACTCGGCGGCCTGCCCGATTATGATCGGACCCGAACCAATTACCAGTACTTTTTTAGGCATTGACGTGATTTGCCTATCGCCCGTCACACTCGTCAATCAACTCTCCTATCGTGTTTCCAATGGCCCCTCCCTCCCTGCGAGGGAGGGAGTTAGAGGGTGGGTGAAACGACCGACTGTGTATCCGCTTCCTCGGCGGATCGCCCATCACGCACCATGCTCAGAAACCTGTCGAACAGATATTCGCTGTCGTGCGGCCCGGGCGACGCCTCGGAGTGGTACTGGATTGTCATGATCGGCAAATCCCGGTGACGTAGCCCCTCGATGGTCTTGTCGTTCAAGTTGATGTGACTGACAACCAACTCATTTGGCAGGCCATCGGCGTCGACGGCATATCCATGGTTCTGGGCCGTGACGTAAACCCTGCCCGTTTCGAGGTCTTTCACCGGCTGGTTTCCGCCCCGGTGCCCGAAGTGCAGTTTGAACGTGTTTGCACCGAATGCCCTGGCAACAATCTGGTGGCCCAGGCAAATGCCCATCATCGGGACCTTTCCCGCAAGGCCTTTTGCCGATTCAACCGAGCGGTCGAGCAGTTCGGGGTCGCCGGGACCCGGAGACAGCATCACGCCGTCGGGTTTATGGGACAGGATTTCGTCGGCCGTGGCATCGTCGGGCACAACGACCACCTCGCATCCCCGTGCCCGCAGCGACCGCAAAATGTTCAGCTTTACCCCGTAGTCGCTGACCACGATCTTCAAAAGATTTTCGCTGGCAGCGCGCTCACCAGAACCGTTTGCCACGTCGCGACCCATACCACCCTGTCGTGCCCTTCCGAGCAGGTCGTGGTAGGCCCGTGACTGCTCACCGGCGTCACCGTTCCACGAGTAAATCTCGTTGGTGGAAACTTCACCAACCACGTCGAACGCGCCGTAGCGCGGCGCTTCGGAAAGAACCTCGAGCGCCCCAGAAACGTCTTCTCGCGGCGTGACGATACCCATCATGACCCCGGCCGAGCGAAGCTTCCGTGTTACCGCCCGCGTATCCACTCCCGAAATACCTGGAATACCGTTTTTCAGCAAATAGTCGTGGATCGTACCCTCGGAGAGTGGATGCGACGGTTCTTCGCAGTCTTCCCGCACCACGAAACCGTTGACCTGCACCCGGTTCGACTCGACATCGGCCTCGCTTGTGCCGTAGTTGCCGATCATCGGGTAGGTCGGCACGAGAATCTGGCCGCCGTACGACGGATCTGTGAGCATTTCCTGGTAGCCGGTCATAGCGGTGTTGAAAACCACCTCACCTGTCGTCTCGGCTTCAGCGCCGAGCCTCTGTCCCGAATAAACAGAACCGTCTTCAAGCACCAGGTACATTTTGGCGCGAATGTCGCTCATCCGTGATTCCTCAGATCGAACACCTTCGTTCCCTGGTAAATGGTTATGACTACCCGCCCTGTCAGTTCGACACCGGCCAGCGGGGTGTTCACACTCTTCGATGCGAACGCCTGGGGATTCACTGTCCACTTCATCTCGGGATCGATTAGCGTGACATCTGCTGAGTACCCCTTTTCCAGAGAGCCGAGGTCGCGTCCCAGGATCGCAGCCGGACCGGCAGTTAGCGATTCGATCAATCGCCCCAGGGAAAGCATTTTTGGATCGACATCGACAAGGGTGAAGATTGACGAGAAGGCCGTCTCGAGAACGTTGATTCCGTATGCCGCCTCGTTGTATGTACATATCTTGTCGGTGGCCGCATGCGGGGCGTGATCGGTGGCGATAACGTCGATCAACCCCTCGGCCAGCGCTTCGATCAGCACTTCTTCATCGGCCCTGCTCCGCAGCGGTGGGTTGACCTTCGTGTTGGTGTCATAGCTCTCCGGACCAACACTCTCCGGCACCTCACCATGTTGGCCGTAAACCCATTCGTCGGTGAGAGTCAGATGATGTGGCGTGACCTCCGCGGTCACGTTGAGGCCGCGCTCTTTGGCCGAACGGAGGGCCGTGATCGAGCCAATCGTGGAAACATGTGGGATGTGGAGTCTCGCACCAGTCAACCCGGCGAGTTGGAGGTCCCTTGTCACCATTGCCGTCTCGGCCTCGGCGGCCACACCTGCGAGCCCCAGCCTTGTTGCTACGGCGCCCGCATTCATCACTCCGCCTGCACCGAGCCGCTTATCTTCTGCGTGGTTGATGATCGGAAGGCCGAGGTCCACCGAGTAGGCCAGTGCCTGGCGCATGAGGTTGGCGTCGCTTACCGGGTTGCCATCATCTGAAAACCCGATCACTCCAGCATCGGCAAGCTCACCCATCGGGGCCAGCCGTTTTCCGTTTTGACCAACTGAAATTGCGCCAATTGGCAACACCCTCACAACGCCAACGGCCTCGGCCCTGCGCATCACATCGTCGACCACGCTCGCCGTGTCCTGCACAGGCTCCGTGTTCGGCATGGCGCAGACTGTCGTAAACCCGCCCCAGGCAGCCGCCTGCGTTCCCGTCGCAATAGTTTCCTTCCACTCCTGACCGGGTTCACGAAGGTGAGTGTGGAGATCGACAAAACCAGGCGAAACGATCAGACCTGAGGCATCGATCTGCTCGTACCCGTCGGGCGTATGGCCGTCCGACTTTCCGGTTATCTCTTCGATCTTGCCGTTGGAAATCAAAACGTCCGCGATCCGGTCGATCCCCTGTGCCGGGTCGATCACTCTGCCGCCCCTTATTGCCAGCTTTTTTCTGGCCGCCAAAAGCATTTCCCTTTCTAATTTTCGGTGCCTGCACCATTACGTGCTGATCTGCTACGTGCGCAGAGGGCGTAGAGCACTGCCATACGTACCGCAACGCCGCTACGCACCTGCTCCTCGATCACGCTCTGAACCCCGTGAGCGACATCGCTCGCGATCTCGACACCCTCATTCATCGGCCCGGGATGCATCAGCAGAGCGCCGTCGTGCGCCATCGCCATCCTTCGAGAATTGATACCCCAGCGGTCGGAATACTCGCGCAGGCTTGGCAGGTGGCCGGCCTCCTGGCGTTCCTGTTGAATTCGGAGCGCCATCACGACATCCGCCCCCTCGACGGCCTCATCCACATTTCGCGCGATTTCCAGATTTTCGAATCCGGTTTGCTGGCCCAGAATCGAACCCGGTTGCCACTCATCTGGCAGCAGTGTGTTCGGGCATGAAACAACCACCTCCGCTCCCATCTTCTGGAAGGCGATGATGTCGGAGCGCGCCACCCGGCTGTAGAGGATGTCGCCGACGATAGCGATCCTTTTACCGGCCAGATCGCCAAGGTGTTTCCTGACTGTGAATAGATCGAGCAATGACTGGGTCGGATGGGCGTGGGTGCCATCACCGGCGTTCACCACCGAGGCATCGGTGTGGTTCGCTATGAAATAGGGAGCTCCGGAGTGTGGGTGGCGAACGACCAGGGCATCGATCTGCATCGCCTCGAGTGTTTTCACCGTATTGAGCAGCGATTCGCCTTTCGACAAGCTGCTCGTAGAGGCCGCGACGTTGATGACATCGGCGCCAAGTATCTTGCCCGCCTGCTCGAACGAGACGCGTGTGCGCGTTGAGTTTTCAAAGAACAGGGTGATGATCGTTTTGCCGCGAAGAGCCGGCGTTTTACGAACGTCCCGACCCGCTATCTCCAGCATCCCCTCGGCACTGTTGAGAAGCCCTTCGATTTCGAGTGCGTCGAGATCGTCGAGATCAAGCAGGTGCCGCCGCGGGTCGGCCATCATGTCGGCCTGGTTCGGCGAGGTTCTCGTGCCGGAGCGAGTTCTGGTTGCTCTGCTGGTTTTGCCAGTTTTACTAGACGTTGTCATGGGTTTGCCATTACCTCTCGCGACCAAGTAGCACTGCGTCTTCGCCGTCTATCTCGGTGATCCGGACCTGCACACGCTCGCCGTGGGCCGTTGGGATGTTCTTGCCTACATAATCAGGGCGTATCGGGAGTTCACGGTGCCCACGGTCCACAAGCACTGCGAGTTGAATGCGTTTGGCCCGCCCGAAATCCAGCAGTGCCTCCATCGCCGCGCGAACGGTGCGGCCGGTATAGAGGACATCATCGACGATCACGACCGGGCGATCAGTCACTTCGGTCGGAATTTCGGAGGGCTGAAGCGGTTGATCCAGGGCTTTGTCGGGATCGTCTCGCCATAATCTGGGGTCGAGCGAGCCGACAGCCGGGGCGAAACCCTCGAACTTTTCAATGTTGTCGCCCAGACGTTTCGCAAGATGCACGCCGCGGGTATGGAGCCCGACCAACACGAGATCGCGGGCGGCACGGTTCTGTTCGAGAATCTCGTGCGAAATCCTCGTCAGTGCCCTTCTGATGTCGTCACCCGTTAGCACGACTTTATCGATCTCGTTCGCCACGCTGGCTCTCCCGATTACTGGCCTGTTCACGGGCACAAAAAAATCCTTGCCGTGCTGACAAGGATCGAGATCGCATATGCGTGCGTGCCCAGTCGCTACGATCACCGAGCATGCGTCGATCTTGCGATCGGTCAACTGGCTCTCGGGCAAGCAATCTGAGCGGATTCCCTTGCCAGCCTCACTGGACTGGATTTAAAGGCCCACAAAATATTCAGTTCTTAACTAATGAGGCTACCACCAGAGGGCGCGAACCACAACGCGCGATAACGTGTGGATTTCAATGGTGGATACAACTTAGGAATACTTTAGAACAAGGCAATCCAGTCGGAAGCGCGTTAAAGCATCACCCAGTCGCCGTCGGGGTCGGCTTCGGCGGGAGCGACTGCGCGCCACGACTTCGGGTACGCCTTCAGGCCGCAGGTGCACCTGACTGACCTCATCCGCTTTTTGCGGACAATTATTACTTTGCAGTGGCCACATTTCGAGAGGAAGCGGATTCGCGACTGCCACTTCTCGGTCATGACGTCCAC
Source organism: uncultured Dehalococcoidia bacterium (assembly GCA_913048295.1). Taxonomy (GTDB): domain Bacteria; phylum Chloroflexota; class Dehalococcoidia; order Lucifugimonadales; family Lucifugimonadaceae; genus Lucifugimonas. The sequence goes on from CAJWWK010000035.1 coordinate 8,533, forward strand.
GTACCGCCGTGGCCTGACGTCGAGCTCTCGGCACACTGCCCTGAACTCGCTGCCGTGCGCACTGGCTTTTTTTCCGAAACGGGCATGGACGATCGCGTGGGCGACCTCGTGCAGAACGACCTGCCGCACATCACTATCGTCGCCCATCGCGAGAAGCCGTGACGAGATCGCAATCCGCCGTTTGGAAGCTGTGTACGAACCCAGAGTACGGCGCATGCGCCCCGAAACCCTGGCCGGTGGTAGTTCAAGGTCCGGCTCGTGGGTCGCAAGGGCCGTCTTGATCAGCAGATCGACCTGCGCTGCGGTCGGTTTTTCAACCCTGGGTTGTTCGAGTTCGAACCGAAGTTGCCGGGCCGGGTCGGGCGGTGACTCCAGGTCGACGGCCGCGGGCATACCGGGTGATGCAATGAGATGTTTCACTGCCCTGCGAACTGAAAATGAAATGTGCCTAGTCTCCGTAGTGCGTGCAAGAATGCGATCCGTCCGAAAGTATCCAGATTTCCCCCACTGCCTGGCTCTGATCGTGACAACGGATTCAGGAGAATCGTGCCAGCGAGAAAGCACTTACATCGACCGGCGGCTCCGTTCCAGTTGCCAGTGCAGCGGCGGCGATACCCATGGCCGGTCCCAGCATGATTCCCTGGCGTCCGGCCCCGGTAACTATGGTCAGACCATCGGGACCCGCTCCAGCATCGATAATCGGTGCCCGATCGGGCGTGATGGGTCGGAGGCACGCCGTTTGCTGCACCAGTTCGGCCTCTTCAAGGTAAGGCAGCATTTCGACTGCCGAAGTGATGATCAGGTCGCGGGCGGCGTCCGTGATCCCGTCGTCGAATCCAACATCTTCCTCGGTGGTCCCAGCCCACAGTAAGCCATCCGACTTCGTGGTGGCGTAGTTGTCATCCCACCAGAGAGAAACCTTCAGGGGGGGGGCGGGCGCATCAAGCCTGATGATCTGGCCCTTGAGAGGCATCACCGGCATGCTAATCCCGAGATTGGCAAGCATGCGTGGGCTCCACGGTCCCGCCGCAACCACTACTGCGTTTGCCGCGATCATGCCGTCGCTGGTTTCAACTCCCGTTACCCGGTCGTCGGTCGTGCCGATCTCCAGTACTTCCCGGTTCACTATCCGGGCACCCCGCTGCTCAGCCGATTGCCATAGCGCCAGTGTCAGTTTGTAGGGATCGACTTCGTAGGCCTCACTCACGTACATACCGCCCAGTACGTCTGGCGATATGCGGGCCTCTATGTGACTGAGTTCCCCGAGGTTCAACCAGCGGATGTCCAGTGAGTGGTCGGCGGCGTACCGGGAGTAGACCTGCCGTAGCATTGCCTCTTCCTCCCGGTCCCTGATCAACATCATCGAAGGCTTCCGCAAGAAATCCAGTTCTCCTGCGCCCGGAGGCCCACCCAATTGAGTGGCCAGTTCTTTGTGAAGACCGATCGAATAGCGGGAAAGCGACTCGTACGGATCATCGGGATGGCCACCGATCGAAGGAACAAGCCCACCCAGTGCGAACCCCGATGCGTGAGATGCCAGCGAATCACGTTCGAACAGGGTCACATCGTGACCCTCCAGCGCCAGGTAGTGAGCGGTCGAACACCCGGCGATTCCGCCACCGATGATCGAAATCTTCATGTGTTAGCTCCGGGCGTTATCGGCGTACCTGGTCGCACGTGTCTCGTAAGCTCCGGGCGGACATTCGTCCTTGCCAGATGACTGGCGTGAGCAAATCGCCGCTGCAATCTACCCTCCCCCGACCCCCTCCCAAAGAAGGGGGAGACGGCCAGCGTTCCTGGCGTACTAGGCGCACCTGGGCTCGCGGGAAACTCCGCGGGCGCGTCAGCTCCGGGATACCGCAGTGCAAAATTGAGCGTCGGGATGTCGAGGGCCTGCTGAATCGGCAATTGCTAGCTTCGCGTCCTGAAAGCTGCGTATATCTCGTCGCCACCCCTGCGTCGACGCCGGGCCACGCCGGTCTCCTGCGCCACCCTTGCCACACCCCTCGACACACGCCTTGCCACGTTCTGGTCGAACACACTGGGGATAATGAAGTCTTCGGAGATGTGAGAATCGGGAATCACGCCGGCGATCGCCTCCGCAGCTGCCACCTTCATTTCATCATTAATCGTGGAAGCTCGCACATCCAGCACTCCCCGGAACAGGCCTGGGAAGCAGAGCGAATTGTTGACCTGGTTCGGGTAGTCGGAACGCCCTGTTGCCATCACCCGAACATTATCGGGTACTTCTTCCGGCCATATTTCTGGATCGGGATTCGAAAGGGCGAAGACGATGGCATCGGAATTCATGGTGCGGAGCTGGTCGCTCGTTACGAGGTTCGGCCCAGCCAGCCCCAACAGCATATCGGCACCGACAAGACCTTCCGCCAGGGTCCCGCTGAAATCGTCGGGGTTCGTGTTGTCTGCGTACCACTGCTTCATTGTGTTGTCGCCGTAGTCACGCGTTCGATCGAGCGCGCCCTGCCGGTCGAAACCTATGATGTTCGTGACACCGTAGCTATCGAGGATATTGGTGCAGGCTGTACCCGCCGCGCCCACCCCGGCAACGACCACCTTCAAATCGTGCGGCCTCTTATCGACGATCTTGAGCGCGTTGATGAGACCGGCGAGCACCACTACCGCGGTGCCATGCTGATCGTCGTGGAAAACAGGGATGTCCAGCTGTTCCCTTAGCTTGTCTTCAATGTAAAAGCACCTGGGTGCGCTGATGTCTTCGAGGTTGATCCCACCGAAGCCGGGCGCAAGCGCCTTGACGATGCTGATGATCTCGTCGGGGTCGTTCGTATCGAGCACGATCGGCCAGGCATCGACACCGCCAAATTCTTTGAACAGCAGCGCCTTGCCTTCCATTACCGGTAACGCGGCTGCGGGGCCGATGTCACCAAGCCCCAGCACGGCAGAACCGTCGGAAACTACCGCAACCGTGTGACCTTTTCCGGTGAGCGCCCAGACCGCAGGCGGGTCATCGTAAATGGCCATGCAGACGCGGCCAACGCCGGGGGTGTATGCCTTCGACATATCGTCACGTGTGGTCACGGCCACCCGTGAGCGCATCTCGATCTTTCCTCCCACATGCAATAGAAAAGTCTGGTCCGAAACGCTCCTGACTTTCACGTTTTCTACAGATTTAATGGCCTCGACGACCTGGGCGGCGTTGTCGTGACCCGAGGTGTTGATTGTGAAGTCGCGGATCATCTTGCCCTTCGACGTCTGCACCACGTCTACACCCTGTGCGCTACCCCCGGCCTGGCCGATAGCGGAGGTAATTTTGCCGAGCATGCCGGGTTCATTGGGGTACTCCGACCGCACGGTAATACTGTAAGCAACCCCCGGTGTACGTTCCGCCATATTCTGTCCGCTCCAGATAGTTCAAGTGACGGCTCAATACTTGTACAGTCAGCACAAAATGTCGTCAGTTTGTTTTACGTTGAATTTATCCCTGCTGAAAAGCACCCGGATTCTAACACCGTGACCGTTCAGGGCCCTGTTGATCGCGTAGTGTTTTCTTCAACATTCCGAATCCTCACGAACATCAGGGCTTTTCCATCTATCCCGACGTTTTGAGCATGCGCTATTCTGAATAGAGGTACTTCGAAAACTGATGGAGCAATAAATGGCAGAAACAGCGGCTAGCGCGCGAATTAGAGCACGACTCACAACCTGTGAAATTACACGACGGGAAAACTTAACCCACGACCTGTTCAAGATCTGGATCAAGCCCGCTCAGCCATTCATGTTCAAGCCCGGTCAGTACTGCACCATCGGTGTCGAAGGCATTGAGCGAGCCTACTCGATAGTTTCTTCCCCCGACGAAGAGGAGATCGAGTTGTTCATCGAAGTGGTCCCGCCCCCCGATGGCAACCTCACTCCGCTCCTTGATGAGCTCGGCGTCGGGGCAGAGATGACTTTGCGACCGCGGGCAAAGGGCATCTTCGTTCTCCAGCCGCAGTTCAAGCACCACATCCTGATCGGCACAGTTACCGGGACTGTCCCTTACATTTCGATTCTCCGCAAGTTCCTGAACGACTCGGAATACCCCGCGCCAGCCCGTAATGCCGACCCGGTCGCACGTAAGGATTACAGGTTCCACGTGCTCGAAGGTGCCAGCTATCTCGACGAATTCGGGTATGACGAAGAGTTGGCCCGCCTGGCGAACGAACACGATTTCATCGAGTTCTACCCTTCGGTCTCGCGTCCGATCGAAGAGCGGAACGCAGGCTGGCAGGGTGCCGAAGGCCGAATCAACACGCTTGTGGAAGCCTACGTTGAGAAACTCGGTATCGACCCCAAGGAGACATGCATCTACGCCTGCGGCCATCCGCAGATGATCGAGGACGTCGGACGACGGTACGTCGATACCGACTACACCTTCCTTGAAGAGCGCTTCTGGAAGGAAGACGACTAAAGGTTGTCGTTTGCTGCGGAAGCTGCCTAACTGGCACATCTGCATCAGGGACGTGGAACACCCCACAGCGACAGTCGCGTTACCGGTGCAAAGGGCGCCTTTGACCTTATACTGTCGCGTCTAACTTCCTGAACTTAAGAAAATCCGAATTTCACCCACAGTATTCGGCATCGAAAAGGACTCTCTAAAATGGCAGAACGAATCGGATTCGTCGGACTCGGCATCATGGGCAAGCCAATGGCTAAAAACCTGGTTAAGGCGGGATATGACCTGACAGTATTCGACGCGTTTTCATCCGCGGCAGTCGACGAACTGGTAGCCGAAGGCGCAACTGCGGCCTTGTCATCTTCAGAAGTCGCATCGAAATCCGATACCACCATCGTGATGGTCCCCGACGGCCCCGATTCCGAGGCTGTAGTCCTCGGTGAGAACGGTCTGCTTGAAGAGGCATCCGCCGGTGACCTGATCGTCGACATGTCCTCGATAGCGCCGAGCTACTCGCAGTCGATCGAGGCCGCCTGCGCCGAGAAAAACGTCAACTTCATTGACGCCCCGGTTTCCGGGGGCGAACCGTTCGCCATCTCTGGCGATCTCGCGATCATGGTCGGAGGCAACGCCAACGACTTTGAGCGGGCAAAGCCGCTCTTCGATGTGACGGGCAAGTCGTCCGTGCTCTGCGGGGCCATCGGCGCGGGGAACGTCACCAAGCTCGCCAACCAGATCGTCGTCGGTGCGAACATACACGGCCTCGCCGAAGCCCTCGTGCTCGCAACCAAGGCCGGGGTAAACCCGGAAACTGTTTTCGACGCCATCAAGGGCGGGCTTGCAGGCTCAAACGTTATGAATGCGAAGGGCCCGATGATGTTCGAGCGCAACTTCGCACCTGGCTTCCGGGTCGAACTCCACTACAAAGACATCAACAATGCTGTTGCCACGGCGAACGAGCTCGACCTGCCATTACAGGTCACTGCAAACCTCCAGCAGGTACTTGGCGCGCTGATGGCCTGGGGTGAAGGCAAGAACGACCACTCGGCGATACTGCACTATGTCGAAAAACTCTCTGGTGTGGAAGTCACGAACAAGTAGTCGGGTTCGGCAGCACATTCTGACGGGCCCTCAATAATCCCCTCTTCTCTCGAAGAAGATCGGGTTGAGGCGTTCCCGCCGGGTGTGACCGGGTTGCGGTCATGCAACCCCGAAGATGGGCAGTAGCAATGTCATCAAGAGAAGAAAAAGGTTCCGCTGAACATTTCGATCGCTGACGCTCGCAGTAGCCTCAGTGGTATTTTCGGTGCGGACACCTGTTGACCCGTTCTGGTCGATTATCTGTGTGGTTTGCATGTCTGGTGCGGCTCCCCTCGGCAAATTGCTTCAAAAGTGGCCGGGACGTGAGCGCAAGGGGTCACGCTCGTCCCTACAACTTCAAAGCTACCTGTGGCGAGCGGGCACAAAATCAGACGGATGTACTAATTCAACTGGTACAGATAAACCTGCTTCCGAAAAAACGCGGCGGCATGTCTACCCGCCGGAATAAACCTCGGTACCGGGGAAAAAGGCGAACCAGGCGAACCAGAACAGCTCCCTGGCGGGGATTCTAGCGAGCCAGCGCCCACCGCGGTGTTGATCACCCTCTCGGCCACTACCTGTTCGACCGAAAACGCCGTAGCCTTGCCTGTTTCGGAGGCAATTCCAACGACCATGTCCTTCTCCGGCAACCAATCATCGACGCTGAAGACCGGGAACATCGCTTCGGTAGACGCCCGATACTCGTAATAGGCCGACCCCGGTTCGCTCGGTGGAAAATATTGACGTTCGAAACCGGCGTCCAGCGAGACCACAGTCGTGTCGGGATGAAGCTCCAGCCAACGCTCCCACGTGGTGTGCGTCACCGGGAACCTGTCGACCTTCACACCCGAATGCGCCAACTCGCCAACGACTGGCTCACCTGTGAGCGAGTGCCACAGCGTATCGGTGGGCCTGTCATACATCAGCTTGTTGTTCTGGTACAGGAATCCCGACGTTCCGAACGTCACGTCCTCGCCATCCAGCTGGGCGTCGTACACGACGTCCAGTCCGCAAAGCGTTCAGAACACAAATGTGATTTGCTCGCCTCCCAGCAAGTCGTTTGCCAGTTCGTGCCAACCCATGACCCTGTGCGGGTAAGCACGCGATTCGCCGTTAATCGTCACACCGAAGACCGGCTCGTCGGGCAATAGGAAATTTACCTCGTCACCGGGAAAGGTTTTCGGGAACTCTAGCGGCGGGATTCCATCGCGAAGTACGCCGCCCCACTGGACAGACCAGATCGGAATCCGGGCTGGAACATCCTGGTACAAGAACTTCGTGAACGAGGGATCTATCCCGCCAAGCCGTTGGCCTTTCCACTCGTCGAAACCATCGAGTTCAACCTGCCGATACTCCGGTGATTTGCTCCAACACTCTGGCAATCTTGAGTGCGACAGATGGATTTAATGTGAGTCTCGCCGATTCAACCAGTACCGGAATGAGACCCGGATGGCTGTTTCTGCCCGCTGAGATTGCGGCACCCTCGTCGAGAGTGCCATATCGGGCAATCATTCGCCACATGATGTCGATGGCCTCTTGCTCTTGGGCCGACACCGGAGCTTCCGGTCCCGTGGTCGGTTCGACGATCGTATCGCCGCCGGGCGCATTGGTTGGAGACGTTACCGTCCCACTCGCAGCGGCTGCCCCTGGACTCGCGCCGCGGCTCGCTGCAGAGCCCAGTTCCGCCGCGCCTACGGCCGTAGGATTCTGCGTCGGTGTGGGTCTTGTCAGCCCCCGACATCTACACCTGCAGCCTCCAGGAACGCTTTGCATCGGTCCAGCGACTGGGTTGAATCGCGACCCTCGCACATGAGAATGACGTTCCCGTAAACCGCGTAGTCGGCGTACATCGGGGTGAGTGAATCGCGGAACGCCCCACCACCACGTCGGTCGCGGGTCCCCTCGTTCCAGCGCACATCAACTTCCCGAAGTAGTGCTTCGGGTCCGGTCACCTCGTCAGCGTATCCGGTTCCACTTTCAAGGGCAGTCGTGTGGTCCGGATAAATCCGCAATTCATACTGGGCGGGTTCACTGTTCGCGGGGGTGTAGTAAATCATGTAGGCACCGGTGGCGTCGGGCAGCCCGTTCACGTCATACTCTCTGGCTCTCTTGAACCCAATCCGCGTAAAGTCGTCGATATCCCGCACGGTCTCGTCCGGTGTGATCTTCAAGAAACTCGCGTCGCCGTTGCTCCCACAGGCCACACCGACAATGGCGACGGCGAAAAGAAAAGCCCACGCCAGGTGTGTGCGGTAGCGCAGCACCTGTGCTGGGTCGCTTGCCACCGGGCTAAACAGTATCGTCGTCGACGTCGCCTTCCCCGTCGACTTGCGCCACGTCGCTCAAAAATTGTTCGATCTCAGGTGGAAGTGACACCCCGCCCTGTTGCCCGTCCGGTGAATCGCCGGATTCCTGACCAGGATTTTCATTCAACGACTCGACGTCACTGCCACGTTCGAAACGTTCCACCATGTCTCTCAGTGCCGGGTTGTCGTCCATCGCCGGGGTCACCTGGTCGTACTGTTTTTCTGCCATCCCGATTTCAGGGAGTCTTCGGCTGAACCCGTACAGATCGGAAAGCACCGTCAGTATTCGGGCACTGCCTGCATAGTCGTCATCGAGTTTGAGATACAACGGCAGGTGGACCATCAGGGAAAGCGTTTCGAGGTCAAGTTCGTTGCATGCCCGTTCGGATATCTGGGACGACATCGAAGTCGGACCCTGGTAGCGGGAAGTGCTCAACTTCACGCCGCCGAAGTCGGACGGCGGCTCCCACCCTCGGGCCGACCCTGTAACCGGCAATGGTCGCGAGTGCGGGACCGAGTCGTACATACCGCCGATCTGAACATAGCGAGTGACGTTCAACGCCTTGAGGACCTCGATTATAGAATCGTTGAAGTCCTCGGCAAATGCATGCGGCTCGAGCAGTTGAAGTAGCACGAGATCGGGTGGATCGTTGCGGCGTGCAATCCGCACGACCGTGTTGGGGACTCGCACCGAACGGACTCCGTTGCGAATCCGAATTTCGGGACGGTATCGAGTGAAGTCATAGAATTTTCCGGGCCGTTCCAGTTGCCCGATTCGCTCTGCCGCGTACATCCGCCCGAGCCGATGCAGCACGATCTGGCCCACGTTGCCAACATTAATCCACGGTTTAAGAATGGCGATGCAGTGTGGATCGCGCAGTGGGGTGTCAGGGATGTTTATTTCAAAATCACCTATTTTCATGAGCTGATTTCCACCCACAGGATACACGGCTCGATTTCTGACACCGTTCTACCCCTGCGTTCTCTAGCGCGAACACGGGCGAACCATCGATAGGTTGTCGGTCTTGACCGGCCCCATACCGGCGATGCCACGGTGCTAGAATCCGCCCAACTCTATCCGACCGCGACCTCGAAATATCCAACCCAGGAAATCAGACCCATCCCATGGCAAACAAGTTCGTATTCCTACCCCCGCAATCTTCGTTAGTGTCCCGGTGGATACCGCGTCTGCTCGATAGCGCACCGGGCTGGACCATTGCTACGCCCGAGTCCACAGATGACACTAAGCGGGAACTGGCCGACGCCGATGCGGCTTTCGGGACGATGAACCCGGAACTGATAGCTGCGGCACGGAAGTTAAGGTGGCTCCAGGCACCGGCTGCCGCCCCCGACGCAGGTTACTACTTCGACGAGTTGATCGCCCATCCGACAAAGGTCACGAATTTCCGTGAGATTTACAACGACCATATCTCGGTTCAAATCCTGACCTACATCCTGAGTTTTACAAAACACACGCACCTTTACAGGGACTATCAGAGCGAACGCGACTGGCACAAGCTCGACGCACCGAATCACGAGATATTCCTGCCCGAGTCGACGGTTTTGATAGTCGGTGTCGGCGGTATTGGCACGGAAACGGCAAAATTGTGCAAGGCCCTTGGCATGCACGTACTGGGAATCGACGCCAGGCGTGAGGACAAGCCCGAGTGGGTCGACGACATGTTCGGTCCCGAGCAGCTCGACGCCCAGCTGCCGAATGCCGATTTCGTGGTCCTGACTATCCCCCACACGCCTTCTACCGAAGGACTGTTCAACGCATCGAAGTTCGCGCTCATGAAGGATTCAGCATTGTTTATCAACATCGGGCGGGGAATGACCACGAAACTTGACGACCTGAACGACGCGCTGCGATCGGGTGGGATAGCCGGCGCGGCCCTGGACGTGTACGAGATCGAGCCACTTCCGGCCGATCACCCGCTCTGGGATGCTCCGAACACGATCCTCACCCCGCACATTGCCGCGCAGGGTGGTCGGCACCTCGAAGAGCGACGGTTCGAGATCGTTCTCGAGAACTTCAGACACTTCGCCGCGGGGGAGCCACTGCGCAACGAAGTCGATAAAGCCAACTGGTTCTAATATGCCACTGCACGTTTATTTGAGGACATCTGAATGTCGAATCCTGTCCTTAATGACGCCGTCCAAGTAACGAGGAACATCAGTTGTCACGAACAATTCCGCTCGTAGTCCATATCGATGCGAAAGAGTCTCCACTGGAACTCGAACGAAATGCCCTTGCCGGAATCGACTGCGAGATCGTTTCAGTTGCCGTCGCATCGGAAGGCGAAATCATTGAGGCCGTAAAAAATGCAACGGTGATCCTCAACGATCACTCGCCGGTCAACCGAGCGATGGTCGACCAACTCGAAAACTGCAAACTCATCATTCGCTACGGCCACGGCTACGACACCGTAGATGTCGATGCCTGCACCGAGGCAGGGATCATCGTCACAAACATCGCTGGTTCGACATCCGAAGAGGTTTCCAATCACGCACTGACCCTGCTTCTCGCATCGGCACGTGAACTGAAGCGCCTCGACCTTGCCACCACATCGGGCAGATGGGGCGAGGTCTACTCAAGGTCGATCCTCAACCACATCTACGGCGAGACCGTCGGTATCGTCGGGTTCGGATGGATAGGACGGGCAATGGCAAGAAAATGCAAAGCCCTGGGGATGACGGTGCTGGTAAACGACCCTTACGTTGGCGATCATCTTGCCGTTGAATACCAGGTGGATTTCGTACCGAAATATGAACTTCTCGAACGCTCCGACTACGTATCACTCCACGTTCCACACCTTGATAGCACCCACCATTTCATCGATTCAGCGGCCCTCGATCTGATGAAGCACACCGCCTACCTTGTGAACACTTCCCGTGGGCCAGTCGTCGACGAGCAAGCACTGATCGCCGCGCTCAAGGCAGGCAAGATCGCTGGCGCGGGGATAGATGTCTACGAGCAGGAACCGCTTTCTGTCGATAATCCACTGCTCAGCATGGAAAACGTGATCTGTACTCCGCATGTCGCCGGTTCAAGTGAAATTGGCTGGGAAATTATCCGCAGGCGAGCCGGCGAAGAAGCGGCCCGAGTGTTGCTGGGAAGGCGACCTGATGTAGTGGTAAACCCGGAAGTGCTGGGCCGGATGTCGCTCCAATCCTGAGATAGTAACCGGCCAGTATCGACAGTATTGAATGCGCATTGGAAATCGAGATCCACACTGCCACCGATCGCCGCGATTTCCTCTAGTTCTGCACCAAAACACATAGTGCCTGTTACTAAGAATGATGACGTGTGTGCGTGTCCACCATTAACCTTCTTTGCAACAGTTCCGTATAATCCCGGTAACGATCTTGACTCTGGCGGAGCGATCGTGGGTAGAAAAACTCGACTACCCGGATTTGCGAATCAAGAAGGAGGTGGTCTGTTTAATGTGTAGTACCAAACGAGGTGCCCTGCATTAATGTAGGGCGCCCTACAGTAGGGCACCTCAAGGGTAGGACCACCCGGTCAGCAGAAGCCAAACGCGGCTATCCTGACCCGGTGGTCCTACTCGCGTCTGCGATCGTTTCTTACTGACCACCCCCCGAGCATCTAAGGCAGGTCCCTTTCCCTCGGGGAGAAGGTTAGGTTGAAGGAGAATGCGGCCGATCGCTTGAACTAATCCGTCGAAAGCATTTCTGCCCGAATCCAAAAATCATGATCAGACATTTCACTGCCACAGGTTTCGTTGTTCACAAGGACGCGACGCTCCTTCACTGGCACGAAAAAGTTCAGGAGTGGCTGCCACCCGGTGGGCATGTTGAACCGAACGAAGACCTGGTCCAGGCGACCTTGCGCGAGATCAAAGAAGAGACCGGCTTCGATGCCGAGATTGTTCCCACTCACCCTCTGCCAGATATCTCGAACCTCGATCTGGTCGCGGCACCCTATGCGGTGATGATCGAAGATGTCGTCGATGCAGTGCACGGCGAGCATCAGCACATCGATCACATCTACTTCGCAAAGGTGATCGGGGTTCCCGGGGATTCCGAGGGTTTCCCCGGCGGTGTTAAGAAACGGCCCGATGCCCCCGACGGCTGGCGTTGGGTGACCCTTTCGGAACTTCAAGCCGAAGCTGCGTTCCAAACTCCTAACGGCGAAGAAAAGCCACCGCCCGAAGATGTACTGAAATTGGGCGAAGCCGCGATTCGACACGTTTCGGGGTTCTAGTCGATCGCCAAAGCGGGAGCGCCCACGACTCATCGCACTGTCTTCTCCAACTTGATTCGGGATCGCTAAGAATGGATCGGCAATAAACCCTTGTTGCTAACCCCTGAACTTCGACCCGCCCTCTAACTCCCTCCCCACGGGGGGAGAACGACGATCGCCACTCGGACGCGTTACTTCATCGATTCAACCTGCGCTTACCAATCTCTCGGGAAACACCCCGTCGGGGTTAGCGGAATTTGCCGCGACCGGGAATCGGGATCGCCGCCTCCAGCCTGCCATTGCGGACGCCGAAGTAATACTCGTGCAGGTTGATCGTCGTATCGCCGTGCCTGGGTCGCACCCGCACCTTGTCGCCAACCTTCAGCGCCCTCGCTGCCTCACTCGACAACTCGATCTTCGTGTGCTCTTCTGAGTGGCCGATGATCGTGGCACCTGTAGGCGAGAGTACATCCGCAAAGCCGCGATCAATCGAAATCGACTTGAGACCCAAGTCGGCGACCGCCAGATCTTCCCGCTGACGCGAAACGACTGTGGCAAGTACCGACAGCGCCGGGGCGAAATCGTCAAAAACGTCGACATAGTCGCCATCCATGAAAATGTACGACCCGCACTGGAGTTCGGTCACCCCGTCGACCCTACCTGTGATGGAGTACGTACCAGTACCGGAAGCCGAAACCACTTTCACTTCAATGCCCGCAATGCGAATCTGGTCGGCCGCACCCAGCAGGACGGCCATGGATTTTTCGGCCTCAGTCTTGCGGGTTTCGTAATCTCGCTCGGCAACTATGTGACCCTCATACCCCATCAGACCGTCGAAGCGAAGCCCGGGTGAAGCGGCGATCTGCCTCGCAAGCTCGACCCCTCCGTCTCCGTCCACTCCGCAACGGTCCTGCCCAACGTTTATCTCGACGATAACGCCGAGTTCCGCACCTGCTGCGCTGGCAATCTCCGAAAGCTGCTGGACGTTCGAAGAATCGTCCACCGCAACAATCAAATTCGCAGCCCGTGCCAGCGCGACCATCCGGGTGATCTTGCTCGCACCTATCACCTGGTTCGTGATCATCACGTCGGGCACCCCGGCCTCGACCATCACCTCGGCCTCGCCGACCTTGGCGCAACAGATCCCAATCGCCCCGGCGGCAAGTTGCTTGCGTGCCCAGTACGGGCTCTTCGTCGTCTTGAAGTGAGGCCTCACGTCGACGCCCATCTCGTTGGCCGCGGCCTGGAGTTTCGCGATGTTGGCTTCAGCAATATCGAGGTCGACAACGATGCAGGGGGTGTCGAGTTCATTGACGGGTGTTCCCGGCAGTGGGAGATAGTCAGTCATTTGTTCTCCAGTTGGCTCACGTTGTCAGGTAAGCGATAAAACAGGCGGTGTCACGTTTTGGATTTGGTGCTGCGCTGTGCGATTTCTCGGGCCTGATCCCGACACCGGAACGAAGCGTACTCTCGCCATCGCGACAGCGAAATAAAGGCACATTGAATTTTACCGTTCGGCTTCTGTCTCCCGCACCGTTGCCCGTCAACGAAAATCCCAATACACTCCGGCCATCATGACGCCCGACATCATCGCCTCAGCAGATCGCAAACCGAGAGTTGGCATTATCGGCACCGGGAACATGGCCATGGCCCTGGGCAAAGCGCTGCTAGCGGCCGGCCACTTTGTTGCTTTCGGATCGCGCAGGCCGGAAGAAAAGAAGGACTTTTACGAAGAAGTCGGGGTCGAATCGAGAATGTACGGAGTCCAGGCCGCCATCGACGCCGGCGAAGTCGTGATCATCACGCTTCCCTACGCCTCGGTGGCCGGAACCGCACGAAAATTCGCCGGGTCGCTCCGGGGCAAAGTGGTCATCGACATTACGAACCCGTTCGCGAGCCAGCCCAATGATGGCTTTTCTGGAGCCCAGGTCACAGCCACTGCGATAGGCGAAGGGGCGCGCGTAGTAGCTGCGTTCAAAACGAATTTCGCTTCGACGATTACAGAACCTGAAGATTCGTCGGGCACGCCGCGCGAGGTCCATTACGCTGGCGACGACGAAGAGGCAAAGGCGATTGTGGCTGAACTCATCAGGGGCATCGGCTTCGAGCCGGTCGATTACGGGACTCTGGCCCAGGCTGTCGTGCTCGACCACATGGTCCCGCTGATGATCCGGCTCGATTCCCAGCTTCACGCGTCGAGTCGTAAGAGCTCGTTCCGCCTCGCCGGGCCGTAGGCGATCTGGCGCATTTTTCTTCTACCCGAAGACAGGAATCTTACGTTGCTATGTGCAGTATGCACACCTGGTCACTAACAAAATTGCAGGACGTAAGCGAGCGTTTCTGCGTGTATTATTACGGGCCGTAAATAGCCCCGAATCAAGTTCAATATCGGGTGGAACCAGTTCGCTTTTGACTTCAGCAACACTCGCACAACATCACAATTATGACCACCACCAGCGATCCACAAAGCAAACTCAACTCGATGCGCGCCACAAAGCGCGCAGTCGGAAAATGGCGGAGCTGGGAGACCACTGAAGGTGCGATTCGCGCGCCACATCGTTCGATGATGAAAGCGTTGGGTCTGAGCGATAAAGACATCGAGGCGCCATTCGTCGGCATCGCATCGACCCACAACGAGGTCACACCCTGCAACGCCGGTATCGAAGCGCTGGTCGAAGAGGTGAAGCGGGGCATATTCGCGGCTGAAGGTACCCCATTCACCTTCGGAACAATCACGGTTTCAGACGCCATTTCGATGGGCACCGAAGGGATGCGCGGGTCACTGGTTTCGCGTGAGGTCATCGCCGACTCAATCGAAACCGTGTGTTTCGCTGAACGTTACGACGGTGTCGTGGCCGTGGCCGGTTGCGATAAGTCGCTACCGGGCTCGATGATGGCGATGGCCCGACTCGACATCCCGTCGGTCTTTATTTACGGTGGCTCGATCATGCCGGGATCGTGGCGGGGTGAAGACATCCAGATCCAGAACGTGTTCGAAGCAGTTGGCGAGTATCAAGCTGGTCAGATCGACGAGGAAGAGCTGTACCAGATCGAATCGCATGCCTGCCCGGGATCGGGTGCTTGCGGCGGCATGTTCACCGCCAACACTATGGCTTCAATTGGAGAAGCGCTGGGACTTTCACTTCCCGGTACGGCTTCGGAATCGAACGTCGACCAGCGCAAGGCGGCTTCGTCACGCGCTGCCGGTCACGCTGTGATGAACCTGCTGCGCAAAAACATCCGACCCTCCGACATCCTCACTCGCAAGGCGTTCGAGAACGCCGTCACAGTGGTGGTCGCAATGGGCGGCTCGACCAACACGACTCTTCATCTGCCGGCAATCGCTCATGAGGCCGGGGTCGAACTAACCCTGAAGGATATTCATGAAATCTCGTTGCGCACCCCGCTGATCGCCGACATGAAGCCGGGCGGCAAATACGTGATGCTCGATCTCGATCGCGCCGGTGGCATTCCGGTTGTGATGAAGCGTCTGCTCGACGCCGGTCTGCTGCATGGCGACTGCATGACGGTTACCGGCAAGACCGTTGCAGAGAACCTTGCCGGCGTCGTGGTCGGCGAGCCAAATGACGTCCTCTATTCAATAGAGGATCCCATTTCGGAGACCGGTGGGCTTGTGACCCTTTTCGGAAACCTGGCCCCAGACGGCTGTGTCCTGAAGGTTGCCGGTCACCAGTTCGGCCAGAAGTTCGGCGGACCTGCTCGGGTCTTCGACGGCGAAGAGGGCGTGATGGAGGCGTTGCAAAAGCGCGACATCAAAGATGGGGATGCGATTGTTATCCGCTACGAGGGCCCGAAGGGAGGCCCCGGTATGCGCGAGATGCTCGCGGTAACCGCCGCCATAGTCGGGCAGGGTCTGGGCGAAAAGGTTCTGCTCATGACCGACGGACGTTTTTCCGGTGCTTCGCACGGCTCAATGATCGGCCATATCGGCCCGGAGGCTGCAGTCGGCGGCCCGATTGCCGCGATAGAAGATGGCGACCAGATCGAAGTCGATCTCGATAACTTTGAGTTGAACATCAAGATCAGCGATGACGAACTGGCGGCCCGCCTTGCAAAGTGGCAGCCGAAGCCCCCGCCCTACACAAAGGGCGTCCTCAGCAAGTACATCAAGTTGGTCCACCCGGCCTCGACCGGAGCGATCACTGGTTAGCCAGCATCCCCGCTCCCTCGCACGGCGAGGGTCAGGGTGTGGGTCGCCGCGCCGATGATTACAAGAGGTCGGTGAAACCTGATTCGTCGATTTGACCTGCCCCCAGAACCTGTACCACTCGTTATGTTAGTCCGACGGCCTGTTTCAGCCTTATTGTCTCC
>CAJWWK010000036.1 GCA_913048295.1 uncultured Dehalococcoidia bacterium
TGGATGGGTCCCGGTGGGCCTCACGGACTTCAACTCCGCTGGCGTGCGTCCTTCGGCGTGCGCGGAGGGTTCGACTCCCTTGCACTCCCGCCAGTACAACATGGGTGTTTCAAAAGAAAAGCCCGGTCAAAATGACCGGACTGATTGGTGAATCGTAACCGCAATTCGTAACCAGTAACAGAAATCGTCACCATGCGGTCACAGGCACCGGTTGGATTCTTAGGTCGCGAACATTTCACTCATAGCTTCGGCAGCAGCTCTTTGATCGTTCTCAGTGCCGTGAAGGTAGGTGTTCATCGTGAACGCTGCGCTTGCGTGGCCCAGGCGTTCTTTCACCGATATGAAGGTCGCTCCCTTCGCCGTCAATCGCGATGCATTGTAGTGGCGCAAATCGTGCAGTCGAGCCTTTGGGTGTCCTGCCTTGACTGTGATTCGCTTGAAGCCTTGTGAAACATGGTCGAGGTCGAGCATGTTGCTAATCAGATTAGCGAAGACAAAATTTTGATTTTTGTAAACCTCACCGAGTGAGAGCATGTACTCGTTTTGCTGCGCAAGATGGGTTCGGAGCATGACGGTGGTGTTCGCGTCAATCGGAATCATCCGTTTCGATTCTTCTGACTTTGGGTCACCTATTGTTTGACCTTTTCCACGTACACGCACAGCCGCATCAACGACTCGAACACGCCCCTGATCCATATCGTCCAGATCAACGTTGTCCCAGCGTAGGGCAACAAGCTCGCCGCGTTTCATGCCTGTTGCAGCGGCCAAGCGAACTACGTTCTTAAGGGAGGTCTGATCAGCTACTGCAATAATTTCTTTCAATTCTTTTTCATTAGGCACGTTTGGCTGAGATTTTTTAGGCTTCGGCGATGCGACTTGTAGGGTCACGTTCTGCGTGATCAGTTCCTCAATTTTCACCGCACAGTTCAATGCAATTTTCAGAGTTGTGAATACATGAAGGGCTGTGGCCGCGGATCGCTTTTTCTCGGTGTTTTTGAGCATCCTACGAATGTCTGCTGCTTTTAATTTGTCGAGTCGAATGTTTTCGATTGTGGGTTTCAGCCATACTGGAACGTGACTTTCGTAAGACTGATGCGTTCTCGGTGAATTGTTTTCCTTCACATGGTCTTTTAGCCACTTGCCTACCCGCTGGTCGCCACTGCCCACTTGAAATCAACGTCACCGACGCCACCAGATCGCCAGGAGCGCCTTCACCGTTGGACGGTTGGATTTAGGCCACCCCCACGCCCTGAGGGCACCCGCCCTCCAACATTAGGAGGGAAGACAACGCGAGCAGGGCAATTCCCCTTCCTTCGGGAGAAGGGTATCCTCTGGGCGCAGGTGTGGATTGAAACCTGTCGATCACGGCAAAAACGAACGAATAATCAACAACGGCCCCTTCGCCGGGGGTGAAAAGGCCCTGGAGTTCACACAAACATGAGACCAAACATCCTGAGGCAGAAGTTGGAAGCCGGGGAGCCGACGCTCAGCACACACATCCACAGTGTATGGCCAGCCGAAATCGAAGCCATCGGACACACGGGGTTTTATGACTACGTGGAGTTCGTGGCCGAATACGGCCCATCGGACCTTCACGATCTTGACAACATGTGCCGCACTGCCGAGCTGTTCAACATGGGCAGCATGATCAAGATCGATCAGAGTCTCATGCCGTTCCTCGCGCAAAGGGGAATCGGCGCCGGTTATGGCAGCATCCTGTTCACCGATACCAGGGGCATCGACGAGGTGCGTGAATGCATCAGGGCGTCCATGCCGGACCACCCGGACCACGGCGGGCTGTATGGCGTGGCCACCCGGCGACACTCTTACATGGAGTACGGCGGGTCGCCGGAATACGTTCAGTCCGTCGCCGACACGGTGCTCGCCTTCATGATCGAGAAGAAGGGCGCTGTCGACGCCCTGGAGGAAATCCTCGAAGAGCCAAAGGTCGAGATGGTGCAGTGGGGCGGCTCCGATTTCTCGATGAACATTGGCCACCCAAACGAGTTCGACCACCCGGAGGTAGTCGCGGCGAAAAAGAAGACCTTCGAGACGGCCATCAAGATGGGCGTGCCGCCGCGGGCCGAGATCGAGAGCAGTGACGAGACGAAAGAGTTCCTGGACATGGGGGTGCGCCATTTCTCGATCGGAACGGACATTTCGATCCTGTACGACTTCTGGAATCGTGAAGGCGATCAGATCGTCAGGGCACTCGAGGGGGAATGACTGACCCGGTAGGAGGAAATCTCGATGTTGATGCTCATAACGCAGTTGAATTGAGCATCAACAACAGCATAATCAGCAATTCCGCCATGTCTGCAGCTCGACTGCCTTCCTACGACAGTCAGCGATGAGCCGTTTATCCCGAACTTCGTGCGCTTTCCTCAAGCCCGACAAGCACGTCCCTGTGCTGGCCATCGCGAGTCCAGGCAGTGGCGAGCCCACCGGCGTCTCCCAGTTCGTGGCTCAATTCCTGCGCTTACGGCGATACTGTACCTTCCTGGCAAACGCTGAATGATTGTTCCTCTTGACATCTGATTGTCCCGTGTCGGTAATTCTGACCTGGTCGTCGATCAGGCTGAGCGACTACAGCACACCAATGGCCTGTTCTGATGAACTGACGAGACTGACTTTTATCATGGCGACCTTCTTGTTTGCTGATGGCTGATTCGGACTCGGACACAAGTGGATGGTATCCGAAACACCGCTTCCGATTTCTAATCGCAATCGCCGAAAACCGGTAATCACGCGCACCGATCAGATGCTAAAGTCAGCAGCGTTTCGTCACCATCGCACCCTGGAACAACCACCCGTGAACTATAAAACGCTGGGAAAAACCGGAATAGACGTGTCTGAATTTGCACTTGGATGCTGGCCCTTCGCCGGCGGTAAAGTCTGGGGCCCGCAAGACGAAGATGTGTCGATAGCCACGGTCCATGCAGCTCTCGACAAGGGGATCAACTTTTTCGATACTGCCGAGGGTTATGACGATGATTCGCACTCGGAAGAGGTGCTCGGACGGGCGTTGACCGGACGCCTTACCGAAGCCGTTATTGCAACGAAAATCAGCCCGCCTCACCTCGTCCCCGGGCTGGTTGACGAAGCCTGCGAGGCAAGTCTCCGCCGCCTTCGGACCGACACCATCGACCTGTATCAGATCCACTGGCCAAACCACAATGTACCGATCGAAGACTCACTCGAGGCCCTGATCAAACTCAGGGACGCCGGGAAAATCAGATCGATTGGAGTCTGTAATTTCGGAGTTAACGATCTCTCAAGCGCGCTCAAATCAGCCGACATAGTGTCCGACCAACTCCCGTACAACCTCCTGTGGCGCCCAATCGAAGTCGAGATTTCGCCAAAATGTCTCGAAAACAATGTTGGCCTTATCTGCTACAGCCCACTTGCGCAGGGATTGCTCACAGGCCGTTATGACTCGCCGGATGACGTGCCCGACGGACTCTCCCGATCGCGGTTGTTCAGCAACGACCGCCCCCTGGCAAATCATGGTGAAGATGGCTGCGAAACGGAAACGTTCGATGCAATTGCTTCTGTCATGAAAATTGCAGACCGACTCGGCGAGCACCCCGCGGAAATAGCCCTCAGCTGGGTCAGGTCACGCCCGGGAATCACCACCTTACTGGTCGGAGCGAGATCTCCAGAGGAGTTGGACCTCAACATTCCCGCTTTCGAATACGAACTCCCGGACGGGATTGCAGACGAGCTGGAAGCCGTGACCGACCCCGTAAAGCTAAAACTGGGTTCGAACGCAGACATGTGGAACGGCGACAACCGGATGCGCTGAGCTGCTTTCCAGGCATGTTCACCCCCGAAAACCGAACCTACGGACCCAAAAACCAGTCCTTCACCAACGACGGGAATCTGGTAGCGTCGTGTGATGTCTGAAACTCCGACCACCCAACCTCGACCCGAGCGGGTAACCCTGTTCGCAACCTGCATGGTCGATCAACTCGCCCCGGGCGTGGGTGAAAGCACGATCGAAGTGCTCGAATATTTGGGCCTGGAGGTCGATTTCCTTAGAGACCAGACATGCTGTGCCCAACCCGCGTTCAATAGCGGATTCAGATCGGAGGCATTCCCGGTTGCAAAGCGGTTCGTCGAACTGTTCGAACAGGTCGAAGGACCCAT
Organism: uncultured Dehalococcoidia bacterium; assembly: GCA_913048295.1. Lineage (GTDB taxonomy): Bacteria > Chloroflexota > Dehalococcoidia > Lucifugimonadales > Lucifugimonadaceae > Lucifugimonas. The sequence goes on from CAJWWK010000036.1 coordinate 4,150, forward strand.
CGTGGTGCCGTCGGGATCATGTGCCGCAATGGTCCGCAACTACTATCGAGATCTTTTTCGTGACGACCCCGACCTTGTCGAGCGGGCCGCACGGGTAGGGGACAGGCTGTACGAGTTCACCGAATTTATCGACAGGTATTTCGGCAACGATGCGATCAGCGGCCGCCTGAGCGACACCGCGACCTACCACAAATGCTGCCATCTGATTCGTGAACTCGGTGTGGACAGACCCCCACTCGAACTCCTGGAGAATGTCGATGGCCTGGAAATGACACCTCTGGAACGGGCCGACGTCTGCTGCGGGTTCGGTGGTGCGTTCTCTGTAAAAATGCCCGATATATCGTCTGCCATTCTCAACGAAAAACTCGACAACATCGAGGCAACCGGTGCAAATAACGTGATCGCCGCCGATACGGGTTGCATCGTCCAGATGCAGGGTGGCCTCCGCAGGCGGGGGTCGAAAGTGCAGGTGGTGCACATCGCCGAAATACTGGCGAAATCTATCAGCCGGACTGTGCAGACGGGAATCCGAACAGGATGAAACCCGAAACGAAAGAGTTCAGGTCGAAGGCGGCCCAAACCCTCAAGAACAAAACCGTTCTGCAGTCCCTCGAACACGTATACACCGGATTTCACGAGGGTCGACTGAAGGCTGCTGCCGATACCCCAGATTGGGAAGATCTCCGTACAAAAGGCAAGGCGATCAAAGACCACACGATCGCCCACCTCGACTACTACCTCGGACTACTGGCCGACAATGTCGAAAAGAATGACGGCCACGTTTTCTTCGCTGACGATGCTGCGGAGGCCCGGAAACACATCATCGACCTGGCGCATACACGTGAAATCAAAACGGTCATCAAGTCCAAGTCGATGGTCTCTGAAGAAATGGCGCTGGCAGACGCCCTCATCGAAGAGGGCATCGAGGCCGTTGAGACCGATCTTGGCGAGTACATCATTCAACTGGCGGGCGAAACCCCCTACCACCTGATCGCCCCCGCAATCCACAAGTCGCGCCAAGAGGTGGCGGCGCTGCTCGATGACAATTTCACAGTGGGCGATCCCATCCCAGGCGCCGGTGAACTCACAATGCTCGCCAGGGCCAAACTGCGCGCCGTGTTCGAGCGGGCCGATATGTCGGTGACCGGCGTGAACTTCGCGGTTGCCGAATCAGGGTCGATCGCAATTGTCACAAACGAAGGTAACGGCCGAATGTCGACATCCGTTCCCCGAATTCACGTTGCAGTCATGGGCATGGAAAAGATCATTCCGTCTATCCAGGACTTGAGCACCATGCTGCGAATACTCATCCGATCAGCTACAGGCCAGAGAATTTCAAGCTACATAACGATGGTCAACGGTCCGCGGAAACCCGACGAAGAGGAAGGTCCGGACGAATTTCATCTGGTGATTATGAACAACGGGCGGGACAAACTGCTGGCCGATCCGCAAATGCGCGAGTCGCTGAACTGCATCAGGTGCGGCGCCTGCCTGAACGCGTGCCCGGTCTACAGAAAGGTTGGCGGGCACGCCTATGGGTGGGTCTATCCCGGTCCGATCGGGTCGGTAGTATCGCCAGTATTAACCGGCCTGAAAGACGCCCACGACCTGCCCAACGGTTCGTCGTTATGCGGAGCCTGCCACGAGGTGTGTCCGGTAAAGATCAACATTCCCCGCATGCTGCTGGAACTCCGCTGGCGAGCGGCTGAAGGTAAGTCGGATCCCGCAGAACGGGCGTCGTCGATGAAAGAGCGGATGCTGTGGAAATCTTGGCGCATAGGGATGATGGGTAGGCGACGGTTCGATTTCGGTGCTCGAATATCCCGATTCTTGATGCGACCGATATCGAAACACGGTTGGATCAAGAAAGCTCCGCCGCCGGTTTCCGGGTGGACAACGACCCGTGACTTTCCGCTCGTGGCGGCAAAAACGCTGAAGCAGCGACTGGCGGCCCGCAAAAAGTCCGTCGATGCGAATCGAAATCGACCATGACCGATCGCGCAAAATTCATATCGGGTGTGACCACCTCCCTCGGTCATTCGGAAGTGCACACACCCTCGCCGGAGCCCGCGACCGCGTTCTCCGATAGCGACGAGGACGCAAAACTCAAAGCCGCCGTCGCATTGGCAGTTGCAACCGATCGTGCAAACGAGCTAATTGAACAGATGGCTAAGGCGGCCGAAAACACCGGCTGGCAGGTTCATCGGGTCTCCAACCCCGAGGACGCCGCAGAGTTGATTGCCGATATATGCCGGGGTTACGATGCCACGAGCGTTTTACGATCGACACACGGTGTGCTGACGGATATTCCGCTGGACGTTGCGGTAAGAGATACGGGGGTTACCATCGATGTGACCGAGTCGACCGACCCGGGTGATACGACCGACTCGTCAGAGCGGGAAGAAGCTAAAAAAGCTGCGTTCAGCGCCGATGTCGGTATCACCGGTGTCGATTACGCGATAGCCGAAACCGGCACGGTCGTCCTTCACCCCAGAAAAGGCCTTTCACGATTGGTCTCACTGGCCCCACCCGCGCACATCGCGGTACTCCGCCCTGGCGAGGTGCTCGAATCGCTCGACGAGCTGTTCGCAATGGAACGGGCCGACTTTCTGTCGGGAACGCTTTCAGGTTCGATGAACCTGATCTCCGGGCCAAGTAAAACTGGCGATATCGAAGGGACGATCGTCACCGGGATTCACGGCCCTCTCGAAGTCCACCTGGTAATCCTCGGTAACTCCTGAAGCGCGATCAGTTAGCCCGGACACCGAGCCATATTGCCCGGCACGCCTCCTCGGTCGCGATGGCGACCAGGCGCTCTGTGTCTTCCATCGCCGCTTTGAGCGACATAGGTCGATTGACCAGACTGAACACGGCATCGATACCGTGCTCGTGGACCTCCCTGTAGCCGGCGCCCAACGAACCTGCAACACCGATCACCGGCGTACCGTTCAGCTTGGCCCTCTGTGCCACCGCAACCGGTGACTTGTTGAACACGGTCGAACGGTCGAACTGGCCTTCGCCAACTATCACGAGGTCGGCATCTTTCAGGTGCTCGTCGATATTGACCGCGTCCAGTACGATGTCCGCACCAAGCCGCAACCGGGCGTCGAAGAACCCCATGAGGCCCGCTCCGAGCCCGCCCGATGCACCGGACCCCGGTATCTCCGCAACATCTGTATGAAGGTCCTTTGCGATCACTTCTGCGTAATTTGCAAGCGCGGCGTCGAGTTCCCTGACGTCGTCGGAAGTTGCACCTTTCTGAGGGCCAAATATCGCCGATGCGCCCCGGGGACCGCACAGTGGGTTGTTCACGTCGCAGGCTACGACCACGCTGGCTTCAGCCATGCGGTTATCGAGCCCGGAAATATCAATGTTCGCCAGGTCCGCCAACGCGATCCCGCCTCTCGATAGCTCACGTCCCGTGGAATCGGTCAAGCTGCCCCCCATCGCCTGGACCATCCCGGAACCGCCATCGTTAGTGGCGCTGCCGCCGACACCGATAATGAATTCGGTGAAACCGGCATCGAGAGCTTCGACGATAAGTTGCCCGACGCCGAACGTTGAGGCACGACGAACATCGCGTTCGTCCGGTGTCAATCGGGCCAGCCCGACCGCGTTTGCCACTTCGATGACGGCGGTGGTCCCGTCGCCCAGTGCCCCCCACTCCGCTTCGATCTGGCGTCCGATCGCATCCTCAACGTTTGCCGTGCGGACCTCGCCGCCTGAAGCGTCGACCAGCGCCTGTAGCGTACCGTCACCACCGTCGGCAACGGGAACCATGACCGTTTCGGCTTCAGGCCATACGCGTTTCACCCCGGCCGACATCGCTTCGGCGATTTCCATGCCCGTAAGGCTTTCTTTAAACCCCTGCGGGGCGAGTACAACTTTTTTCATGATCGCCCAGTATAGGTGAGTTCCAGTCTGCAATTCGGTATTTTTTGCCAACTCGACAGGAAGGTGGCTGCTACACTCGCCGCCGAACACCCATCGGCGGGTTCCTGTCTTTACCGACGGCAATTCACGTCCCGTACTCTGGCCCGAAAAGACGCATCACACGCAATGTCCGACCGCTCCGACCTAAAAAGTTCCTTCAACCGGGCGATCAACGGTAGAGTTGAGGAACTCGAACGCATCGCCCGCGATATTCTCGATCATCCCGAGAGCGGCTTTCGCGAGGTCCGAACAGCGAAACTGGTCGCTGATTGGTTCTCAGAAAACGGTCTGGCCTTACAGACCGGGGTGGCGAAAACAGGAGTTGTCGGGACCTACGACACGGGTCGGCCGGGTCCTCATATCGCAGTAATGGGCGAACTTGATTCGCTGATTGTTCCCGGCCACTACCACGCCGATCCCGACTCCGGTGCCGCACACGCCTGTGGTCACCATGCCCAGATCGGGGCAATGCTGACCGTCGCGACCGGATTGCTTGATGAATCCGTAAAAAAGGGACTGAGCGGCAGGGTCAGTTTCATGGCTACGCCCGCTGAAGAGTACATCGAACTCGAGTATCGAGAGTCGCTTCGTGAGAATGGAGAACTTGAATTCTTCGGCGGCAAACAAGAATTCATCAGGCTCGGCCACTTCGACGATGTCGACATCGCAATGCTCACACACACCGGCAGTGAAACCGTGGGAACGTTCGGGGTTGGCGGTTCAAATAACGGGATGATTGGCAAGACCGTGCAATACATCGGCAAAGCGGCCCACGCTGGCGGTTCGCCTCACCTCGGTGTAAACGCTCTGAACGCCGCCCAAATCGGACTGGCTGCCATACACGCCCAACGGGAGACATTTCGGGACGCAGACACCGTGAGAGTCCATCCAATAATTACCCGCGGCGGGGACGCTGTTAATTCTGTGCCAGCTGATGTGAGGATCGAAACTTACGTCAGGGCTTCAAACGTTCCCGCGATATTGGGCGCCTCGGAGAAGATCGATCGCGCTTTGAGGGCAGGGGCACTGGCAACTGGGGCAACTGTCCGCATCCAGACAGCTCCCGGGTATTTGCCAGCACGGTACGACCTGAGGTTGGTCGACCTTTATCGACACAACGCAGCTTCACTGATCGGCGACGACAACATCATCGAACTCCATCACGGTACCGGTTGCACCGATGTTGGCGACGTCAGCCAGATCGTATCGACGATCCAGCCGACCGCCAACGCGACGAGCGGCAACGGGCACGGGGTCGATTACCTGGTCGAAGATTACGAACTGGCAGTGATCAAGGCTGGCAAGGCGATGGGGCTTACGGTGATTGATCTGCTGGTCGAAAGCGGTGCAAAAGGCGCGCAGATAGCCGACTCGTTCAATGCCCCCATGACAGTGACCGAATACATCACCCGAATGCGCGGTTTTCGCTCGGATACGACGTTCAAGGATTAACCCATATGACCAGTGCCGAAAATACCGAGCTGAACGCACTTGCACAAAGGTCGATCGATGGCGCCACCCGCCACCTGATTTCGGCCGCTAAAACCGTATACGGCACCCCTGAAACGGGTTTCAACGAACACAAAACATCGAACTACGTCCTTGAACAACTGCGGGGGATCGGGTTGTCAGTTGAAACTGGAATCGCACGTACCGGCATGAAGGCGGTACTGCACGGAAGCAGCCCGGGACCAACCGTGGCGGTAATTGCTGAGCTCGACGCCTTGCGGGTTCCCGGCCATCCCGGTGCGAACGCCGAGACCGGTGCAGCACACGCTTGCGGCCATCACGCCCAGATCGGTTCACTCCTGGGCGTAGCGATGGCATTGAACACTCCGGAAATAAAAAAATCACTTTCCGGAAACGTGGCGTTCATCATCACGCCTGCCGAGGAATTCATCGATATTGGCGAGCGGCTGACGCTGAAAGCCAGCGGCGCGATCGAATTTTTATCGGGCAAACAGGAAATGATCCGACTGGGGACCTTCGATGACGTAGATATGGCGATGATGGTCCATACCTCGGCGACGAACGGTGATTCAGCCTTCAGCATTGGCGGCACTTCAACCGCCCACGTATCCCACCAGGTGCGGTATCTCGGCAAGTCGGCCCATGCCGGAGGGGCGCCGGATCAGGGCGTCAATGCTCTACAGGCGGCCATGATTGCAAACCTCGCTATCAATACCCAGCGCGAAACTTTCCGTGAAGCCGATGTTGTGCGTGTCCACGGGATAATTTCTAGCGGCGGAACTTCCGTGAATGCGATTCCATCCGATGTGCTTTACGAAGGTCGAGTCCGGGCCCGCATGGTCGAAGCCATTTCGACCGTCGCAGAGCGGGTCATACGTTGTTACCGGGCGGGTGCACTTGCACTGGGAACCGCGGTAGAAGTACAAACGATCGCCGGATACCACCCGCTGCGGCAAGACCCATCGATGCAGGAAGTATTTGCACGAAATGTCGAGCGGATCATTGGGCCGGACTCGATCACTATCGTGCCTGACGACCGGACGACTGGCGGGTCCACCGATATGGGCGACCTCAGCATGATATTGCCGCTGATCCACCCATATGTGAACTCCGCGTCAGGCGTCGGACACGGTCACGACTATTTGATCGAAGATTACAATCGCGCTGTCATAGCGCCAGCGAAGGTGATGGCCACAACGATAATTGAACTGCTTGGTGGTGGTGCTGGGACGGCGAGAGAAGCGTTGGACAAGTACAAACCGACCATGACTGCCGACCAGTACGTTGCGGCGCAACGAGAGCAATTCACGATCGAGACATACGAGCCCCAACAGTCCCACTGAGCCCACGGCGACGAGGTGACCGGCAACATCGCCGAACTCCCTGTGAAACCCGCCTAGCGAGAGGGCGGCAGCGATTCCTGTCCGTCCAGCCGCGGCGTAATTCGATTCCAGGTGCCGTTCGCCAGCTTTTCGTAAAAATGTGACTCGGTGTGATATTGGGAGTGACTGTCAACCATACCTCCAGCCGACCATCACCAATGTTAGCCAGTTCGTGTTTTTGCTCGGCGGGGACATAAAGTACAACGTCTGGCGAGAAGCGCTCAGACAGCCCCTGTACCTTTGCCTCGCATTCACCCTTCAAGAACACAAAAATTCCGCTGCCGCATCGTGCGAGTGGTAAGCGGCAACTTTTCCTTCGCCAAGAAAAAACATTCCACCACGCACCGAGCCGGAATCCGGGAGCCGGTCGTAGCGGTCGGTCCGGAGTATCGTCACCCCGCCCGGTTTGGGCTATGGGATCGTGGCTTTGCGCCGCCTCCAACCCGGTTGCGGGACAGGTTGCGATCAGGTAGGAAACATCGTCGCCGTCGGCGGTGATATCGAAGGCTGCTCCCGCGTTTACGTATGTGTGCGCCGGGGCGGTGACGCCGCGAACCCTATCCGCAGTCGACAACTTCAGATCGCCATCGAAAAACAACAGGCCGGCCCCAAGTCTTCTCGACTCCAGCCGAAAAGTTTCGTCGCTCGCCAGCACTCCTGAATCGCTCAACGACGAGCGCTCCATTACTGGATGACCACGTTTCTCGGAGGAACCTTCACAGCTTCCGTCTCGATAATTTCGACGACTTGCCTCACTGTATCGTCCAGTCGGTCTTCTTCGTTCGTGACTGTGAAATCGAAGAGATCCGACTTGCGGATCTCCTCGGTGGCCGCTGCGAGTCGTTTTTTCATCTCTATTTTGGAATTAACACCTCGTTTCTCAAGGTGCTTCCGCAGTACATCAAGGGACGGAGGAATGATGAAAATCAGAAGCGCATCGGGAATCAGTTCACGGAGCCGCTTTGCGCCCTGCACGTCAACCCGCATCACAACGTGCTTGCCTTCGGCCAGGGCGTCACGCACCTGTTTTTTCGGGACGCCATAGTAGTTGTCGTACACCTGTGCCCATTCCAGCAGTTGTTCGGCTGCAATCATGTTGATGAAATCTTCAACCGCGACGAAATGGTGATTTACTCCGTCTTGCTCGCCGGGTCGTGGATCACGTGTCGTAGCGGTTACTGTGAAGTGGATACCTATCTGGCCGGTCTCGATCATGCGGTCGATCATCACATCTTTACCGACGCCGGACGGCCCGGAGATCACAACTACAAGTGTATTTTTTGTTGACGGCGCTTCGTTATCCAACCAACCCGCCAAATCGCTCGACAGTCTTCCAGAAACCAGGGTAGGAAATGCCGGCTACATCCGGATCCAATATGGTGATCGGTTCGTCAGAGACGAGCCCGGCGATGCCCAGGCTCATGGCAAGTCGATGATCATCATAGCTCTGAAACTGGCCGCCACCGATCGAACCGCCACCTATCACGACCATGCCGTCATCGGTAGCTGTGACGTCGATGCCGGCACCCTTCATCCATGAAACGCTGGCACTGATCCGGTCTGACTCCTTAACCCTGAGTTCAGCGGCATCACGAATAGTCGTCGTGCCCTCTGCAAGAGCTGCCGCCACAGCTATGACCGGTATTTCATCTATCAGCAACGGCACAATATCACCGGAGAGTTCGACGCCCTTCAGTTGGCTGGATTTTACGAGAACGTCGGCGACCGGCTCGCCCGCCACTTCCCGTTGATCGACCAGCTTCAGATCCGCTCCCATCTGCTGGAGCAGCGTGATAATGCCTGCGCGGGTCGGGTTTATTCCCACGTTCCTAACGAGCAGTTCTGCATTGGGGTGGCATATTCCCGCGATCATCCAGAAAGCAGCGCTACTTATATCGCCAGGGATTTCGATATCTACGGTTTCGAGATCGGACGGCTCCAGCGTCAATTCCAGTCCATTTTTCGCCAGCTTCACTCCCATTGCGGAAAACATCCGCTCCGTGTGATCTCTCGATTCGGCCGGTTGGGTGATGCTGGTCACCCCATCGGCCCTGAGCCCAGCCAGCAGAAGACAGGATTTTAACTGCGCCGAGGCTACCGGCATCTGGTAACTCGTGCCTTTCAGCGAACCACCGTAAAACACAAGAGGCGCCAGCGTACCTCCCGCGCGCCCGGTGATTTCAGCGCCCATTTTCCGCAGTGGATCAACCACGCGGCCCATCGGCCGTGATTTGAGTGAATCGTCGCCGGTGAGAATCGTCACGATGTTCCGCCCGGCCAGTATTCCCGACGTGAGTCGCGTAGTCGTGCCGCTGTTGCCTGCATCCAACACATCGGCCGGTTCCTGCAACCCGTTCAGCCCAACGCCCCTGACGGTCAGGCTATCGCCCATTCCGTCCCGGCCGGACTCGCGTGCTATATCAACTCCGAGAGCGCGAAATATCTCGACAGTTGAAGTACAGTCGGCACCCGGCGAAAAATTGGTAATGCGCGCAGTTCCCGTGTGCGAGAGGGCGTTGAGCATGATCGCCCGATGGGAGACCGATTTATCTCCCGGGGCAATGATTTCTCCGCGCAGTTCGCGCGGCCGTGCAACCGTTACTGGCATTCGAGTCCCGTCAGCGCATTTTCCGACGATCGTATTTCGTCGTGTCTTTTTTCTTCTCTTTGCCGCCGGTCATCGCCCTGGCCACCCGGTTTCCGAAGAAAAGCCCCATCATGCTCTCGCCCGAACTCGGCAGCTCTGCGCGCTCGTCGGTCATCGGACGGCGGTCGGCAATCCCGGCTTCGAGCCGCGCACGCTGCTCCCACGCCTGTACGAACGAATCTGCAAGCACGCCGTCGGTTGAGAATCGTTCCTCTTCGTCAGCCAGCCCTTCCCGTAGCGACTGCAGGCGCTCGACCAGTTGATCGATCCAATGGACCAGCATGTCGGCGTTGGTCGCCGCCGCGCTCTGCGACGATGAAGGATCGGCCGACGCGGGTGTTGTGACCTTGTCGAAATCAGCGCCGACGAACCGGCTGATCTCCGACCACGATGGAGAACTGCTGACCGCGTTCATAACGACAGTTGCGATAACGGCGGGCAAGCCTGTGGTCGCTGCCGAAAACGAGTCATGCTCATGCGGGTCCATAAACACCGGGCTGGCACCGACACCTTCGATCAGGTCGGTCACCGCGCGGATGGCGTGTTGGGGCGCAGAAGGAGGAGCGACAACAGCCCATTTCGAGTTATGGAAAATATGACCCGACGCATCTTTTTGCTCGGAGATCGAGGCCCCCGTCAACGGGTTACTTCCGACAAAACTGGCGTGGCTCGGCAGGAGTTCATCAGCCCATTTCAGCACGGCGCGTTTGGCTGGCGATGTGTCGGTCACGACGGCATCCTGTTTCAGGTGCGGACCGATCGCGTCGAATACGTCGAAGAGCGCCCCGGCAGGGGTCGCTACGATAACCAGATCGGCATCTGCGACGGCCTTGTCAAGGTTCCATTCGACCGCGTCGACCGCGCCCATCTGCTGGGCTACGGTCTGGGTCTTGTTGTCGGCGTCATAGCCGATGACGCGAGATTTCCCGCCCTGGTGGCTCCTGATCGCCATGCCAATCGAAGTGCCAATGCGCCCGAGTCCGATGATCGTGTAGTTAGGCATTGTTGTTCCTGTCCGATCTATTCCGTTTCAGGGTTTTACGCTCGAAACCGAATTCCAGCGTTCCTGTGCTACTCCCAATCCTCATCTTCATCAGGATCGTCGATATCAGCGTCATGCCGGTGGGTAGCTTCATCCCCGCGCGGCAACACGGCTCCGGCCGAGGTGTTGTGTTTTTTCGGTTTCATGCCGTCAATTGTTTTTCGTAAGCCTGCCAGGTCGTTTTTGCCGGCCGATTCAGAATCGTATATTAGTGCAGATATGCCCATATCTCGAAGCGCCCCCAGGTCCGATTTTTCAGGCACTGAATTGAGCTTCAGAAAGATGTGTCTCGAATACCTGGAAAGCTGCTCCCGAATATCGAGAGTTGCACCGACATCCAGGGGCATAGCGACTGTCGTTTCGCCCAGAATCAGAAAGTCGAACGGGCTTGAATCGATGGCCCTTGCGCGATCGTCCGTGATTTCACTACCGACCACGAATCCCCTTCCAGAATCTTCATCCAGCAATGCAGACCCAGGAACAGATTCGCCTTCAATAACGATGAAGTCGGCCCCGGCTTTTGTCGCAGTGTCAATCGAATCACCCGACCCGCCCGAGACGGCTACGCCCCACAGGTCAACACCTTTGACGGGGCGGGTTTGGGCGGCTCCTTTTGAACCGGGCGCAAGAATGAAAAAGTCGGCGCTCAAACTACCTGCATCAACCGGATTGTCGATCCTGACCCCAACAAGCATTACAGGGACCTTTGTACCAGTAGCACGTGTCCCGAATCCGAATCCAGTCTGTTCGATCTGACCGAGTTTCGCCAGTCGGTCTGAAATCTTGCTCAAACGTTGGGTTCCCTGTCCTCAGCCGGATCGTCATTGCTCCGCTGCTGGCGTAAAAAGTCTTCAAGTTCCTTGACCAGGGCCGCGGGTTCCGGACTCTGCCGAGACTCCTCTTCCGAGTCGTATCGTTCTTCGAGTCGTTTTACATAGCCCTGGATTTCCTGCTGATCGGAAAGCGCTCGCACCAGGTTTTCGTCAAATTCTTCAGCTTCCTTGGCAAGCGTGCTCAAATCGATCGGTGCCGAAACGAACTGCTGTAGTTCAGAGAGAATCGCGTGTGTCAACGTGGGATTCTGAGCGACCTGTAGATAGTGAGGAGAGTGGCCCCAAATGCTTGCCGCGGGTATGTCGTCACGCCCCAGGCGTTCGGTCAACACCGATGTGAGCCCAACCGGCCCGTCGTAATTAGGCACAGCGTATCTGATGTGCTCAAACCCTTCCCCCAGGAATTCGCTGGAGGAAGACCCGATAACCCGGGGCGAACGGGTGTGGGGAACGGAATCCAGCAGGGCACCGACGGTTACCAGAAGTTTTGTTCGGCTTTCGGTTGCCACCTGGTAGATCAGGTCGGTGTAACTCCTCCACTTCAAGTTAGGTTCCACACCGATAAAAATCAGCAGGTCGTGCCCGCCGTCTTCGACCTTCCAGTAAAAAAACTCGTTCCTAGGCCATGTCAGTTTGCGCGTTCCGTCGGATTCATTCGATACCACCGGCCGCTGTTCGGCAAAATCGTAGAAATCCTCGGGGTCGATCGAAGCGAAGCGGGTGGCCGAGAGTTGCCGGACCAATTCACGGAGCGAACGCGTCGCCGATTCGGCTGCATCGGGCCAGCCACCCCAGGCGGCGAGCAAGATCGTGTTATTGAGAATTGGTTGTTCGGTGTGCTGAAGTGCCGACAAGAATCTCGCCTGTGGCGCAAACAACATGCGCCGGTTGGTCGTAGCTCAAACCGATGTGCCCGCGTGTGCGCGACCACGTAATTAGGAATCACATAAACAGGCCCGCAAGTCTAGCACCCAATCTAGTCATAATCCTCGCAGGTAACGCACCAACTCTCGATCGTATGGCAGGGTCGAAGTATCGAAGTGGGCGGGCGAAGAGAAGCCCGGTACTGCCATCGGGGTCCCCGCCGAGTTCTGCCCGTAGGCAAACTCGGCCAGCAGCGGGAGCGACGCCACGTCCTCTGCGTTGTACCGGACCAACGTTTCAAGCGCCCGCGGTTCACCTTCCTGCGCCATGTTCCAGAGCACGACTGCGTCCCGTCCCGACAGCATCGATAAATCGTCACCGCGGTCCAGTCCGATTGCCCGTTCGATCTTCTTCAAGCCACCCCTGAGACCAACGTTGCGAAGAACGTGCATCATGTCGACGTGGGCGGCGTCTTCGAGCAACGGACCGAGTTCTTTTCGAAGCCACGGGACATCGAACGAAATGCCGTTGAAAGTGACGACCAGTTTGTACCGGGCGAGATCGGAGGAAAGCTGGTCGATGTTGTCGCTGCGCACGTACGCTTTGAACCCGCCGGCGTCGAGCACTCCGCACATCGTGATGTACGCCTCGCCGCCAAGACCTGTCGTTTCGATGTCGAGGAAGGCCGTCTCATCGGCGAAGTCGGGTAGCAACCGCCAGCGCTCGCCAGGGCGATACTTTTCGCCAAAATAGACCGAATCGCGCTTATTAAGAGCAGAGATCGAACGCCGAAGCGCTTTTTTCTGCTGTACGTCAACGTGGTCGGACGACAGGGCACCGGACCAGTCTTTTACGCCGGCGGTCCACAGGTCTTCTTCGTCATCGACGTTGAAACCCGGCAGATGTAGAAATGAATTTGTGAGCAATCGTGGTAACTCGGTCGGATGCGTACTCGACCGGGCTCCGACCGGCAGGCCCGATCGAAATCTGGGACCCAGACGGCACGGGTTAGGGTAACTCTTTACCAATCGACTGACCTACGCGCCGTCGGAATTTTCGCCGGCGAACTGCTCACCCATCGAAGCGATAAGGGTTTTGGTGACCAGCGACTGCGATCCACCGTACACCACGATAATATTGCCGTTTTTGAAGTACTGGGAGCCGACGATCCAGTTGATGTATTTCAGGCCGATCCCGTAACCGTCATCCGAAACGAGTTTCGCCTGCTCATTGGCTTCTTCGGGGGTGGGGAATTCAAATGCCAGAATCTGCTCGCCGCTTGCGGATAGCTCGATACCGGCGACAGAGAACAATCATGAGAAAAGAAATTTATTCTCACCGTGGTTGTCGACCTTCATTTCGGCAGCCTCAAGTCTGCCGAAAGAGAATCGTACGAAACCGCAGGTTCGATATCGCCACTACCACCTGAACAGGCGATCGCAACTATTGAAAACACTGCAAGGGCAACTAAAGCAAAATGACGCAACGTCATCACTCCCGTCAGTTCACACAGGCCGGTACGCACTTGGCGGTAAGTACTGGTTAGATACTAGGTGTGCCGAAGGTGTGTGGAAGGTGGGGTAAACCCACAAACCCTCTACTGGCGAGCGTACGTACCTGAGAACGAACCAGTGGCCAGCACACGCCCACGGATCGCCGCGGTCATCGCGGCGGCATCGGCATCGACGGGAAGTTCGAGTTGCTCTGAAAGCGCGTAGATAAAGAACACATACTCGTGTTCCTGTCCCCCGGGCGGGCACGGTCCGGCGTACCCGATCTCGCCAAAATCGTTCAGACCCTGCTGCATCGAGTTCTCCTGTTGGGCGCTGTCGCCCATGCCCTCTCTCAGCGATCGTGTTCCCGAGGGAATATTGAAGATCGACCAGTGCCTGAAGATTCGCCCCGGGGCATCGGGATCGTCAACGATGATCGCCAGCGCTTTCGTGCCGGTCGGTGGATCGGACCAGCGCAGGGGTGGCGATGTACCAGCGCCGTCGCAGCTGAACTCGACCGGAATCGACTCGCCATCGCCGAACGCCGGGGATGAAATCGCAATAACGCCCAGCGCCGAACTCTGTGGGTCGAACGGTGCGCTCTCAGGCACGTCGCCGCCGCATGCTGCCGACACAAGCGTCATAAGGATCAGGGCTGACAGCAGGACGGTCGTACGAAATCGCGTCAGCATACGGCGGTCGGGTGGGTAAACTGGGTCATAGTGGCAGAATCAGGAAAATCGCAGAAAAATCTGGTGTGAAATATTTCAGACTGGCAAAGCCGGGGCTGTTCCGGCTTGGTTCGAGGTCGCTCGGGTTAACTGCATATTCAGAATGGAGAACGTGGGCGAGATCTGAAGAGCGCCCTTGGGATATACCCCGCGCACCTGAATCTGTTTATTCTGTTTATAAAGATCACGGTTGGAATGGATACCCCGACTGGCTCGGAAAAGGGAAAACTCCGCGTGGCAATTGGATGTCGTTCAAAGAGGCAAGAGAGTTTCCTGGGTCACTTGGATTGGCCGGTCACAAAGAATGGAAGGCATGGACTTCGTCTGGTAACAGGCCACCAGAGATACCCACGAATCCTAATATTGTTTACAAAAACAAAGGATGGGCCGGTATCCGTGATTGGCTCGGAACAGACTAAGCCCACAACCCCCTCCTTCCCAACATCAAATCACCCTTTCTAAACCCATTAGCACCACGAAGAGGTGCTCCAGCCCATCCCTTAAGTACCCGACTGCCCTTGTTACGGAATGAACGCTTCTTCCGGTGTGCACTTGCGGCGTGTAGTCCTGCGGACGCTTCGCATAAACCTATGGGTTTCTCAGTGCGCTTCTCGGCCTGCTCAGCGGCAGACGGGGTTCCGTCAGCTTTGTCGATTTCGGGCATGGTCTTGCTCCTTCATCTGGAATCTATCCCAGGGAGCTCAAACCCGCCGATCTCTCTCTTAGTTCAGACCCGATATGTGTCCCATTTTTGCTGACGGCCAACAGGTCAGGGGCTAGCATCGAGATCGATGAATCCCGCGCCAGGAACAGCATCCTCGAACAGGTCCCTAATCCACGGGTGGCAGGTGAACACAAGCACCTGGTTACTTTCGGCAATCTTTCCGAAAGCACCCGCTGCTTTTTTTGCCCTTTCAAGATCGAAATTTACAAGTACTTCGTCAACAACTACGGGTAGATGCTCTCGTTTTTCTCCGAATTCCTCGACCGCTGCAAACCGCATAGCGAGGTACAACTGCTCAAGAGTGCCCCGGCTTAACTTTGTTGTCGGTTTGTTCTGAGGCGTAGGACCGGCCTCTACAACGTGAAATTCTGATTCGTCAAGCGGGCTGAACACCCTCTCATACCGGCCACCCGTGAATTCGGAGAAGTAGCCGGATGCTCTTCCCAAAATCGCCGGTTGACGTTCTTTCTCATATTTTTGGCGAGTCATATCCAGCAGCGCCATCGCCAGTGAATAGCGACTCCAATCGACCGCCTGATCCTGCAAAACTGCGACTAGGCTCGCCTTGCCAGCCCTTAATTTTGACGCTTGTTCGTCGTCTACGAGAGTACTAATGTTGGCGTTCAATTCACCAACTCGAATATTCAAATCGCGCCTGTCTTGCTCCATCTCCTCCAGCTCAGAATCCAACGAAACTAATTCCGCGTTCATCTCGTCTTTAGAGTTGTCGCTCAGTTCAGAATCTAGCTTTGCAAGATCGTAATCCGGGCCCATGATATGACGAAGACCGTCCAACAGAATTTGTTCTGAATTTTCCAACTCCTGACGCTGCAAATGTTGGTTTGCCAATCTTCGAAACTCCTCCGGGTCCTCAGTCCCGCCTTCGCAGAGCAGCTGCGCGAGCTCGTTCTCCAGTTGTTCCAGGTCACGTGTAACTGCGGCCAATTCGGTGGCCAACTCCGGCACACTCTGATTGATCTCGCCGCGTTTACGTTCGGCTGTAGTCGCAGAATCGAACAACCCCGAGATTTCGTTAGATGCGGCCTGAACTGAGACCGAATCGTTGTCGATTTTGATTTCGACTAGCTCCCCGACATCAGTCACAAGATCACGATATTCGTCTATATTTTTCTGAATGGCGAGCACGCGGTCCCGGCGTTCAATGGCGACTGTCACCCGCCCATTGGTCGTATCAATCTGGCTAAGAAAATCAGAAGCGCCCGCTGGTGAAAGCGAGTCCGGAAGGCCAATCCTTTTGAGCCAGTCATGCCAGGTCTGATATTCCTCCGCCTGCTTCTTTTCGCTATCGTTTTTCGCCTGTTCGGCGCGGCTCAATTGGCCACGGAGCCGTTCTACAATCCTCTTGTTTTCCTGTATCCGTCCGCGTTCAGCGTGCGAAATGCCTGTTCCCTGAGAGCCACGAGTACGCATCAAATATCCGGCAAATAACACCCCCGGCACGCCAGCACCAATGCCGATGCCTATGAAAATGGTGGACTCCATCACCGCGCCCACGATTGCCAGTATTAATCCGATAACAGCGACGGCCACGGCGAGAAGCAATTGCAAGCGATTTGCGGGTCGAACGTCATCGTCGGTCGATTCGAGGTTGAATTCGCTGCTTCGTTGTTCGGAATCAATTAGATCGGATTCGATTCTCCCAATCTCGGGTTCCCGATCACGAATATCCTGCTCAGCGATTTCCAGAGCGACCCGGGATTGTTCAATTTGATCGCGCAGCGCAATGGTCACATCGAAATCTTCTACCCGCTGCTGAGTCCAGTCTGGACCTAGAGTAGACAGATCCTCCTTTATTCGTGTTTCATCTGAATCGAGCTCTCCCTGACGTTCTGGCAGATCTCTCACTGAACCAACAAAAACCCCCCTCTGCTCGACGATTTTCCGTACGTCTATTGAGCGTTCCAAAATTGATTCATACGGTATCTCCTCTACCGAAGCATCAGTTGCGGACTGGTGGTTAGCGGTGACTTGCGCAACGCTTGCCCGCGCTCTGGTCAAATTCTTTTCGAAATCTTCTAGCCTTGATATGGCCTTCTCTGGAAATTCGCCGAAGACAGGGATTTTTTCGAGTCGTCCTCTATTGTTCCTGAGATCAATCCAGGTGTCCCAGGCCTCGATACGGCGACTAAGTATTCGACGATTTGACTGCACCTCATCGATGGATTGTCCGATCTCACCGCTGCGCGCTTCCGTTTCCGCGTGTTCACGCCTGCAGGCCCGATACTGCGTCGATTGGTTCTGGACTGTGCGTAACCCAGATTCTGTTTCGTCCAATTGGCGAAGGAGCTGTGCCACTTGCTGATTTTGTCCACCGGGTCGAAATATGTCGAGTTTCGCTTTGTTGACTAGTTCAAGCGTTGCGATCATCCGAGGTGCGCTCATGCCGGCTCCATACAACAGGCTCGCGATTTCCTCGTTGTTCGCAGAATTAAACGACGACAACTCGCGCAGGTCGAACGCGAATATCGACTCAAATACCGATCTGGTCGCCCCACCGAGTAGACCGGCCAATTCCGAAGTGTCGATCGGATTGTTTTGATCGTCGTGGAGTGCCACTGTGCCGACCGCAGCACCGCCGGTGTGACGGGCGATAATCAAGCGTCTTCCGTCATCCATCGTGACGTTTAACGATCCACCGTGCTGCACGTTACTCTCGATCCGATAACGGTTCTCGGTAGTTCTGCCCGTAGGGAATCCAAACAAAATTTGACGCAAATAGCCGAGTAATGTGCTTTTTCCGGCTTCGTTCGGCCCGTAAACCACGGTCAATGGACTCTCGATCGGACCAAAGTTACGATCTGAAAAAGTACCGAACCCATTGATGTTGATCGCATCGATTCTCACGGTTACTCGTCCTCTACTTCAATTAGGTTAAATAGGAGGAACCGCTCTGCCTCGTCAATCAGTTCGACGATCGATGAATCATCCGGATCAGAATCTTTGAGATACCGACGGGCTCGATTGTGCCCAAAAAGGTTTTCGAGCTCTGCACGATTTTTCAGTTGTGCCCTCTGTTCAGGGTCACTTTTAATCTGATCGATAAGCGTCAGTAGATCAGCGACAAAATCGGTACCGGAAGCCAGTTGATCGCGATCGAATTGAGTCGAACTGGAATCAACAATTTTTTCGCACAGGGCGAACGGACGTAATCCAGCAAACGTTGAATTGAGCTGGCGCTGCAAATCATCCGTGTAATCTGGCCGCACCAGAGAGTTATGCAGCGATCCGCTACCGGTCATGATCATGCGGTAAACCAGATGCCTGCCGTCAGCCTCATCAATTGCAATTCTGACCTTCTCGTCTAGAGCGTTTATGAGTTCTTGATCCGTGTTGAGTTGGTCAATCGCACATTCGAGTTCTTGCCAGCGAAGTCCATCTGTCGGCCGGAAATCTAGAGCTGTAACACCACCATGCTCGTCCATTTCCACTATGTAGACCCCTCTTGGGCCCTTCTCATTCCGATGTCTACCTTGAGAATTACCCGGATACACCACGACCGGTGCACCATCGTTCCGCCCGCGTAGTTCGCGGCGGGTATGGACGTGACCCAGCGCCCAGTAGTCGTATCCGCTGGTGGTGAGATCATCGATCGTGCAGGGCGCGTAGTTTTCATGTCCGGTATCCGCCCCAACGTTCGCATGAACTAGACCGATTGACGGTCGATTTGACGCGGGTGGCGGAAATTGTGTTACTAGATTGGTTCTGACTTCCTGAGTCGGGTACGAAACACCGGTTACTACGGGGCTGTTCGGATCAGTTTCGTCGAACGGAATAGCGTGCGGTTCCGGGCCAAACTGATATGCGCCTTCGGGCCAATCCAATCCGGCCCGCCAGCCATCAAGTGGATCGTGGTTGCCGTGACACACGAATGATTTGATGCCGTGCTGACTGAGGCGTTCCAATCCAGAAACAAAGTTCAACTGAGCCGCAAGGCTGTTGTCAGCCGAGTCGAATACGTCACCAGCGATCAGCAGTGCGTCGACTTTTTCCTCAATACATAATTCGACGATTCGGTCGTAGGTGTCGAATGTTGATCTGCGGAGGATCTCCGCAAGTTCTGGAAATTCGGCTGAGAGCACGCCAAACTGACTGTCAAGATGAAGGTCGGAGGCGTGTATGAATCGGTAGTTTGCCATTAGTCAGTCAATATCCCTGTCGGGCTCGGACAAAACAATCTGCTTTGTAGGTAGTTCGGATGTGGGTGCACCGAGCAGTCGGAAGCGAAGTCTGAATTTTTGAATGGTGACCTGCCCCCAGAACCTGTACCACTCGTTATGTTAGTCCGACGTCCTCCTTCAAGCTGATGGTTTCGGGAGCCGGCGGACGATACCTGACCGGATCTGTCAGAACTCAGAGCTCATCCTCGTTTTTGCCACTAAATCGGTGCTAAACGTTGACCTGTTGAGAACGAAATCGAATATCAAACGGACTCGCTTGGGCATCAATTTGCCCCAGAGCTCTGAGTTCTGACAGATCCCTGTGCCACACCCCGACCGGCAAATAAGTTTTTC
>CAJWWK010000037.1 GCA_913048295.1 uncultured Dehalococcoidia bacterium
GAACTGGCCCGGGAAGCTCTCGGATATCCAGTCGGCCGGGAACCACTCTCTCCAGTAGTCGGGATCGGTCTTGTAGTTGAGCGTTGAGAACGGGACGATGCCCGCATCGAGCCAGGCATTGCCTACATCGGCGATTCGTTCGACGGTTTCACCACAGTCCGAGCAGGCGATTTTCACGCCGTCGATCCACGGTCGGTGGGGCGACGTTCCACTGGCTTCAAACTCTTCCCAGCCTTCGATTGCCCGCTCTTTCAGCTCTTCGAGAGAGCCGAGTACGTCGAAGTGGCCGCAGTCACACGCATAGATCGGAAGCGCCAGGCCGTAATAGCGCTTTTTCGAGATCATCCAGTCCTGCATGTTTTTGAGCCAGTCGAGTTCCCGCGCCATGCCGAACTCCGGATACCACTGCATTTCCCGCGTGGCCTTTTCCATTTTCGGCCGAATCTCGTCCATCGATATGAACCATTCATCGACGAGCCGGAATACCAACTCGGTGCCGCAACGCCAGCAGACCGGGTAGCGGTGGGTGTACGGCACGACCTTTACCAGCAGGCCCTTTTCTTCGAGCGATGCAAAGATCAAGTCGTTTACGTCGGCTGCGGCTTTGCCAGTGAGTTCGCCAAAGCCCTCGAGGTAGACACCGGACTGGTCGAGGGGTGCGATCGGAGTCAGGCCATTTTCATTGCCGAGCCTAAAGTCTTCGGCACCTGCACCGGGCGCAGTGTGGACGATCCCGGTGCCTTCGCTCTCGCCTATTTCGTCCCATGCCAGCACCCGGTGCTCGTCACGAGCTTCCGCCTGTGCATCGAGTTCGTCGAATGGCCCCCTGTAGCGAAGCCCTACCAACTCTGAACCCTTGAGTTCGGCCAGAACTTTTGCGTCGTCGGTTAGCACATGATCGCGTTTCAGCGAATCGAGGAGCGCCTTGCTGAAGTAGATAACCTCACCCCGGTCTTCAACTTTCACGTAGTCGTTTTCGGGGTTTACCGCAGCCGCCACGTTCGCCGCGAGCGTCCATGGCGTGGTGGTCCAGATAAGCAGCGATTCGCCTTCGTGACCCTCATCGATCAGCGGGAATTTCAGGAATGGACTGTCGTGGGTGATGTCCTGGTAGCCCTCGGTGACGATTTCGTGCTGCGAGAGACCTGTGCCGCAGCGCGGACACCACGGCATCACGTCGCGGCCCTTGTAGATCCAGCCGTTATCGGCGCAGGTCTTCAGGAAGTGCCAGATGGTGTAGTTGTTCTGGTCGGACTTCGTGTGATACGAATTGTCCCAGTTCATAAAGAATCCGAGCCGCTTCGACTGTTCGGTGATTTCCGCGGCGAACTGGTCGACGCGGGCCTTGCAGTCTTCGACGAACCTGCCGATTCCGTATGTCTCGATGTCGCGTTTCGACTTGAAGCCTTTTTCCTTTTCGACTTCTACTTCGATCCACAAACCCTGGCCGTCGAAACCGTTCTGGAACCGCTGACGGTAGCCCTGCATGTTGCGGAACCGCAGGAACAGGTCCTTGTAGGTGCGGCCCCAGGCGTGGTGGACGGCCATTGGGTTGTTGGCAGTGATGGGCCCGTCGATGAACGAGAATTTTTTCTCTTTATCGTCGTTCAATTTCCTGTAGCGCGCCGGGATATCGTTTTCTTCCCACCACTTGAGGAGTGCCTCCTCGTTGGCGACGAAATCGACTTTGGGGTCTACGGGGTCGAACTGGGTGGGCACGATGTTTTTTCCTCGCCCCTGCTCATTGGAATATGAATCACGTGGGGCTGCCAGTTCCGCAGGTTAAAAACAAAGCCCGCCCCAAAAAGATCAGGGACGGGCGTTTTGAAATAAAACGGTACCGCGGTACCACCCTGGTTTCCCGATTTCGCCACTTTTGTTTCGCACCTTGGCCCACCGGAACACTCAATCGAAACAAGCGTACCTGTTTCGGGGCCGATATAACGTTCGGCAGGGACGGTTCAGCCTAGTTGCCGAGCATTGCTCGACGTTCAGCGAACGGCTCGGGAGCGATGATTGAATCCAGCCCATGCCCGCTCTCACCGTACCGGGCTCGCTCAAATGGGTCGATGGATCCGATCGCGTCTCCGTCATCACCTGTAACTACTCAATGTTACCCCGTACGCGATTCAGGCGCACTGGTTAGTTATTGCACTAACTGATGCTGACCAACTCATTCCAATCGGAGTCGCAGGCGGACGATCCCCGCAAATGACAGAGGCAGTACCCAGCGGTTTTCGTTTTCATGACTCAGCAAGCGCCTTACGACATCGCAGGAAACGCGGTATCACCGCCTAGCCCAGTTCCAGGTTCGCCAGCTGTTCGTAGCGCGCTTCATCTTTTTCACCAAGATAGCTGCGGTACAGGGCGATTGCAGATACCGGGATGACTTTGCCGGTCGAATGCAGGGGTGCGTGACGCCAGGAAAATCCAATGTCTTCAGCAAACCGACCACGAATGCCCGGGCGAGTGCGGCCGATCGTGACATGGGGCTTGAATACGCGATCCTCGCGGTCGAACCCGAGCGCCACCAGCCCGCCCTCGACTCGACCCTGCAGCTGTTCGAGTCGGCGTAGTTCTCCGCTCAGTCCGACCCAGCAAATGCGCGGGTCGCGGAACGACGGAAAGCAGCCCGTCCTGCCGATCTTGATGGAAAACTTCCCGGTAGACGATGCAGCTTGTTCAAGGGAATTTTTGATATCGGGTACCCGGTCCACAGGCGTGTCGCCAAGAAACTTCAGTGTCAGGTGCATCGCGTCCTGCTCGATCCACCTCACTCGCTCGTGTTCACGCGGTCTGAAGCTCCGGGCAAGATCGATAAATTCGCGTTTTAGCACCCGTGGAAGCTCGATTGCAATGAACAGCCGCCATGTGTTTGCAGGGACCTCATCATCGTCGTTTTCTTCATCGTCATGCACGGGCGGGACGTAGATTTTTGACTCCTGCGGCACGAACGTCGCTTCCGTTCGCCGGATGTAGGGGTTAAACGGCTCGAACGGCACATATTCGGGTTTCGGCTCTGGCTGTTGGGCCGGATCCGGAGTTGAATCGGGCGCGGACTCGTGTTCCGATTCCGGGGTCGACTTCACTTCTGGCTTATGCTCGTTCGAGTTGGTCACACGGATATCCTGGGACTGCCCTGTTAAAACTGCCGTCGTTAATTAAAGAGCAGGTTTGCTGCCTTGGCAACGAAAACTTTTGCTCGCTCGGAAACCGTCGTCAATCGCGAGCACCGAACAGTCGATCCGGGTTCAGGTCGTTGAACGAACCGATCGCCAGGTCGGGCGCGTCGTCGCCGACGGCGTGAAGCGCAACCTCGCCAACTCCGACGCTGTACATCCCGGCTGGCCGTGCCGCCTTGAACCCCGAAACTGAATCCTCGAAGACCACGCACTGCGAAGGCTCCACTCCCATTATTTCGGTCGCTTGCAGATACGGCTAGGGATTGGGCTTGAGTTTCACGACATCTTCCAGGGTTACCGAGCAGACGAACACTTCGGCGAGACCCGAGATGCGCAGGAACTCGTCGGCGTAGCCCCGCTCACCCGAAGTTACGAGCGCGACCAGGGTCCCGGCCCCGCCACTTTGCGGACGGTCGATTCGGCACCCGGCAGCAGGTCGATACCCTCTTCGGCTATCCGCTTCCACTGGCGCAGTTATTCGGCCAGTACTTCTTCGACGCTGTCGATGCCGTAGTGCTCGGCAACAAGCTGCGCACCGGGAATCACGCCTGTGCCGAACGTAACGGGGTGGTCGGCGGTCAGGTCGTCGAAACCGAACGCCCGCACCGTGACTCGCTCGGCCGCGCGGTGTGGCGGCCCGGTACCGATCAGGGTCCCATCAAGATCGAAACACGCGGCTTTGAAATTTATCGATGTCATGTCTCCCTGTTGGAGTCGCCTAACTCTCGATTATCTTCAAATCTTTCGTGATGTCGATGCAGCCTGAAATGCTTCGGTAGACCGGGCAGGCGTCGGGGTGGAGGTCGAAGGCACGCTGGATGGCGTCGCGCTTTTCGGCGAGTAGTCCGGCTTCCACCTTCAGGTGATAGGTAATGTGCACACGTTTGATAACCAGTGTGCCGCCTTCTTTTTCCACCTCGCCAACCGATTCGGAGTGAAGGAAGCCGTCGCCGGCCGGAATCCCGCGGGCCTCAAGGGCACCGCCAAACGTTCCGGTCATTCACCCGGCAGCGGCGGCGATCACATAGTCGAGGGTAGTCGTATGCGGATCGACGACGTTGTTGTCGACCCCGTAGTGCTCGGCCACTTCATGGTGTACGCCGAGCATCACCGGGCCATCGTGGGCGGGCACAAACGCCCGTCGAATCGGACCTTTAACCCGCTCGATGCGCACGTGTGACCGATAGGCGACCGGATCGCCGCTCGCGTTCTCTGGCATTTTACCTTCTCCTGGTTGGTTTTCAGGTAGTCCGCCCTCTTGCGGAGGAGGTTCATTGATAATTCGAGGTTGAATATTACAGTTCACGACTGAGGAATTATCAGTGGTCCTCATAATCGATGTCGGTGAAGCCAGTGGTTTTGCAAAACACAAGAAACGGTAAATGAGGGCGATAAGGAATCTTCGCTTCCGATCAGCAGCCAGCGACATTGAACGGCGCGAAGCCAATTAGTCCCGCGCCCGCTTGCTCCTTTGAGTTCGCGGTCCCCCTGCCTGGACATACGTTTCGCCCGGTTGCTCAGTTGCTGCTCAGGTTGTAAATCGACTCGAACAACTCGATTCGATTACCGTGGGAGATTTCGTATCGCATGCCTCAATCGGATAATCGCCTTTTTCACATCGAACGTTGATGTCAACACCCCTGGGTGAGTTGCTCCTGCGAAATTGGCTTGGAACGCTCAGCTGAATCCAGCTCGACAATGGTCAGGACAGGCTAGTTCAGGATGACAGTATTTCCAACGCAGATCCTCACCCTGCACCCTTCGTCACTCGTCGCCTCATGGCACATCCGGCGCGAAGAAATGGCTGACTTTCTGGCCGGGGTCGATGAAGCCGACCGGGCCCCACACGGCTGCCTCTGTTGTTTCCTCGACATGGACATCCGAGCGGTCGAACACATCGGCTCTGAGCCGCGTACCGAGTCCGGGTCCTTCGGGTGCCAGCAGGTAGCCGTCCTTGATGACGATATTTGGCTCGATGAACCTGTCGTACCAGCCGCGATAGTAGGCGCGGTTCGTTTCCTGGATCATCACGTTCGGGCAGTTCATCGAGATGTGAGCGCAGGCAAAGACGTTCACCGGCCCCGTCCAGTCGTGCGGCGCTATGGGCGTTTGATAGGTGTCGGCCATCGTTGCGATCTTCTTTGTCTCCGTGATGCCACCGGTCCAGATGAGATCGGGCATAACGATTTCGGCCGCGCCTCTCTCGATGTATTCGCGGAACTCGAAACGGGTCATAAGTCGCTCGGCGGCGCAAATGGGAGCTGTCGTTTCACCCGCGAGTTTCAGGTGGGTTTCGACGTTCACCGGGTGAATCATCTCTTCCTGCCACATGAGATCGTATTCATCCATTGCCTTGGTGATGCGAATTGCCGGTGCGAGCGCCCACTGGCCGCCGCCGTCGTGCGCGATCTCGATCTGTCCGCCCAGCGCCTTGCGCTGTTTCGCAAGTGGTGCGAGCCCTTCCTTTATCTGTTTCGCCGAAACGAAATTTCCGCCCGATTCCGCGGCGTACGGTGCCATGTAGTAGGCCTTGACCGCGGTAATTCCATCGTCGATCAGGCTTTGCAGGAACCCGACCGGGTCGCGCTGCTCAAACTCGTTGTCCTGCCAGTCGCCGTAGCTGCCAATGGTGTTGTAGATGCGAATCTTGTCGCGCGACTTGCCGCCGAGAAGGTTGTAAATAGGCTCGCCAAGTGCCTGTCCAACGACGTCCCATAGCGCGATATCGATCGCCGAGAGTGCGCGCAACTCGGCGCCCGAGTAGGTGAATATTCCGGTGAGCTTGAACAGTTCGTCCCAGATACCCTCGCGGTCCATCGGGTCGCGTCCGATCAGGGTCGGGCCGAATATCTCATGAACGACAGCCGCGACCGAGCGTGGCAGATACCAGGTTTCGCCAAGGCCAATCTCGCCGGAATCGGTGTGGACCCGCACCCAGCACATCTGCCAGAACTCGTCGATCCAGATCGTTTCGACTTTAGTGATTTTCATTGTGCGTTAGCTCCGGGCGTCGTCGGACGACTTGCCAGATGACTGGAGTGAGCAAGTCGCCGCTCGTTTAGGGCCGGGCGTGATCGGATCACTTGGGCCCTCGTCACAATCCACCCTTCCCCTAACCCCTTCCCGAAGGAAGGGGGACAGGAGCCGGACGTCCCGATCGAATCGGGACTTGCCAGATGACTGGCGTGGGCAAGTCGCATTATGCGGCTCCGCGGGGCATGCCAGAGCCTGATGGTTTCAGGGATTGTGATTGCGGTTGGAAGCATATATTGCGGATCGTCACGCCAGTGCCTAGTTGTCGATCCCTTCCAGGACTATGTCGAAGAAGATCGTTGAGCCCGGTGGAATGGCATCGCCGGCACCGAGATCGCCATAACCGAGCTCTGGTGGGATCTCCACCCGCCGGTGACCGCCCACGCTCATACCGAGAATGGCGTCCCGGAATCCGGGAATGACTCCGCTGAGCGCGAAGTTGGTCGTGTCACCGCGTAGGTATGAAGCGTCGAACACGCAGCCGTCCGTAAGCCAACCGGCGTAATGAACAGTCACGCTGTCGCCCGGACCGGGTGAATTGCCGTCGCCTACGGATATATCGAAAACACTAATGCCGGATTCCTGGACAACCAGTTGGTCGCGGGTCACGTCGCCGAACTGTGGAGCGGTGTCCGGGTAGTCGTCGTTCTGGCAGTTAGCTAATTGTTCGCCTCCTTCAGGCGTGGGGGTAAAACTAAGTGCCACAACGGTAGCCGTCGCAATGGCCTCAGCCGGGGTCAGCACGCCTACCAACTCGATATCGAACGTGAGCGTCGCGTTGGGCGGAATGACCGGCGGTGAACCGATTTCCTGGTAGGCCAGATCGGGCGGTATCTCGACTCGCCTGATTGTGCCCGTTGCCATCGTAACTATTGCCTCCCGCCAGCCCGGAATCAGGCTGACGAGCAACAACTGGGCGTCCTCACCGCGCGTGTAAGTCGAATCGAAAATACAGCCGTCACCGAGCCAACCTGTGTATTTGACAGTGACCAGGTCCTGGATCGTCGGCACACGGCCATCACCGGTCTGGCGGTCGAAAAATTTGATGCCAGAAGGCTGGGCGACCAGCAGGTCGGGTGAGACATCGACGAAAAGGGGCGCTTCCTGCGGGTACGCGTCGTTCTGACACAGTGACATATCGGGTGTCGCCTGTATAACCGGAATTTCAAGGTCGTCAGGATTTTTGCCCGCTGCCTGACACGCGGCCAGCAAGATCAGCGCTAACCCGAACATTCCGATTACGATCAGGTGTCGCCTAGACTTCACACTTTTCAATTAATTTGTCTCGTTTCGTAAATTAGCTCGACCGGGTGTTTGCAACGAACCGGTTGAACCCGGTTTCGACCCAGGCCCCGATTCCCGTCATGAGGAATTTGACACCCATGTCTACGTAGCCGGCGGCATTTTCGTTTGTTGCAAGGGCGCCTGCGTTCCTGCCAGCCCCAATAATCCGTGAAAGCGAATCATTAATCTTTTCCTGGACATCGGGGTGCTGGAGATCGCCCATGTGCCCCATCGAAGATGCGAAATCGGAAGGTGCAACGAAGAAAACGTCGATGTTGTCGACTGCGATGATTTCGTCGAGGTTCTCCCAGGCAATAATGTCCTCAATCAGCACTATCAGCATGGTGTGGTCATTTGCGGTATCGAAGTAGTTATCGACGCCCAGTCCCTGTCGGCTCGTGAACATGCCGCGCTTGCCGATCGGGGTGAACTTTCCACCCTCGACGACGTTCCTTGCTTCGGCAGCATTGTTGACGTGCGGAACGACGATGGCCTGCGCCCCTCGATCGAGGGTTCGGTAGATAAGGCCCTGGTCGTTGGCGTTGATCCTCGCAACTGATGTCATGCCCCAGATGTCACAGGCGCGGGTCAGGTTGCCCAGTTCCGAAGCGTCCACCCAACCGTGTTCGCCCTCCAGCCAGATACCGTCGAAGCCAATCGGGCCGAGCGTGTCGATATCGTCGGGGTGCGTGATTCCGCTGACGATCGTGACGACCTCGCCGTTGGCGAGCTTCTGTTTCGAACGATTGGGCCTTGGTTCCACTTGAATTTCTCCTGGCATTTTGAAGGTGACGGGCGGTCTGTTTGAAGGTAATAGGCGGTCGGTGCGAATTAACCCGTGGAATTCTAACCCGTCGGGGTGCCGCCGCGCGCCGCGCAAGCCTTCTGCTCAGCAGCGCAGATGAAACAATTCGGGCGGGCAACAGCCCTGCACACGATGCGGTGTGACCACCTCGCTATACTGCCGGTCGGAAACTGGTGTAATAAGTCAAATGCTTGCAGATACTGGAATATGGCTGCCAATCATCGTCATCGGTGCGATGTTGGTTGGTGGCGGCAGGGCCTACGCACGTTTTGCAAAACAATCGTGGAACTGGGCCGTTGCCGACGCCGTCATCACCAAGATCGGAAAATTGAGCATGCGCACTCACCTCATATCGGGGTCAAACCGATGGGATACGTCGCTGAATGTTCACCTTGAGTATTTGTACACGGCTGGCGGTGAGCAGTGGAAGAACGAGCACATCGCGCGGTGGCGGTCGACCGGGCGGAAAGAGATCCACGAAGCCGAGGAGTTCCGGCTGAACAATCCGGTTGGCAAACGCTTTCAACTACTGTTCAACCCGAACAACCCGTTCGATTCGCTGCTAAACGGTCCCCGTGATCCAACGGCCGGGTCAGTAATCGCGACGTTCGGATTGGCGATGGCGATAATCGCATTAATCAACTGGATTTTCGATCCACCAGGGGTAGTTCAGATTGTGCTGCTGGCGGGAGGGCTGGCGGCCTGCGCTGGGGCATTCGCGTTAACGAACTATCCGTTTGAGCGACCATGGTGGTTCGAAAAATCAGAGGAAGAGGCCGAGAAATTCATGCAGGAATCAGTGTCAATGAAACAGCCCGACGGTTTTCACCAATTCAGGACGTGGAGCGACTGAGTTGTGCCCCGATGGTGTGCGCCCAGCCGCCCGAGATCGAATGCCCGGCATGCGTTGATCAAAGCTGATCAGCGCGCTCCCACACCGTGGCAGCGTTTGAACTTTTTGCCGCTGTCGCAAGGGCAGGGGTCGTTGCGACCCACCCCGGCATACGGATCGTCGGAAAATTCCGGCAGCAACCGCGTCTTCGCCATGATATTGGCTGCCGGTTGTCCTTTTCTGAGCTCACCGGCCATTGCCATCAGATACGACTTCGTGTGGCCGAAGAACGTTTTGTAGCCGGCGCACAGGTAGTTCAGGCCGTCTTCGCCGTCGGGCGTTTTGATGAACCGCTGCTTCGGACAGCCCCCATTGCAAACCTGTCTGAATTCACAACTCAGACAATACTCCGGGAGCGTGTCGCGCTTATCAGTTCCGAACTTGCGCTGCTCCGGACTTTCGGCCATCTCCCGGATCGTCGTGTCGGCAACGTTACCGAGGTTGTATTCCGGGTACACAAAGTGATCGCACGAATAAACGTCCCCGTTGTGCTCGATGATCATGGCGTCGCCACAGGTCTCGGCGAAGATGCACAATCCCGGATTCTGGTTCATCCAGCCGGCGAGGGTCGTGTCGAAAATCTGGACAAAGTACTGGCCGATGTCTTTTCGGACCCACTGATCGAATATACCGTTCAGGAAACGTCCGTACTGCTCGGATCCGACCGACCATTCAGTGACGGTCGCGCCATCGCGAAATTCGGGGCCGACAAGTTGCAGAAAGTGGGCGGGCAGCTTGTCGGCGACTCGCTCGACGATCGGGATGAACTGTAGGAAATGGCTTCCCACTTCGCGCGTCAGGAACTGGTAGAGCTCTTTCGGGTAGTCGGCGTTGTGCTTGTGAAGAACGGTGAGTGTGTTGTATTCGACCTTGTGCTTCTTGAGCACCTCGATTCCGGCCATCACATTGTGCCAGGTCGGCTCACCGCCCCGACCGACCCGGTATCGGTTATGGATATCCTCCGGGCCGTCGATCGAAACTCCCATAAGGAATTTTTCTTCGGCCAGAAACTCGCCCCATTCGTCGTCGAGCAGGATGGCGTTAGTCTGGAATGCGTTGGTGATCTGCTTCCGGCCGGCGTATTGCTTTTGAAGTGAAACTGCCTTGCGATAAAAATCGACGCCGAGCAGGGTTGGCTCACCGCCCTGCCATGCGAAGTTGACCACCGGGACGTCATTGGCCTCGATGTACTGTTTTACGTACGCTTCAAGCTCCTCATCGCCCATCCGCCACGACCCGCGGGCCTTTTCCGGGTAAAGCTTCTCTTTTTCCAGGTAAAAGCAGTAAGTGCAGTCGATATTGCAGATGGCACCACTGGGTTTCGCCATTACGTGTATGGCAAGCGGTCGCTTTAGCGCAGGGCGTTGTTTGGGCTCGGCGGTGGTCATCTAACCAGAGATTCTACTTGGCGCGAGTGGCGGCTGCACGAATTTCGTACGGCCGCCATTCGGAACGAACTAAAAAGGCCTCACCAACCGCGTGTCCAGGGAGGAAGAGCTATTACGCTGCTTTGCCTGATCGCCGCCACATGTTCACACCGATCACGATTACCCAGAGATTCAAGACACTTGCGACTCCGGCGAACGCGTAGGTCGTGATTACGGTCGAGAGACCGTCAATCGCCTGGTACACGCCTATTCCGATTGCGACGATGCCAAGCACCAGTGCAATCCAACCGTAAGCCATATGGAAACTGTCGCTCTGGATCAGCGCGGCCCCGTAGGAAGCGAACGTGAAGCCGAAGAACACGATGATGAGCATGCTGAAGAGCCCAACGTCGATCTGTTCCATCAACTCCGAGACCCGCAGTGCGATGACCGATTCCCCCGCCGGAGCTGCTACGAAGGCGTCATGGAAAAATTTCGACGAAATTCCGTCGACAGCGAAGAGCACGACGCCGAGACCGGCACTGACGAAGAGTGCGTACTCGGCGACTTTTACCCGTACCTTTGGTCGACCGCCCACGATAGAACGGCCAAGAAATAACAGTCGACCGACAGCAAGAGCATGCCGATACCGAGGGTCAGGTGATCGACGATCCATATGTCGCTTTCGGCAACCGCCTGGATCTGGTTCTGGTAAATCTCGATGCCGTCTGCGCGTGCGTGGAGCATATTCCCAATCATGAACACAATGCCGCCGACTATCGCCATGATGGCACCAAGTCGCATTGCGTACCGCGTGTCTAATGATGAAGTTTCGGTAGTCATATCAGCCTCCCATTGAAATAACCACGTGCTGCGATTACGCATACAGTTGCGCGTATAACTAATGATTTAGCAACTACTGCTATTACAATTACTGATAATTCATATAATATTGTGTAATATTACCGGATGCCCAACAACATCAGCGGTTCTAGTAAATCGTCCCCTGAATGGTTTGACGCCTGGCGTGGCGTGCTGTTCGCTCACGGGCAGGTAATTCGGGAAATCGAAAAGTACCTGCAGGCCGAACACCAGCTACCGCTGAGCTGGTTCGACGTGCTGGGTCGGCTCGCCAGCGCGCCCAGTGCCCGGCTGCGCATGTCAGAGCTTTCAGAGGCCGCACTGTTCACCCGCAGCGGCCTTACCCGCCTCGTTGATCGCATCGGAGAGGCCGGGTTGGTGAGGCGCGAGCGAATAGCAGGCGACAGACGTGGAGTCAGCGTGGTCTTGACCCCTGCTGGCCGAGAGAAGTTCGAGCAGGCGTTCGAGGGCCACAGGGCGACTGTCGAACAGGCGTTTTCGAGCAAGATGTCGCCGCGGCAGTGGCGGCAGGTCGGCAAAGCGCTCGAGTGTTTTATTCGTAAACGCGTTCTTACCGGTTAGCTAAACCAGAGCCGCTCTGCCGTTCCACCGAGGATTGCTTCCTGGTCGGATTGCGAGAGACCGATCTCCTCGGTGAACAGCGATAAGTTTTCGGCGTAGCTGGTGCCCTTCGACCAGAGGGCGTTCGGGAAGTTCGATCCCCACACACAGCGCTCGGGTGTGAACGCCTCGATGATCCTTTTCAGGGGCCCGTGCATGTCTTCGTGCGGGTAGACCCGTGCCGATCCGTGAGTACCACTGGTCAGCTTCGCGTGAATATTTGGCAGTTTCGATAGCCACTCCAGCGCCCTGAGAGTTGCCTCTGTTTTACGGAATGTATTCAACATGAAACAGTGGTCGATGACGATTTGAAGGTTGTCGAGATGGCTTGCGAGCGCTTCGATTTCGTGGACCCGGTCGAGGTCGTCCATCACCATGCAATTCACGACGATTCCCAGGTCACGCGCCTTTGTCCAGAGCCGTTTCACGTTCGACGAGCCGATCTTGCCATTCTGATCGGTAGTGCCACGCAAACCACGCACCGAATGGTTGCTCACCGCAATTTCGAGTACCTCGATGTGGCGGGGATCGTCGGGGCTGAGTGTTACGACCCCGGTCGCCCATTCCGAGTATTTTTTGGTCGAGTCCATCACGTACCAGTTGTCGTGGCCGTAAAACGTGCTGGTCTGGATGAACACCGCCCTGCCAACGCCCGCATCGTCCATCTTCGACTTCAGGTCTTCGGCACTCGCTGGCTCACCCGGATTCCACGGATCGTCGATAGTCGGGTACTTTTGGCGATCGTCAGAGTAAATGTGTGGATGTGCGTCGATTATGTTCATGGACGTGAATTTATCACCAGAGTCGCCGGATAACGAAATGTATCACGCACGCCTGAAATCTCTCGAGGCAACCAGCGCCACCCCACCGACCACCCATCCGCCGAAGACTGAAACGAGGACGGTTGGGTAGTTGCCGATCAGGTCCATCAACACTCCACCGAGCATCCAGCCAATTGAAACACCCTGGAGCGGGATCGTGTAAACGGCCATCACACGTCCCCTGTACTCGGGCACCGAGTGATCCTGGAGCAAGGTAACGACTGGGGTGACCCAGAGCGGGAATCCGATTCCGGCCACGAACAAAAAGACAAGACTCAACCAGTAGGTATCGGATAGGCCGAACCCGGCCAGACCAAGACCGAACACTATGGCGTTCGCGGTGACCCCGTAAGACTTCCTGCGAAATCCGCCGCGGGCTGCGTTGCAAATGCCCCCGCCACCTGCCCGATCGCCAGTGCTCCCCACATCCAGCCAAACTTCACCTCGCTCACTTCCAGCACGTCCCTGGCATAGACCGGCACGATCGGGAAAATCATTGCAAAGAAAATCGTTGAGAAGGCCATAAAGATTGTCCACAGCAGGACCGGGTTCCGACGCACGTAGGCGAGTCCATCGACGATTTGCCGAAATGCCGAGTCTTTAGAGAGTTTTCTCTGGTGCTTTACAGAAATGCCGAATGTTGCAATCAATGCCGCGCCGTAGACGACAGTCAACTCGAAAAGCGCGAGTGCTGCGCTCCGTACGGCAATCAGTATTCCGGCCTCCAGCGGGCCGAGGGTCCGGCCGGTTGCGTAGCCGAGTTGGTTCATGGAATTCGCCGCCTGCCGGTCTTCTTCTGAAACCACCTGTGGCACAAGCGATTGAGTTGTCGGCAAGCCGAGCGCAATAGTCGACCCGGTGATCGTGGAAAGCACGATGATGTGCCAGATCTCCACCTGGTCGAACAGTAAAATCAAACCCGTAATGGCGGCGAGGAATATGAGCAGAATCCGTTCGAGGATCAGGACTCGTTTTCCTCCGACCCGGTCGATCAGTACCCCGGCGTAGAGCGTGATAATCACGACGGTATCACCCGCAGGCCGGCGGCGATCCCCATCTCGGATTTGGATCCGCCTTCGTCGAGGATCCACCACGACTGAGCGGCCAGCCGCATCTGCTCACCACCGAAACCGAGGGCGTTCGATATGAACGCCGCGACGAAACTGCGAGATGAGAAAAGTCGGCGTAGTGGAGAGCGGGTGTCTTCGGCGGCGGATGATTACGAATCGCTCTATCAAACTGTCCGTCAGCATCGACTTCCCAAGCGAAGTCGTCGGAGCCTAGGAACCCCACGAGGTGTGGATTTTCTAAAACCCCGGCCCACGGCCCGGTTGCCAGACGTGCGCCCTCGCCACTTCTTCGTCGAGGTCAACGCCCCAGCCGGGTTTGGTCGGTATCTGCAATTCGCCGCCGGTGTAGTCGAGCGCGCCCCCGGTTAGCTCGTTTTTCCAGGGTACGTCGTCGATATCAGCCTCCATGATTCGCACGTTCGGAACGGTCGCGCAGAGGTTCAGCGAATGCATGGTCGAGAGGTGCGAGTAGTAGTTGTGGGGGGCGACGTTGAGCTCGTAGCTTTCGGCCAGCATCGCCACGTCACGCGAACGTGAAAAGCCGTTCCAGGGCACGTCGATCATCACGTTGTCCATTGAGCGGTTCTCAAAATAGGGTCGGTATTCACGAATGCCGAACAGGTTTTCACCGGAAGTGATCGGAACGCTGGTTCCTGCCTTGACCTCGGCCAGACCGACCGGCTCATACATATCGACTTCAACCCACATGGTGTTGAACTGCTCCATCACGTTGCAGATCTGCCGTGCTGCAAGCGGCTTGAAGTGGAAGTTCAGGTCGAGCGCAATTTGAACCTCGCCTTTCGTACCGTCTTCAAACGCGCCTATGTATTTTTCGATGTGGTCGAGAGTTTCCTTCGTGACGTTCTGGTCGGTTGTTCCAACCCCGCCGCCGAAACCACCAACGTAGCCATGAGCCGGTTCACCCGGAAAGTTGATGTTCGTCTTGAGAGCTTTAAACCCTTTTTCACGGACTTCCGCGCCGAGTTCCGAAACGGCCTGGAACGAGCTTATCGGCGGTACACCGATAAGCTCGTGGTTGCGAACTCGTGACGACCCGCAATGCGACCAGTAGACCTGCTGGCTCGTGCGAGTAGAACCGCCGAACAGCGAGTAGACGGGCACGCCGAGCGACTTGCCCTTGATGTCCCAGAGTGCGAGTTCTATTCCGGCAATGGCCTTGGCCGCAATGCCGCCCGGAGACTGTCTCGCCATGCGGTACATGTCCCAGTAGCGGGCTTCGACGGCCAGCGGGTCTTGCCCTTCGAGAATCGACAGGAAGTCGACGACCGTGCCGACGATTCCATACGGATTACGGCCGTCAGACATCTCGCCGTACCCCGTAATGCCCTCGTCGGTGCGCACCGCGCAGAACTGCCAGGGACGCCATCCGGCGTCTACTACAAACGTATCGATTCCGGTGATTTTCATGAATGGGGCTCGTGTAACTTGTCTTTGATCGGTAAAACCTGGCGGCAGTTTAGACGAGTTTGCGTCCGCGACAAGTGGGTTCAGATGGTCCGGTGAAACGCTTATATTGGTTTCGCACGAACTCCTGTTGTGAGTGAAAGGAACCCCCATAGTGACGCTGAATCCAGTTGCGACACCTGACGGACGGGGAGTCACCTGGGTCGAGTTGTTTTTCGACCTGATCTTCGTCTTCTCGGTGACCCAGTTGGTCGGTCTACTGCACGATGGCTTCACATGGCTCGCGGTTGGACAGGTCGCGATGGCGTTCTGGTTCGCGTGGTTCGCATGGGGTCAGTTCACCTAGGCGCTTAATGCTGCCAATACTCGCCACAACAAGGTGCAGCGGTTCACCCTTGCGGCCGGTGCAGTCGCGTTCTGCATGGCGGTGGCGATTCCCGACACATTCCACTCCCGTTCCCTCTTCTTCGCCATTACATACGTGGGTGTAATGTGTATTGGCATCTCGATATTTATTGTCCCTTCCTGGCATCACTCGGACCAGATCAAAGCGGTCACGCGGTTCGCCTTACTCTCTCTGCCGGGATTGGTGCTGGTGGGGTTCTTGGTGGCGATGGACTGTACTGGGCGTGGGGTGCGGCTATCGTGGTTGACCTGGTTGGATCGAACCTGGCGACCGACGCGGGCGGCTTCAAGATCGACCGAGATCACTTCAGCGAGCGACACGGCCTGTTCGTGATCATTGCGCTGGGGGAGAGCCTGATCATCACTGCCGCCGGGCTTGCTGGACGTGATTGGACCGTGAATCTCACGTTGTTTGCACTGCTTTCACTGGCCTTCACGTTTGGCCTCTGGTGGAGCTATTTCGCGGGGACGAAAGACATGCTGGATTCGCTTTTCGAATCGCTGAGTGAAAGTGGGGTGTGGAACGTAGCGAGGGATTCGTTCAGCATGTTCCACTACCCGATGCTGGTTGGAATAATCTTCGTCGGGGCGGTGGTCGAGGAAGGCATTGTTCATCCCGAAGAGCCGTTACATATCGAAGCGCGGGTCGCTCTCGGGGTTGGAATTGCGTTGTTCGTTGTCGGCATGGGCCTGGCGCTGAAGCGGGCCGGTGGTGGCTGGCACCTTCACCGGATGGTCACGACAGCTTTAATTGCCCTGGCGATCGTGTTTATCGCCGATGTCGATGCGTACGTGACCATCCTGATGGGTCTGGCTGGGATGATCGTGATTGGCACTATCGAGCATTTTCTGTACGAGGGTGGCTCGCCAGCCATTGAAGACGAACGCATGTTTGAGATTTCCGGCTAGTAAGCGACTCGCGGTCGGAGATTCTTCGAACGGCTTGTGAAGTGCACCCACGCCCAACACCCTACGCGCCTTCCCCTCCTTTGGGAGGGGCCCGGGGGGAGGGTAGATTGCAGCGAGGGCCCAAGTGATCCGATCACGCCCGGCCTTAACGCCACGCCCGGAGCAATAACGCGATTTCTGACTACGTGAAACGACCGGGCCGATACGGCGTCAGCAACTCGACTTCAGCGCCCGAGGTAATTTCCAGTGCCGCCATCTCGCCAATCATCGGTGCGAGCGTGACACCAGAGTGGGTGTAGGTGACGTACACGTTCGGGGCCGTGGGCAGCCGACCGATCACCGGGAATCCATCGGGCGGCATCGGGCGGAGTGCACGCCGGACTTCTTCCACATTCAGGTTTTCCGTGACCGGCAGATATCGCGCGGTCTCATCGAGCAGCATCTCGGCGTCTTCGAGCGAGTTGTCTCCCAGCGACCCGTCGTGCGTACCGCCGTGGACCATCACCCTCCCGTCGGTAAGCTGCCGCATATTAAGCAGCACTCCGGCCGCGTCGCGCGGCGTGTGCATGGCGATTATCGAGTTGAACAGGGGTGCTTGGAGAACGCTCGTAACGACGGTTGCGCCGGGCGAGTGGGTGTTCTGTACATGAAGACCCGCCATGCTGGCGAGGTCGGGCGTTTTCGCTCCGGCCGCGATTACAACCGAATCGCAGGCGTATTCGTTTCGATCGGTCCGGACTCGGGTGATCGCATCGCCCGAACGCGCCAGACCCACCACCTGTTCGCCTGTTTTCACGATTCCGCCAAGCTCCACGACCCTCGCAAGGCAGGCGTTCGCAACACGCACCGGATCGACATGGCCGTCTGATTCGGTGTAGGAAACTGAGGTCGCATCGCCGAGAGCGACCCCCGGCTCCATCTCCCCCACCTCTTCAACCGGCATTTCGCGAATCGAATAGCCCCACGACTGCAATTCGGCCACCCGTGCCTTCAATTCCGCCGCGCCCTCGGCCGTCACGGTCCAGCGCATTTCTCCGCCCCAGACAAGGCCAACGTCTGCCCGTAGTTCGTCGACGAACCTCCGCCACATGTCCTGCGACCGGCGGTTCAATTCGTGATAGTGGTAAGGGCTTTTGTCTCGACCGTTGATCCACGCATAGGAAACCCTGGAGGCCCCATGCCCTGGCTCGTCGGCCTCGATAACAGTCACCTGCACCCCGCGCCTGGCAAGGTGAAAAGCAACGGAAGCCCCAACGATTCCGCCACCAATCACAACTGTGGTTTGAAGTGCTTTCAACAGAATTCCCTGAATATTCCCGGATCCGCCGTCCAAAAATCCGATGAAACGATAGTTTAGGTCACCGCGTTGACGACCGCGAGCCGCAATCTCTACAATCCGCCGGGGCTGTATTTTCGGACCCGTCTGCGAAGTCCAGTGGCGAGCAGAGATCGACTGAATCCACCGACACACCGGTTGAGCTTGCCGAGATTTCGGTTCCGGGTGACCGCTCCGTCAAACCGTTCGAGCTGTTTTTCGATCTTGTTTTCGTCTTCGCGTTCACGCATGTAACCCAGCTTCAATTTGAACGTAATCGAAGTGCCAGCCGTCTGAAGGCGACAAGTAATTCGAAAGGCCCGGCGCTAATCGATCAGCGTCCGACGTACACCGCTCGCTTCTGCCCCGCATGGTCCCAGGGCACGATCCACTCATCGGGCACGTCCAGCCCGAAGCCCGGTGCGTCCGAAGGCACGACTCTGCCGTTTTTCGGTACCGGTATTCCCGGCAGCAGCTTGCCGGCAATGGGCTTTCCGACATCGGTGTCTAGGAACCACTCCGAGAGCGGTACTTCTGGCATCGCGTACGCAAAATGCTGACCCCAGCCTGTGTTCGCACCTGTGTGCGAGATAGTCGAGATGCCCGCGGCCTCGGCGTAGGTGTAGATCTTCAGGGTTTCCGAAAATCCGCCAGTCCATTCGATGTCGGGTTGGACGATGTCGACCGCCCGATTCGATATTAGTTGCTGGAACGCCTTGCGACCGTAGTGGTGCTCGCCCGTCGCGAGTGCGGTCCATGTCATGACGCGGTTGAGTTCGATGTGTCCCTGCAGGTCCCACGCGGGCAGCGGCTCTTCGAACCAGCGCAGTTTGTACGGCCTGAGCCGCTCGGCGACTCGAAGCGCCAGGTCCACGTTGAAAGAACTGATCGGGTTGATCATCAACTCGGCGTCATCACCAACTATTTCACGCGCCCGCGCCACATGCTCTTCAAGCTTTGCAAGCCCCTCCGAACCCTCTTCGTAGAAGAACGGGTTGCTGATTTTGAAGCGCGTAAACCCCAGCTCCTTCATCCATTCGAGATCGTCGCCAGTCGCATAAAGATCGATCGCATCGCGACTCGGGCCGCCGATCAACTCGTAAACGGGTCGACCCAGCAGCTTGCCCTTCAGGTCCCAGAGTGCGATATCGACTCCACTTTGAGCGACCGTGGCGATGCCGCCCTGAAACCCTTCGTGTGACCGCCAGATGAGGTCGTTTATCAGTTCGATTGCCAGGGCGTCACGCCCCTCGATCAGCGGAGCGATGTAGTAGTCGATCAATGCCGCAGCGGGTTCGCCATTGGCGCACCTGCCGAGACCGAAGGTGCCGTCTTCGGCAATCACCTGCACCCAGACTTTTGGCATGATTGTACCGGGCATCTTTCCCGTAGCACGCGAGAATTCGCCGTAGCGCGAAATGGGCAGTGACCGAGTTGCATATTCGTTCCACACGGGGCGAGCGTCGGGGTCGGGCGGTGCGACATGGGCGTTGATTTGAACACAGCGGACGGTCTTGATTTTCATCTCAATCACTCGTCCGTTCTGGCCACTCGCTGATGTCAGATTCCTCAAACTCCATGCCGAATCCGGGCGCGGAGGAAGGCACAATTTTGCCGTTCACCGGCACCGCCGCTCCGGGTATGCGCGACACATCTTCAAGTGGGACTCCAGGATCGGTTCCCATCCAGAACTCGGCCATTGGCGACTCGGTGGCAGCCATTGCAAAGTGCTGCCCGAAGGGGGTGTTTGCACCGCCGTGCGGAATCGTTGCGATCCCGGCCATTTCGCCGATCACATGGACCTTCATCGCCTCGGTCAATCCACCGCCCCAGCTGAGATCGGGCTGGATAATATCGACAGCACGTTTTTCGACCAGATTCAAAAAGGCGTGGCGACCGTGGTGGTCTTCGCCAGTTGCGATTGCCACCCAGGGTGCAGAGCGTCGGAGCTCGGCTAGACCTTCGGCGTCGGTGGGCACGAGCGGTTCTTCGAACCAGCGCAGGTTGTAAGGCTTCAATTCTTCGAGCAGGCGCAGTGCGAACTCGACGTTGTACGACATCACCGGGTTGATCATCAGATCGCGCGTTTGGCCGACCTGCTCCCGGGCCTGCGCAACGTGATCGACAACTGCCCGGATTCCGGCATCGCTTTCCGAGTAGTGCGCCGGGTTCGTGATCTTGAACTTCGTAAAGCCAAGCTCCTGCGACCAGTCGAGATCGTCTGAAGTGGCATAGCAGGTGATCGACTCGCGCACCGGCCCGCCCAGCAGCGAATAGACCGGTTGCCCGAGCAGCTTGCCCTTGAGGTCCCAGAGCGCAAGGTCGACACCGGACATGGCGGTCGAGGCCGTACCGGAGGTCCCGAAACGCTGCGAGACACGCAACACCAGATCGTTCAGGTACTCGATCGCCATGCAGTTGCGGCCCTCGAGTATCGGGGCGATCACCGTGTTTACGAACGCCGCCACCGGGTCGCCGAACGCGGCCTGGCCGAGCCCCCATGTGCCATCTTCAGCTGTGACCTGGACCCAGACCGAACCCAGTCCACCACCCGGCGTTTCGCCGGGCATACGCGAAAATTCCGGATAGAGGTTTACGGGCATCGCTCGAACGGCTGATTTCGACCAGGCGGGCCGACGCGGCTTTACAGTTTTCGCTGGTTTGGGCAGTTTTATCCGAACGGCCCTTATGGACTTGATTTTCAATTAGCCTTCTTTGCAAAGAAGAATGCTTGCGTTTCGTTCCTTCTCCCCGTAGGAAGGAGGAAACAAGGTGAGATAGGTGCCCGGATGACGCCGCAAGTTTAGCCTTTCTGGAAAGGTTCAAAAAAATGAAGCCCGAAAAAGTCGAATTCGATTCGCTGATCTGGTCGGAAAAGCCGGGCGTAGAGGAGCGAATCGTTACTCGCAAGCACCACTCTGGCGAGCTGATCGAGATTCCGGTCGTACGCATTCGCGGGGCGAAACCTGGACCGCAGTTGACGGTGATGTCGGGCATGCACGCCGGCGAGTACTCGGGGATTCTCGCTGCCCAGAAACTAGTAACGGCGGTAAAGCCCGAAGAACTCTCGGGAACGCTGCTGATCGTGCCGGTCATATCGACCCGGGCCTTCATGGAACGAAACATGCAGCTGAACCCGGTCGATCAGAAAGAGGTCCATTTCATCAGGCCCGGAAACCCGGACGGCTCTTTCAGTGACATGCTGATCGACACCCTTTTCGAGCTGGTGAAAGATTCCGATTTCCTGATCGATTCGCATGCTGGCGAGATGGCACAGGCGCTAATTTCGTGGGTCCCGGTGCCGATGTGGGGGCCGGAAGAGCTGCGCGACAAATCGCTCTCCCTGGCCCTCGGGTTCGATGTGAAATACGTTGAACCCCGCTACGACGAACCATCTATTCCACCGCTCTGCCTGGCACTGCTCGACGCGGGCATCGCGAACATCTGGGTCGAATGCGGGAAGAACGGGGTGCCCACCGAATCGGATACCGCAATTCACTTCGACGGCTACCTGGCAGCCCTGCGAACTATCGGCATGTTAGAAGGCGAACCGGCAAGGCCAGATCAACAAACTCTCAGGGGCCGACGATCGCAAATCAACGCCGATATTTCTGGCGTGTGGCATCCGGCGGTAAAAGAGGGTGATATCGTCGAGAAGGGCCAGTATCTGGGTCGGTTGACCGATTATTTTGGGAACATGTTGCAGGAGTACCACGCGCCAGCAAGGTCGATCGTGTTGTATTACTGGTCGAACCCGGCCATCAACGCCGACCGCCGGCCGCATGGATACGACTGGCACAACGGCCTCGTAAGCCTGCTTGAACTCGAGGAGAGCTAATCGATTGCCCGACTTCCCGGTTTACCTTGCTCACGATCACATGCAGCGCCCCGAGGATTACCTGCGTGACCTCGAGGGCGGGGTGTCCGGCAAGATCGTGCACCTCACGGTCGACGCGTGGATTGATGCGCCTTCACAGGAAGAGTACGACCACGCCTACCACAGCTATGACGGGTTCAGGGACCGCGGACTCGCCGCGCTGACCAACCTGCACGGGATCGCGGCCGACCCGGCAAATAAAGTCCTGGTGATTCGCGAATTTGCCGATCTGGAAAAGGCGCGTTCGGCGGGTCACCTTGCTGTTATCGCCGGTAACGAGGGCGGCAAAATCCTGGGGTCTGACCCGAACCTCATTGACGCCTGGTTTCCGATGGGTCTGCGGCACGTTCAGTTCAACTGGGCGATGGCGAACAGGCTCGGGGCCTCACAGACTGAAGAAGACGACCCTGCAAAGCCCGGACTTACCGAGTTTGGACGGCGGACGGTTAAAGCGATGAACGAACGGGGCATGATCGTCGACGTATCCCACTCGGCCCCACAGACCATTCTCGATGCGCTCGAAACAACTTCAAAACCAATCCTGAACTCGCACTCCGGCGGTCGTGCGATCGCCAACAAGCAGCAGAACCTGTGGGACGACCAGATCCGAGCGATGGCGGAAAACGGTGGCGTGATCGGCATGCATTTCTGCTCGCGCCTGGTGCTCGGAGAAAATGGCGTTCAGGCCGAGATCGCCGACGTTGTGAGGCAGATTAAATATGTTGTCGATGTGGGCGGGATCGACGTGGTCGGGCTCGGGCCGGACTGGGTGCTTGGCGATTCCGTAAGAGATGTTCCGTACCTGGGTAACACAGGGCAGGAAGACATATCGTGGACGAAGGGCCTCGAAGATTCGAGCGAACTGCCAAACCTGTGGAATCCGCTGGTTGGCGCGGGGTTCACGGCCGCCGAAATCGAGAAGATAGCCGGCGGCAACATGCTGAGACTGTTCAAAGACGTTTTACCCGGCTAAGGCGCTGCGTGCTGCCATCCTGAGCTCGTCCGCCATCCAGACTTGTCCACCTGCCAGACTTTTCCGCCATCCTGAGCTTGTCGTAGGGTCGTACGGGATTCAGGAACTCTCGCAAGCGTGTGCCACGTTATGCTCAGCCGCGTGCGATCCTGGGCCCACGCCGAACGCTGCAGCCCGACTGCTATCCTGCGACCCATGCCACAGGAAAAACCTCTCTCCATTAACCAGAACGACTTCCTCATCTTCCTCGATCGCGCGCTCGACAAGATGCTCCTCATCGTTGAAGAACTCGGCGACAACCTCGCCAACCGGGAACCAGACCTGCCCAACGCCAACTCCCCCTACGGAATTCTCACTCATTGCATCGGCGTGGTCGACTACTGGATGGGCAACCTCGTTGGCGACCGAGGTATAAAGCGCGACCGCCCCGCCGAGTTCGCAGCCAGGGGAACGGCTGCCGAAATCCGAATCCGGGTCGAGGCCGTCAAACTGCGGCTACGCGAAGACGTTGCAATGGTGGACGGCCCCGCCGACACAAACGAGCCTCTGGCCGGATACAACCCTGCGGGTGGGCCCGACAACTGGACCCAGGGGGCCGCACTGATCCACACCTACGAAGAACTCGCCCAGCATCTGGGCCACATGGATATCACCAGAGACCTGCTGCTCCGCGATAGTTCGAAATAGGGCGGTCCGACCGAACACAAGCCGTGGCACACTCGAAACCGGGTTCGGCTGAGATCGCATCAAATTCGACAAGGCAATTCTTTCGAGGCGACTTTCCAGCCTAGCGTTGATAGCGGTCGGGATGTTCGCGTTGGTGGCGTGCCAGTCGGACCCGGACACCCCGGTTATTCAAGCCCCTCCTAATACACCCACCATCGTTGCAAATCAGCCGACCGTCGCGCCAACAAC
>CAJWWK010000038.1 GCA_913048295.1 uncultured Dehalococcoidia bacterium
ATTTCTACCCCCTTTAAGAACCAGGGTTTCTAACATTTACCCTGGACTACTTTTTTGAGGGGGGGCAGGTCATCGAGATCGGCCAGTGCGCCTACAGCACGGG
This sequence comes from uncultured Dehalococcoidia bacterium, assembly GCA_913048295.1. Classification (GTDB taxonomy): domain Bacteria; phylum Chloroflexota; class Dehalococcoidia; order Lucifugimonadales; family Lucifugimonadaceae; genus Lucifugimonas. The sequence goes on from CAJWWK010000038.1 coordinate 104, forward strand.
CGGTTCGTGTCGCCACTTCTGCCGGGTCCATGTGGCGTGTACCAAGGTTTATCGAAACGACCTCGGCATCGTCTGCACCCCGCGGCAACTCCCAGGTCGAAGAAACGACAGTTCGGTAGCCGCGCGCCGCAAACGGGGCCGCAGCGTCGAGTGCGCCAGTTAGATCATCGGCGAATATCCCGATGACAGGGACAACAGGATCGTTCAAAGTTACGTCGTCAGCTCATGCGTGTTCGTGTACATGTGAACAAACTCTACATCAGCCCCATGCGTGACTATGCGAGTCCGGCACCCAGATACGGCGGTCGGCCGATCATTCCCGCGCCGATCGTTTCGTTGGTCGATTCATCGATGAGAATGAAGCTGCCTGTACCACGAACATCTGCATATTTATCGAAAATCAGCGGCTCGCTCGTTCGCAGCGTTACCTGGCCGATTTCGTTGAGTTTAAGCTCGTCGCAGAAGCCGAGATCCGATAAGGAGTTAATGTCGACCCTGCACTCAAGATCGCTCACCATCGCTCGTGCAGTGTGAGTTGTGTGCTTGATCCTGAGCATCACCCCGGATTTCAGCGACGTGCGTTCGCTCATCCAGCACACCGTCGCATCGAAGCTATTCTCCGTGGCGGGTCGCTCGGTCGTACCGCTGAACATTGCGCCACGAGAAATATCGAGATTGTCGGAGATACGGATGGTCACCGCCTCGCCCTCTGTCGCCGAATTTGCATCGCCCTCCGGCGTTTCGATCGCGGTGATGGTCGTTGTCGCCCCCGAAGGCATAACCGCGATCTCCTGACCGACCTCGACTCGCCCACTTGCGATCGTGCCGGCATAGCCGCGGTAGTCGTGATACTCATTGCTCAGCGGCCGAATCACGTACTGAACGGGGAATCGGAAAGGCGTGTCCACCGTGTTATCGGGAAGTTCCAGATCTTCGAGATGAGGGAGCAACGGGCCGTCGATGTACCACGGCATACGGTCTGACTTCTCAACAACGTTGTCGCCCTCGAGTGCCGATATCGGGATGAAATGGTGCGATTTGATCTCGAGCTCGGTCAGCAGGTCGTGCAGATCGTCCTGGATCGGCCTGAAAAACTCTTCTTTGAAGTCGACCAGGTCCATCTTGTTGATACAGACGACGACATGCTTGATGCCGAGTAGCGCACCGATCACAGCGTGACGCCTTGACTGCTCGACCACGCCGTGCCGGGCGTCGACAATAATCAGCGCCACATCGGCGGTCGAAGCGCCGGTAACCATGTTTCTCGTGTACTGAACGTGTCCGGGAGTGTCGGCGAGAATGAACTTGCGTTTCGGCGTTGAAAAATATCGATACGCAACGTCGATCGTAATGCCCTGTTCCCGTTCAACTTTCAGACCGTCGGTAAGCAGAGCGAGGTTGAAGTACTCCGAACTCTGCCTGCGGCTGTGCTGTTCGGTAGAATCGAGCACGTCATCGTAGATAGCTTTTGAGTCGTACAACAGCCGTCCGATCAGCGTGCTCTTGCCGTCATCAACCGATCCAGTGGTGGCGATTCTCAGGAGTTCCATTTAGAAATACCCCTCACGCTTGCGATCTTCCATGGCGGCTTCAGCGGTGCGGTCGTCCGCTCTGCTAGCACCACGCTCCGACACACGGGCTACCGCGATTTCGGTGATTACCTGTTCGAGTGTCTCGGCATCGGATTTCTGGCCGGCCGTGATCGTCATATCGCCAACGGTGCGAAATCGGACCCGTTCCGTAAATACTTTTTCGCCGTGTTCGGGCTTCAAAAATTCGGAATATGCCATCAGCATGCCATCACGCTCGAACACTTCTCGTTCGTGTGCAAAGTAGATCGACGGCAGCTCTATCCCCTCTGCGAGAATGTATTGCCAGATGTCGAGTTCGGTCCAGTTCGATAGCGGGAACACCCGGATGTGCTGCCCGGGGTTAGTAAAGCCGTTGTAGAGATTCCAGAGCTCGGGCCGCTGGTTTTTTGGATCCCACTGCCCGAATTCATCGCGGAAAGAATAGACGCGCTCTTTCGAACGGGCACGCTCTTCGTCTCGACGAGCGCCGCCGAACACAGCGTCGAACTTGCCATCTCGAATCGTGTCGAGTAGTACCGGCGTCTGCAGGCGATTTCGAGAAGCTCCGGGCAGCGTGCTTGCCTGTACCCGACCACTCGTCAGTGCATCGGGCACGGATCCGATGACGAGATCGATTTCCAGGTTGGCGGCTGTTATATCTCGATACTCGATCGTCTCGGGAAAATTGTGCCCGGTGTCGATGTGAATTATCGGAAACGGCAGCTTTGCGGGCCGCAACGCCTTCACAGCGAGATGCAGCATCACGATCGAATCCTTGCCGCCTGAAAACAGCAGGCCGGGTCGTTCGAACTCGGCAACGACTTCTCGAATGATGTGAATCGATTCAGCCTCGAGCGCGCGCAGCTGGCTTGATGTCAGCAGTTCGCTATTCGATTTTTCGAGGCTATTCATTGATTCGTGAGATTTCTGGGATTTCAGTTCAGCAGTTGATTTGGTGATCGGATTTTAGTTTTGATTTGTATTTGTGTGCGTCTGGTGAGTATGTGATTCGGGTGACGACCATTCGATCTGACCTACCGGGTATGCACAGTTTTCTGCACGAGCAATCGAACCCGTTTTCGGGGCGATGCGTCTGGCTGGAATGTCGAGTGGTCGTGGTTAGTTTCGAGTCAACAGGCAGCTTTTGTGTTTGTACAACACAGGCAGAAATTAACGCGCGCACAGCCCGTAGTCGGGGGGCACATACAAATTCTGTAACAGACCATCGTTTTATTGACCTTTGGCTCAACTGGTGGTTCATCTGTCGAGCCACCGTTTCGAGCAACCTGCTAATTCTGCACCTAGTTCACGCCATCGGCAATACGCCTCGAACTGGAAATTGTTACAGCCGTGAGTCGATTTTCGGGGGCGCATTCCATTCGCTACAACAACATTTACCCTGGACTACTTTTTGGGGGGCAGGTCAAATCGATAACTGGAATATCGATTCTTCCACTCACATCCATGTGCGTCGATTCCGTGCCCGCAGCCAGGTTTTTTCCGTTGTGTTCGGCTAACTGACGTCTCCGGTTGGCGATCGCGACTCATCGAGCAAGCAAGAATGCGAAAATCTGCCCATTGCCAGCAGGAATAGCGGCGTGTGCAGGTTTCCGGTAAACGGCACCCCTGCAAGCTAGGCCCTCGCTACCCTCACCGGCCGTCCTTCAACAGGGTCTCCGCTGACTACGACATTCGAAAGCGGTGCACTGAACGCATTTGCCGAAATCGTAATCACGTCGTCCACCTGAAACTTCCAGTCCCTTGTGGGGTAACTCAGCTGACTGGTGCCGAAAAAGTGAACATGCGCATCGCCGGGCACCCTGTGCAGCGGATACTTGAAGTGATGGTCTTCGCAGTTGGCGAGCGTGTGCGACATATACTGCTCGCCTGTGTACAAAGGACCGCTCTCGTAGATCAGCCTGCCGTCGCGCTCCACCGCGCACTCCAGCGTCAATCCGTCGAACTCGAAATCGGTGACTAGTTCAGGCCCAATAGCGCACGATCTCAATTTCGACGGGGCGAGGTACAGGTAGTTGATCCGCTCCGTCTCGTGGTCGGACCACTCATTGCCCAGCGTGAACCCGACCCGGCGCGGCACCCCCGCCCTATCGATGAAGTAACAACCTGCCAGCTCCGGCTCTTCCCCGCCATCGAGCGCAAACGCCGGTAGCTCAAGGCCCTCACCCGGCCCCCGCAATACGGTCCCGTTGCCTTTGTAGAACCATTCCGGCGATGTCCCGCGCTCGCCCGCCTCGGGACTACCGCCATCGATGCCCATCTGGAACATCTTTGCCGAATCCGTGGCAGGTTCATCCGTTGGAGTATTACCGGTGGCAGCATCATCATCCGAGTGCATCTGATCACGCGATTTCGCACTGCCTGTGTGTGTTAAACCCGTCCCAGAAACCAGTATCCGGTGATCGTCAGGATGACCGAACGGTGCGACCAGGTACGGTGTACCGCCGCCAACGCGCGCCGCCAGCAGACCGCTGTAATCAAGGCGCGAAGCATCACCGTCCGAAGCGCCCGCCCCGGCCAGCGTCTCGTCAAACGATCTTCCCGAGGCCTGCGAGGCTTCGAACACGGCAAATACCGACGTTAACGTTTCGTCAGCAGCCGTCACGTCCACGACCTCTTCGCCAACGACATAGCCAACCCGGCGGCCATCGGCGCGCGCTATGGAGGGAATTACAAACTGAACTACTCGCATATGGCCCCAAATTCCTTTTTTGAACGACGTGGAGTGATGGTAACGGCTGATCGCGCGCCGGCATACAATCTTTCAACTATCCTTCTCCAGTAAATTTCATGGTCTTGTTCACGGCTACCCCCGAAAAAACCCGCTGCACACCCACCAAGCAAAGATACTAATGACCAGCCAGAGCGCAGCCTGCACCGAAACCGCCTTTACTATCGACACCTCGTCGATCAAGTTCGGCCCGGGTATTACGAGGGAGGCCGGCTACGAGCTCGATCGACTGGGCGCAAGCCGCGTGATGGTGGTTACCGACCCGCAGATGGCCGGAAGTGCCGCGGTAAACACGGCCACCAATTCCCTGAAGCAGGCAAATGTCGACTTCGCCGTGTTCGACCGGGTGAGCGTCGAACCGACAGACGTTTCTTTCAAGGAAGCGATCGAGTTCGCCGTAAATGGCAGGTTCGACGGCTTTTTGCCCGTCGGCGGCGGTTCGAGCATCGACACCGCCAAAGCCGCGAACCTCTACTCGACATACCCGGCAGATTTTCTCGAATACGTCAACGCCCCCATCGGCGAAGGCACACCCGTACCCGGCGACCTGAAACCACTCGTGGCCGTGCCTACTACTGCCGGGACCGGGAGTGAAACGACCGGGGTGGCGATATTCGACTTCGAAGAACTCGGCGCAAAGACCGGTATAGCCCACCGGTCGCTCAGGCCCGACGTCGGACTGGTCGACCCCGAGAACACCCGTTCGCTCCCGAAGATGGTCGCAGCCTGCAGCGGTTTCGACGTGCTCTGCCACGGTATTGAGTCATACACCGCCCTTTCCTTCTCGCAACGGGAAGCCCCGGTCTCGCCCGCCCAGCGGCCCACATACCAGGGTGCGAACCCCATCAGCGACGTATGGGCGCTGGCAGCTCTCGAAATGGTCGGCAACAGCATTCTCCCGGCGGTGCTCGATCCCGACGACCTCGTAGCCCGCTCGAACATGGCCATGGCCGCAACATTTGCCGGTGTCGGCTTCGGCAACGCAGGCGTGCACCTTCCCCACGGCATGTCGTACGCCGTCTCCGGCCTCGTCACGGATTATGCACCGGAAGACTACCCGCAGGGAAAAGCCATCGTCCCCCACGGCATGGCAGTCATCCTCAACGCCCCGGCCGTCTTCCGCTACACGGCGTCATCGAACCCCGAACGCCACATGCGCGCCGCCCGGCTTCTGGGGGCCGATATCGCGGGCGCAGGACCTGAAGACGCAGGCGACCTCATCGCCGATCGGCTGATCTTCATCCTCAAAGAAATCGGCGTCCCCAACGGCCTCGGCGGTGTCGGCTACACCCCCGACGACATACCCGCACTGGTCGAGGGAACCCTGCCCCAGCACCGCGTGACCAAACTGGCACCCCGCGCCACTGGTGCCGATGAACTGACCGCCCTCTTCACTGACTCGATGCAGCTCTGGTAGGAGCCGGCCCCGACGAGGACCGGTTTCCCGACCGAAGTAGAGGAATCTCGGCCGCATCCGCCGGACAGTCGAGACCCCGCGGTAGTTTCCGCCTGTTACCTGCAATCGCTCGATTCAAGCATCAGCTTCGTGTCTGCAGTAACCGATTCAGCATGGGTAAACGACACGCCGTGCACCGACTGGAACGTGAAGGACGTCGTAAACCACATCGTTGACGAAAACATCTGGATGGTCGCGCTGTTCAATGGCCGAACGATAGCAGAGGTCGGCAATGAGTTTGAGGGCAACCTGGTTGGCGATGACCCGGCTGGGGTCTACGAACGTACCGCCAACGACGTAAAAGCCATACTGGCCGAGCCCGACGCCATGTCGAGGACCTGTCAGATTTCGTCGGGACCGGTAAGCGTGGCCGAATACTCGAAGCAGCTGTTCCTCGACACGCTGATCCACGGCTGGGACATCGCGGTAGGTTCGGGGCAGGACGCCACCCTCGACGACTACCTTGTGCAAATGCGCACACCTCTGGCGCAGGCAATCGCCGACAACGAGGGCTACCGGGCCGTATTTGCCGCCCCGACCACCGCTAGTCCCAACGACAACCCGCAAACCCACCTGCTGGGCCTACTCGGTCGAACCGGATAGAGTTACATCCTGTCGAACAGCCACGAACTTCCTCCTCAGGCCTGAAACGCGCACCGGTCCTGCGCATCGAGGAGGGCAACACATTCATCGAACTGAGCGGGTATCCTGCCCTCTAACAAATTCACCAGCGCGATAACGACCCCTCCCACGAGTAAATCCGAGTTCAATTGACAACCGATTTTTCCTTCATGCAACTGGCCGATCCCCAGTTCGGTATGTTCGCCGGTTCGAGCGGCAAGACGGATGAAGAAATCGCGACCTTCGCCGAACGCGGACTGCTTATTGGTAAGACCTCGAAGTTCGAGGGGTTCGCCCCCGAAACCGCGCTCTTCACCAGGGCCATCGAACACGCCAACCGGCTGAAACCGGCGTTCGTCGTGGTGTGCGGCGACATGATCAATGAAAGCGAAAACGACGACCAGATCGCCGAAGTAAAGCGAATCGGGGCCCTGCTCGACGATTCGATCCCGCTCCACTGGGTGGCCGGTAATCACGATGTCGCCGTCGACCACACAAACCCGGACCAGCAATCGATCGACCGCTATATCGACAACTTCGGTCCCGACTACTACGCCTTTTCACACGGTGGCGTCAGGTTCATCGCAATCAACTCGACCCTGTTCACGTCGCCCGGCGAACTGACGGACCGCGCGAAGGCCCAGCTGGCTTTCGTCGAAGCTGAAGCCATCATCGTCAGTAACCAGAACCCTTATTCGAAAAACGAAACCCCGGGCGCGGGGCGAATCGTCCTGTTCAGCCACCACCCGTTGTTCATCAATTCTCCCGGCGAAGCGGACAACCCGTGGTCGATCACAAAGCAGTATCGAACGCCCCTCCTCGAAATCGCAGCCGACCACGGCATCGGGGCCAACTTCGCGGGTCACTGGCATCGAAACAACATCGCAAACAAAAACGGAATCGAGGTCGTCAGCTCCGGCCCGGTCGGACTCCCGCTCTGGCACGACCCATCGGGACACCGGGTCGTAAATGTTACTGCCGGCGGAATCACCCACGAGTACCATTCCCTGGAAACGGACTGAACAAATCAATGGCGTTTGATCGCGAGGGCGGGATGATCCGCCAATCGTGTGAGAACGAAGACGCAAACAGGTAAATCCATTTAATGCCAGCATAGACAATTCTTTGTATTGACGACGAGCCGCAGGTTCTGAACGCGGTCGAACGCGATCTCAGGAGCCACTACGGGGCCAAGTACAGAATCGTAAAGGCCGGGTCGGGCGCAGCCCCTCCGCCGCACGCTCGATGTTTGACACCGTCGTGGAACGACTCCGCTCAACCGAGGGGTTTCTGCGACAGAGCGAAAGGATGGCGCAACTGGGAACGCTCACGGCAGGTGTGGCCCACGAACTGAACAACCCCGCCGCGGCGGTCAAACGAGGTGCAGCCCAGCTTGCCGAATCGGTCGGAGCGTATGGCAATTCCCAGCGCGCACTCGCAGGACTCGCGCTCACATCGCAACAGGAAGACGCACTGAACGCACTGCTCAGCGAAGTTGCCGGTGCCGCGCGGACTGCCGACGAAATCGACCCTCTCGACCGCAGCGATATCGAATACGAACTGCAAAGCTGGTTCGAAGAACGCAACGTCGAAAACGCCTGGCAGATCGGACCCGATCTGGTTAACGCCGGGTTTGTACGCCAGAAACTCGACGAGCTCGAAGAATCGTTCGGCACCGAGGCCGCGTCGCCGATAGCCGTACTCATCAGCAGGTCGGCAAGTGTCAGCAGCCTCCTGGAAGAGATCGGGCAGGCGTCCGGCCAGATTCCCAATATCGTCAGCTCGCTGAAGACCTACACGTTCCTCGATCAGGCGCCCGTCCAGACGATCGATGTCGCTGAAGGACTCGACAGCACCCTGCTCATGCTCAGGGGCAAGCTGAAGCAGGGCATCCAGGTCTACCGGGAATACGACGAAAACGTACCGGCAATCCAGGCCTTCGGCAGCGAGCTGAACCGGGCATGGACCAACATCATCGACAACGCCGCCAATGCCATGAATGGAGCTGGCAGTCTTACGGTAAGGGTCTACAACTCGGATGAAGACGTGATTATCGAGATCGAAGACAACGGACCCGGAATTCCAGAAGACATCCAGCACCGGATTTTCGACTCGTTTTTCACCACGAAAGAACCCGGCAAGGGAACGGGACTCGGCCTCGATATCAGCTACAACATCGTGGTCCACAAGCATCGCGGCAACATCACCGTACTATCGGAACCCGGCCGCACGTGCTTCCAGATCACCCTCCCGATCGAAGGCGATCTGGTCGGCAACGACTGAGGGACTGGAAAAATCGAGCACTGTTCGCATGCGTGTCATCCCGAACACACGTACACGGTCAACCAGTTCAGATCGGTGTTGGATTTGACTCTGCTACATCGAGATTGAGCATTGGCCTGATATTCCGCAGGTCGCGGGCCATCATTTCAGGCCCCACACGGCCAACGAAATCCGATCCCCACTGGTGAACATTTCAGCGGGCAAGTACCATCGCATAAATAATCCACCAGCTGCCACAATGGAGAAGATGAAGGCATGAATCTCTCAGCCCTAGCAGGGATCGACCGGTTTCGGGTATCCGTCTTGACCGGTGCAGTTTTGCCATTGCTCATCGTGGCCTGCGGCTCGGACTCAGGCGAGGCGGCAACGCCCGGAGTGGACGCCCCCGTCATCATCCGAAACGGCGACGTGTTCGATGTAGATTCGTTCGTCAATGCCGGATGGAAGAAGTCGAAGGAATTCTCGATCGAAACGGTGCCCGACTCGAACGCGATCTGGTTTGGGTTCTACAAGAGCCAGGACGTGGAGATTCGCTTCTACGACTCGCACGCAGATGCGATGGGCCCCGGTATGGACTCGGCGAACGCTGCAGTGAACCGTGTTTCAAACGCGAATCTCGAAGGCAACGCAATTTTCGCAAGTGGACAGCGCAAGCAGTACAGCGATTTTTTGGTGGCAGGCAACACCGTCATTCTTTGTCAGTCACTCATCGAAGTATGCGAAGAACTGGTCGAAAACATCCGGTAATTAACAAGCTCGAACATCCCGTAGTTAACGCGCTCGCACTCTGAACCCTCATGGCAAGGGCCCGGCCAGCTAAAACCCGATTCCCCGACCCCTGCGGAGGGACCTCACCAGAGAACGTCCAAACCGCAGAAAAATCAACGCCCAACCTCAGATCTCAACAACCACCCGTCCCGAGCCCCTCGAAGGGTCCACATCCTGAGCCTGTCTGCCCTGAGCTTGTCGAAGGGTCTATTTAGAACGGCACCGACCCGCAGACCAACTCGCGGTGCTAACGTAACGCCGCCCCGCACTACGAGCGACTACTCCGAACCGGGTCTATACTGCCCTCATCTCATCAGGCTGAAGAACACTCGTTCCCGAACCAGCCAACCTGCCCAAAGGAGCATCCGCCATGAAGATGTACATCAACGGCAACTGGACGTCTGGCACATCTCAGATAGAGGTAGTCAACCCCTACTCTGGCAAACCAATCGACACCGTTCCGGCAGCCACTGTCGAAGATGTCGAGATGGCGATCAAGAGCGCCGAACGCGGCGCAAACGCCATGCGCGCGCTCAGCGCGTTCGACCGGTATGAAATCCTGATGCGTGCAGTCGTTCTGTTGAACGAGCGCAGGCAGGACCTCGGTGAGACGATTACCAACGAAGAAGGCAAGGTCATAAGCGAGGGTCTGCTCGAAGTCGACCGGTGCGTCCAGACCATCACCTGGTCGGCGGAAGAGGCAAAACGGCTCTTCGGTGAGACGATTCCGCTCGATGCCGCACCGGGCAACGAAATGAAGTTCGGCTTCACAGTGCGGGTCCCGGTCGGCATCGTGGTCGCCATCTCGCCCTTCAACTTCCCGCTCAACCTCGTCGCGCACAAGGTCGGCCCCGCAATCGCAGGGGGCAACGCCGTCGTCATAAAGCCGGCCAGCGACACCCCGCTATCGGCGCTCAAACTCACCGAGATACTGCTCGACGCCGGCCTCCCGGCCGAGGCCATCCAGTGCGTTACCGGCTCAGGCAGCGCAATCGGTGATGCACTCGTGTCCAATCCCGCAGTCCGCAAGGTCACCTTCACCGGTAGCCAGGAAGTCGGAGAACACATCACCCACACCGCCGGACTGAAGAAGGTAACGATGGAACTCGGCTCGAACTCGCCCCTCATCGTCCTGCCAGATGCCGATATCGACAAAGTCGTCGCGGCCACCGTGCAGAGCGGCTACTCCAACGCCGGCCAGGTGTGCATCTCGACCCAGCGGGTCATCGTCGATAAGTCGGTGTACAGCGACTTCCTCGACGCCCTCGCACCCAGTGTCGAGGCCCTCTCGACCGGTGATCCGATGAGAGAAACAGTGAATGTCGGCCCGATGGTGCGCGAGAGCGACGCAGCACGCGTCGAAAGCTGGATCCAGGAGGCAGTCGGTGCCGGTGCCCGGCTCGTTGCGGGTGGCGGCAGGGACGGCGCCGTCGTACGACCGGCGATACTTGCTGACGTCGACCGCAACATGCGCTTCTCCCGTGACGAGTTGTTCGGGCCTGCAGTCGGCGTAACGCCCGTGTCCGGCATCGACGAAGCCATCGAGTTTGCAAACGACACGCGCTTCGGGCTTTCGGCCGCGATCTTCACCGAAAACCTCGACAACGCGATGAGATTCGCACTGGAAGTCGATTCAGGCAACCTCAACATCAACGGCGGCACCCAGTTCCGGGCCGACCTGATGCCGTACGGGGGCCTGAAGGACAGCGGAATGGGCAAGGAAGGCCCCCGCTACGCGGTCGAGGAGATGACCGAACTGAAAATGGTAATCATGCACCGCTCGTAGGTATCGCACGGGCACCCCGTAGAAGCAGTCAGCCGGAACTCGTAGTAAAGAGGCGGTACTCGTTCCGTAGTCCGTTGTGCTTTTGGTTGTCAAAAATAAGAATGCGATGGGGCCAATCGATTTCGGTTGGCTCCACGATTGACCCAGAAGGAAAAACATTGACACGAATCCATAGTGTTTTCGGCCGAGAAATTCTAGACAGCCGCGGGAACCCAACCGTTGAAGTGGATGTCGTGCTCGTCGATGGTTCTAAAGGCAGGGCGAGCGTGCCGTCCGGGGCTTCAACCGGAACACGTGAGGCTGTGGAACTCCGTGACGGTGACCCGAGCAGGTACCTCGGCAAAGGGGTTCGAAAAGCAGTCGGGTTCGTCAACGGGGAGATCGCCTCAGCAGTCCTGAATTTGGACGCCGAGGACCAGGCGCTGATCGATAACAAAATGATCGATCTGGATGGAACTTCTAACAAATGCAGACTCGGAGCCAACGCCATTCTGGGGGTCTCTCTTGCCGTTGCCAAAGCCGGGGCGGCGGTGGCTGGTAAGCCACTTTACGAATACCTCGGTGGCCCCGATGCCAATCTCCTGCCCACCCCGATGATGAACATCATCAACGGCGGCGAGCATGCTGCAAACTCGATCGACTTCCAGGAGTTCATGATATTTCCAGCAGGCGCCGATAATTTCGCAGAGGCCGTCCGGATAGGTTCGGAGATTTTTCACACCCTGCAGACCTCGTTGCACAAAGCCGGCCACAACACCAACGTTGGCGACGAAGGTGGCTTTGCCCCCGATATGAAACGGGCAGAAGAAGCCCTCGATTTCATCGTCAAGGCAATTCAGGACGCGGGCTACCGGCCGGGCGAGGAAGTAAGCATTATTCTCGACCCCGCATCATCAGAGTTTTTTAAAAACGGCGAATACAACTACAAGGGTGAAGGCCTGGTTCGTTCTGTCGACGAGCACGTGGAGTACCTCGAAAAGCTTGTGACCAAATACCCGATTGTCTCGATTGAAGACGGGGTGGCGCAGGATGACGAAAAAGGCTGGAAACTCGTCACCAAACTCCTCGGATCGAGATGCCAGTTGACCGGGGACGACCTTTTTTGCACGAATCCCAGCATCCTGCGTGAAGGTATAAAAAACGGGATCGCAAACTCCGTCTTGATCAAGCTGAATCAAATCGGAACTCTCACTGAAACCCTGGAAACAGTGAAGATCGCCCACGATGCGGGCTATTCGATCGTCGTCTCTCACCGTTCGGGCGAGACCGAAGATGTCACTATTGCCGACCTGGCGGTCGCCACAAGTGCCGGCCAGATTAAAACCGGCTCGCTCTCCAGGTCTGATCGGACATCGAAGTACAACCAGCTGATGCGAATTGAAGAAGAACTGGGTTCAGAGGCAAGATTCGCGGGACTCTCGACCGTAATAGCATCGTCGTAGCCAGCGAATTACCGCTTACGGACGCTGAATTCACGCTGACAACAACCGAATCCGTTCAGCCAAAGTCCTGCCTGAAAACCGACGGCCCGTTTAACTCCGGGCATCTCCACTCGCCTACGGCACGTCCATCCGGCGGAGTCGGCGGATCGAAAGCAGTAGGAACAACGCAAACACCGCCACCGACGCGCCGATCGCCACGGCGAAGCTCAGGTTATCGCCCACTCCAAACCTCCGTTCGTCAATACCGTGCATCAGCGCGATCGAATAGTGACGAATGCTCAGGAACCGCACGCCGCCGACAAAGCTCGAGAAAAGACCTTCCCACAGGAACACGTACAGCAGGCCAAATCCGATAGCCCGGGTAGTCATGAGGCCGGCCCAGATAAAGATCGATGAATACAGCGCCACAGCCACGAACGCGCCCACCGAAACCGCGAGCACCGCAGTCATATCCCCATCGTAAAAAAGCTGGCTCGTAATGAACGCACTGCCCACGAGGAAAGGCACCGAAACCGTCATCGCACCCAGCAGTTTGGGAACCACGATCTGCCACCGCGGAATCGGCGAAAGCGTCAGATTGGCCAGCGTCCGGTCTTCAATCTCGTTCGCAAAAGCCGCACTCGCTATGGCCAGCACCACCAGGGGCAAAATCGAACCCGACAGCATCCCGTTGATAACGATGCCCTCGAAATCCTCGGTCGATGGCGGATCGTCGACCATCGTTGCGATCAGCCCCATCACCACCGGCAACGACGCCAGTACTATCGTTATCAACAGTCGCCAGCGGCCGGAAAGCTGACGGAGTGTAAGCCTGTAAACCGATCCCATCGCTAGCGCTCCACCAGGTAGCCGAACACGCTCTCCAGCGAGTCGTCCAGCGGCTCAACACGGTGCACCCTGATCGACGACGCCTTAGCAAGGCGCGGTAACTCAATCTGCAGGTCTCGCACGTTCCGGCTCAGCACCACCAGCGCGCCATCGGGGTCGATATTCACCGCGTCGACCGATTCGAGCTTCACCAGCGCAGAAGCGAGTTCGCGCGGCGAATCGCTCAGCAGCCTCACGTGGTACGGCCGCTCGTCCAGCGCCGCCCTGATCGCGTGGAAATCGCCCGAAGCCGCCAGCTTGCCGTTGACGATCAACAGCACCGTTTCAGCGATCTGCTCGACCTCCTCCAGGATGTGAGAAGAAATAACGATCGTCCGGCCCTCGGCCGCCAGCCGTTTCAACAGGCTCTGGAAATGCACCCGCTGCCGGGGGTCGGCCCCGTTCAACGGCTCGTCGAGAATCAGAATTTCCGGCTCGTGCACCAGCGTCGCCGCCAGCCGCATGCGCTGGCGCATTCCCCGCGAGTAGGTGCCCATCGGACGGAGCGATGCATCGGCAAGATCGACCAGTCCAATGGCCCTGTCGGCCGCCGTATCAATATCGGCCACGCCCTTGAGACGAGCCATCATCTTCACGAACTCGCGGCCCTTCATGAACTGGTAGACCGTTTCGTGCTCCGACATCACACCGATGCGCCTGTACAAATCGGAATTGTTCCGTACCGACTCCCCAAACACCGTAATGGACCCGTCGGAAACTTTAGCAAGCCCGGCAATCATCCTCAGCAACGTCGTCTTGCCGGCGCCGTTCGGACCAAGCAAACCTGTTATCCCCGGCCTGATGTCGAACGTCACTTCGCTCACCGATACGACATTCCCAAACCAGCGCGAAACGTGATCGACTTTTATTACTGCATCAGAACCGTTGATTGTCATGCCGACAACCTCCGGTAGCGAATCCAGAGTATCCCGGCAGGAACGAGCGTCCAAACGAAGAACCAACCGACCAGTATCCACGATGCGAACTCACCGGCGGGCGCATGACTCACCACGTCGCTGACCTCACCGAAGATCACGTCGTTGACGTGCACCGGGATGTTGCTCAGGTTGAACATGGATATCCACTGCCCGGCCGTGCCGCCAATTTCCTCGGCAAGACCGGTCGTGAACGGTGTCGAAATAACAAACAGCCCCACCAGGAACGCCGAAGCGTAGGCGCGACGCGTGGTAAACCCGGCAGTGAGCAACGCGAGCGTGGTTGTGTAGGCAGCTATAGCCGCCCCTGCAGTCAGGAACCTCGGGATGTCGAGCCAGTTGTCGATGAAATAATCGGCAGGCACCGGGTCACCCATCACAAGGCCGGTCAGCAATATCAACTGGGGCAGCCAGGCAACGAGCAACATCACCGTGAAAAACGCAGCCCACCGGGCGATTATGTAATCGGAACCCGTCAGGGGCCGAACAAGGTAAAGGCTAATCACACCATCACGGCGATCGGGGCACAGCAGTTCTGGTGCACTGATAGCCGCGAAAATAAACAGTATGATCGATGCGATTCCGTAGTAGTCAGAGTGCGACGGCAGGTCCAGTGCTTCCGCAGGTCCCGCACCCGCGAGCCGATCAACCGTACCGGCCACCAACGCCAGGACCAGCGCCACCATGACCAGCACCCCAATGAACAGCCACGGCAGGATCTTCGCACGCGTACCGCGGCCAAGCCCCAATGAATTCTGCAGGCCGTCTTTGTAAACCGAAAGCCGCGCACGATTCCGGCCTTCACGCGGGCCATCGTAATGCTGGTAGCCGATATCGAAGACCGTGCCTTCGGCCCTGGCCGGGTCCGACAAAGTCGTCATAATCTGGTCCCATCGCTGAAATCATCGCCCTCACGCTCAAAAAGCTCAGCAAGGGCCCGCTTCCGCGGCCCCATGCGGCGTAGCGGCGTTTCGGTCTCTACCAGTGCATCTCGTATATGGTCGTACACCGACTCATCGGACCCTTCAACATATATTCCGGCACCGTCAGCGGTCACCGCCACGCCCCGCTCTCCGAGCGCTGCGACAAGTTGATCGTGATTGGTATCCACCTCGATAAACACAGTCTCGGTCTCTTCCGTAAAACTCCGCACTTCACCCGACTGCACCAGCCGACCCTCCTGAAGCACGATGATCCGGTCGCACGTGCGCTCCACGTCGGCCATCAGGTGGGAAGAAAACAGAATGCTGATGCCAAACTCGCGATGAGTCTTCCGTACAAGGTCGAGCATCTCCTCACGCCCCGCCGAGTCGAGCCCGGCAGTCGGTTCGTCAAGAAGAATGATCGCCGGGTCGTGCACCAGCGCCTGCGCAAGCTTCACCCGCTGCTTCATACCGGTCGAATAACCACCCATCGCCCGGTAACGCTCCTCAAACAGGCCGGCGTGGCGCAGGGTATCGGCAGCACGGGAACGCGCATTCGAAGGCGGCAGCCCGCTAACCTCTGCCATATGAGTAAGAAACTCGGCGGCCGTCACATTGCTCGGCAGGCAATCGTGCTCTGGCATGTAACCGAGCCGCGACCGGATGATGATATTCTCCGAAGCGTTCTCGCCCAGGATCATCGCCGAACCTGAAGTCGGCTTCAGCAGGCCTAGAAATATCTTGATCGCAGTGCTCTTGCCAGCGCCGTTCTCACCCATGATCCCGGTGATCCCGTCCGAAATATCGAAGCTAACGTCGTTAAGTGCAACTACTTCGCCGTAGTGCTTCGTAAGGTTTTGCGCGCTGAGTAGTGCTGCCACGGAGGCGAATCTTAGACTATTTTTTGACCCGACTTCTCGCCGGCCCACCCTGAAGCTACCTAGGTTTGGCCCATGCGCATCACCCTAGGGGGGGATATTTTGCGGACAGACGAGATCAGGCCGATCGATATAGCCAGGAAAATCGCACCGACAACCCCAACCAGCAGGCCGATCGTCTGCCAGTCGATGTCAAGCATCACCGGCGGCACGACGCGCACGCCTTCACCCGAGGTCACAAGGAACGGAATGATCGTCACACCCATCCGCATGCCCAACACCGCGCCCACAATTACCGCCGGGACCAACACCATCGTCAGTTCCAGTACCATCAGGCCAAGCACCTGCCGCGTCGTGAGTCCCAGCGTCCTCACCACCGCGTACTCGACCATCCGCGAAGCGAACGTGACCTGCGAATAGACCAGGAAGCCGACTGCACTCGCCGTAAGCACCGTAGTGAACGCAATCGCCAGCAGCGCGCGCCAACCGGCCGAAATCAGCGGGTCGACCGCGGCATCGAGCAACAGCTGGTCCTGTGCGATCACCGAAAGTGGTGGGACCGACCTGATCTGCCTCAGACGGTTCTCTACCTCGCTCGGTGCAACCTCCCCGGTATCGATCCATATCTCGTTCGCCTGCTCGGCGATAAACATGCGGTTCGCATTCAGCGACAACCACGTCGAACGAATGTCTCCGACCAGGAACGTAGAAAACTCCGGGTCGAGCGTCGGGAAGTAGTCGGTCGTTCCCACCAGTCGCACCCGAACCTTACGGCCCTGGATATCGACATTTATCTGCTCTCCGACGTCGTACCCCCCGCGTTCCATAAACCCGGTGCTGCCAACCACTGGCACCGATGCGTTGACCGAACCCACAGTCATCCCGCTGAGCCAGCCGATAACCACTGCGTCCCAGGTCATCACCGCCCTGCCATGCACCACCTCTGCTGCACCGTCTTCCGTAACTTTCAGCAACGGCTCGAGGCGGGCACCGTACTGGTTCAGCCCCGGCTCAACGGTCATCCACGACGAGTCCTCGTCGAACCCCTCGATCACCACCATCTCGCCGCTCTCCATGACCATCGCAAGCTCGTCAACTTCCAGTGAACCCGGATCGAGAGTCGGCGGGTTCGACCGGCTGAACCGGCCCCGCGAAACGTTGGGCAGACCAACGCCAATGAACTCCAACTGCATGGGTGGGACCGGGACGATCCCCGTGAAGTCGATCGCATCGAGCGAACCGGCAATCGTGCACCAGTTCGGATATTGATGTTCCGGCGCGACATCGCACGAAAACGGTTGGCCGGCGGCCGGGCGCGGTAGCAGCGAGCCCAGCGTCAGCGTAAATAACCGACCCGTCGAATCGCTCAACCTCGCCAAGACTCGAGACTCGGCGCGCCGTGCAGTCGGGCGGACCTTCAGCGTAAGCCAGCGAGCGTCGGCTGGTATCGGAATCCCCGTTCTCGACCCCGCGAGCAGCGCCATCTGCTCGCCCAGCGAATCCGATGAAAAGTCTGCGCGCGACCACGCGATGTCCGCCATCGGCACCGGATCGACTCCCAGATAGGAAAATGTACTGCCCGCCTCAGCCGTAATATCGACCCCGGCGGCCCGAAACGCCGGGGCAGCCGAGCTAATGCCGTCGGTCTTTGCAATCTGCGTGAACAGTTCGCCCGCCTTGATCCGGTTTGTGTACGAAATGCCGTTGATCCGGAGGTCGGCACCCGACTGGTACCTCGCCCTGTCGGCGGCACTCACATCAAGCGTGCCCGCAAAGCTCGATGCGAAAACCCCGAGACCCGCAGTCAGGATCATCAGCAACGACAACCTCGAATAGTGCCGCGGGTTTCGGGCCATCTGCCATAACACCAGCGTGATCGCGGGAGACACCAGCCCCGATATCCGGGGCAGCGACGTAATACGCGCCACCAGCTCGACAAACACCGGGAACGCACGCAATGCAACAAACCCGCCGAACGCCAGCACCAGCGCCGGCATCGCCACGTTGATCCTGTCGATCTGCGCGGCACCAACTCCGGGCACGTCAACGAACGAACCGTCGCTCGTCAGCTGCGATGCAAAAACCAGTAGCAGTCCAAACAACGCAACGTCCAGGTAGTACTTCTGCATCGCCCCTTGCGGTGTCGGCCGGGTCGACTCCCGCACGCTGCTCATCACGGTCCGCCCGGCGGCCATCGACGCGGGAAACACCATTGCAATAAAACCAGCCACCCCGGTCAGAGCCGAGACGATGTATGCCGATTGACCGAGCGACGACGGCAGCGGGTTCCCATCGTTCAGCCCGCTGAACAGCGGAACAACGCCGATCCACTTCACGAGCAGTGCCGCCACCGGCGGTGCGATCGCGACCGCCAGCAAACTGATCACGGCTCCCTCGACAACGAACGCACCGACAACCTGGCGGGCCGTCGCAGCCCTAGTACGCAATCGCGAAATATCGTCGCGCTGCGTCTCGACCATCAGGATCGACATCATGGCGACGAAGTAGAGAACGACCGCAGCAATCACTGAAAACACAACGGTCATCGGCAAACGACTGAAAAACGTCTGCTGCTGATTCCGGGCGAGCACGTCCCGCAACGGGGTCGATTGCAGGTAGCTCCCGATCTGCGACTGGAGCCCGATCTTCAGGTCGTCGAACCCCTGCAACAGCGCATCCGCACCCGACGCCCTCGCAAGTGTTGAGTCGACGTGGAACCGCCAGAAGTACCTGACCGCCATCCCGGGCATAAACGGGCCAACTTCTCTTTCAAACGCTCCCGGGTCAGGAATAAGCGGAAGGAAACTCAGGTCGCGGTCGTCAAGGCCGAACTGCCCGTCGATATCTGACCAGAACTGTGGATCGGAATCACCACGGAAATACATCCCGGAGATTCGAACCTCTATCGAATCGTTGATCTCGTCCCAGAACGGGGCCACAACCACCACATCGCCAACGCTTATTCCAAACACCTCGGCAGCAACTTCGTCGATAGCAGCCTCGATCGTCAGTTGACCCGGACCGCCCTCACCCGCCTCGGCAGAAGGCCACGCCCCGGCCGTGAGCACCGAACCGCTCCTCAGCCCGGGTGCGTTGATCAGCACTGCTCGCCAGCTGGTCCGATCACTCGACTCAGGTGCCACCCCAACCCGCTGTTCCACACTCTCGATCAGCAGTGTTGGCGACCCGTAGGCCACGGTGAGCTCGGTAACTATCGAAGAAGCAAACTCGTCAACCGTCGATTCGACCAGCGCCAACACCCGACGGTTGCTCGCTGCGTCGAAGTTCCGCTGCCGCCCGGTGATGACGATATCGTGGCTGGGGCTGGTGTCCTTCGCTATCTCGCGCGTAAGGGCGATGTCGCCAAGGGTGTCGAAGTAGATCACGCTGGCTGCGATCGTCACGACCGCCGCAACGACACCCAGCGAAACAACAGTCAACATCGACCAGTGCGACCGCGCCCTGCGCCCAACAAATTTCATATAGACAAGTGGACGCAACTCAGCCACTCTTCCCAGTGGTCCGCAGACTGCTCGCAACGTTGATTCTGCCAATCGATACTATGTCGATTATCATCACCGCAATCCCGATTGCCACAAGCCCGCCCGCCAGGCCAATCAAGTAGTTCCAGTCCGTCGAAAACTCGATCGGGGGAAGAACGGTCACACCGATCTCCGTCTGAGACGCCGTGTCGACAGCCAGCCGGGCCATCACCATACCGGCCCCGGTCCCGGCTGCCAGACCTGCCAGCAGCACCACGAGCTGCTCGACGGCAGTCACCACAAGCAACCCGGGGCGGCCCGCACCAAGCGCCCGCAGCACACTCATATTGAACCGGCCGCTGGCGGGTCGGTTCGGAACAAACGTGAGAAATCCCAGCAGCGCAAGTGCACCCGCCAGCGCGCCAGTCACTACGGAAGCTCCCCGCCAACCGGCAATTGCCAGCGGAGTGACCACCGACGATTCCCGCAGTTCGTTTCGATTTATGAAACTCCGGAGCCCGCCCACCTCGGTGGATATCCTGTCGAACGCAGCCGTTTCGTCCGCATCATCAAGGCCAACAAATACCTCGCCCGCTACGCCGGCTGAATTGGCGCTGCTCAAAGCCATGTGCCGCCACAACTGCGCAACGTCCACCACGACAAAGCCACCGTCGACCGGGTCCAGCGTCGGGAAGTACTCGACAGAGCCCACGATCTCGACCGGGACCGACCGCCCGAACGCATGGACCACCGTCTCGTCTCCAACCAAAAGGTCGTTCGCCACGAGCGCTGACTCGCTGAACAGCGCCGGAATTATCCCCGATCCCGCACGAACGATTCCTCTCACGCCGAGATCGGTGCCGATCCCTAGGTCGATCCGCAACCCCCGGTCGACCACATCTGCGGAATCGGTCTTTCGCCTGTACTCAAACCCGGTAGTCGATGTATCGATGCCCCGCGACGATGCCAGCGGATGCCAGTTGCCAGCCTCGTTAAACGATTCAAGCACCACCGCCAAAACGATAGCGGTGCTGGCGTTCTCACCATCTATCTCAGGCTCGTACATGATGTCGTCGATTTCGATCCGCGCAGGCGTCCCGAGCTCATCCGGTGTCAGTTCAAAAAAGACCATACCCACGATCTCGATGGGCCTCGACGCCACTTCCGGCACCCAGCCCATTCTCACCTGCCAGCCCAAACTGGTCACCGCCCCAAGGTCGACCGCAAACGAAAGGCCCTCGGCATCGAGCAACCTCAGGCTCGCTCGGATGTTCCGTTCGATACTGCCCGACCGCATCCGGATACCGACCCGTTTGGCGTTTCCCGGGACTATCAGCGCCGGAAGTTCAGTCTGTTCGTCCAGTTCAACTAAATGCGCACCAAGCGGCAAGGACGCATAGTCACCGCGAAACGCGCCGAGCCTGGCAAACTCAACAGGTTCGACGGCCAGCAATTCGAGCGGGGCGCCCTGGCCGCCCGCACGAATATCGCCCGTAGTTCGCAATCCAGCCGAAACGTACTGCACACCGGCAATACCCCTCACCTCGCGCAGTATCTCCGAACGGGGGCCGCTCTTCAGATGGACCGGGGTAATCCGGACGTCTGCACCGACTTCGTAGCCCGACTGGTCGCTGGCACTCTGCTGCAAAGTCGCGGCAACGGTCGCTGAAAGCATCGCCGTGCCCGCCGCGATACCAAGAATCGCGACCGGCCAGGCATAGGTGATCGGAACCCTCGCGAACAACGCCGATATCAAATGCGCCCACACCGGACCCCGCCTTGCAAAACCGCTCGAGACGAGCCGCGCCAGCGGTGGCAGGACCCTGAGTGAGAACAAAACCGAAACCGCCAGAAAAATAGCCGGAGCGAACGCAAGTAACGGATTTACCCCAACCGTTTCGCCGGTCCCTTCGCTGACCACCGAAGTCTCCGTGGACAGGTCCCATATGACCACACCGCCAAACAGCAAGAACAGCAGATCGAGGTACTGGCGCTGAAAGAACGGTTTCCCTTCCACACGCAGCGACGACAACTGTGCCCCGCCAATCTCCCTACCCTTGTCATTCCAGATCGTCCACTGCATGTAAACGAACACCAAGAACGCGCCCGAAAGCGACCACGCAAATGCCCCCCAACTCAGGTGCACGGGTATGCCCGACCCGAACGTCACCGATGCGTATTCGGGAATCCAACCGACCATGGTGATCACCCCAACAGCCACGAACGGTGCCACCAGAGCCGGTATCAGCACGAGGAACACCGCTTCACTCAGGAACAACAACGAGACCTGCCGCCTGCCCGACCCACGTACCCACAGTCGCCCGATATCGACCCGGCGACGGGCCAGCAACACCCCGGCAGCCATCACCGAGTAGTAGGCCGCCGCCAGCAGCAGCACTCCTCCCATCATCAACGTTGGTATCCGGGCAAAACTGATCTTTTCACCCAGCGCGTTCAACCGATTTTCGAGCGCCGAAACTGCCCGCGATTCAGGCAACCTCCTCCGAAGCTGGTCGCCCACTTCACCAATCCGTTCGGCGGTAATCGCAGGGCTCTGCCGCTCCAGCTGTTCAAGGTCCAACTGAACCAGCCACCGGTTGGTTCCGATCGATGCCGGACCGCCCGTCACCGCGTCAAAAAGTCCGTCCCCGGCAATAAACAGCGGCAGCCGGTGTCGCGCACTCGGCCCGGAACGAGTCGGCTCCATTACCTCTCCGCCCAGGCCCATCCAGAATTCTTGCTCGAGATCGAGCGGTTCGAAAAATCCGACTATCCGCACCAGCAGGTACGGGGGGTCGGCCGGTGAAGGTGAAAGCCACACCTCATCCCCAACGCTCATTCCCAGCATTTCAGCCCTTGCCAGGGGTACAACGGCCTCGACGAGGGCCAGCCCCTCATCTCGCTGTACCCTCGCAGCCGGGCGCCTTCCATCCACGATCTCCACACGCTCCAAAAAGCCCTCGAAACGCTGGAGCACGGCCATGTCGGCGGCGGGGCCACCCACTATCGACTCAGGGTCCGTCGCCCAGAAATGGTCTCGCGCCCTCGATTCCTCGCCGATACTCACGACCAGTTCACCCAGTTCTGCCAGTGCAAACTCAACCTGTTCGGTCGCGGCTGAGATTGAGCGATCGGTCAGTGGAAATTCCTCGACGACGATCTGCAGGTTCCTGTGGGCAGGCGAAAGCGTTACCAGAGTCGACCTGAGGCCGAGCGACTCGATCACGCTCAGGTACATCGGTGTGCCGGCAAGTATTGCCGTCATCACAAGTACGCCCACGAAAAGGGCCAACATCTGGGGAAAGTCAGCGAGCAGGCGCCGACGAAATAACAGCAAGCCCGGTCATGTCCAATCGAATTCGGCCAATAGTGACAAATGCGTCAGAAACGTGCCGACGAATACTAGCCGACTGACCTGCCCCCGATAGCGTTACCACTTATTATCTCGGATTTGCGACCAACTGAA
>CAJWWK010000039.1 GCA_913048295.1 uncultured Dehalococcoidia bacterium
TCAATTCATCCAGTATCTGATCTTTCAACTGGATACGTTTGTGGGGGTCAGGTCACCTTCAGGCTTTGGGATTTGTGGAGCATGCATCAGAACACCGCTGAGGTACTACAAAACATTGCGAGGTCAAAAAGCCAAACCTCAGCCGATTGACCTCACCACCCGAAAGCAACGGACCCCCCAAGTCAACGGTTGCTCACGTCCCTGAGCGCTTCTACAGTTAACGGCTGTGTCGCCTGGTATTCGAGTGACACTTCGGCCTGTACGAGTCCTTTTGTAGAGATTTGGGTCCATGATCTACAACGTTGCGGGGCTGATGTCCGGGGAACTGGGCGAGAGTCGGCAGCACGAAATTGAGAACGAACGGCTGGCATTCGGCGAGAGTTCGTTCACCGAGATCAGTGGCCCGGTACGGATGATCAGGACTGACAGGACTGTGCTTGTAACTGTTGATATTGAAGCTGTAACGCACGATACGTGCAGCAGGTGCCTTGAACCGGCGACTGTGAACGTGAGCGTTGCACTGGAAGAGGAGTTCACTCCGAAAAACGCCGACCTGATGGACGGTCTGAACGGCCATTCGCAGGATGGGGACGATTGTTTCGATCCGGCGCTTTTGATAGACGAGCAAAATTTCCTTGATTTGAGCGAGGTCCTTGGCCAGGCACTTACCGGCGCAATACGAATTGCCCCACTTTGCATGGACGCGTGTCTCGGAATTTGCCCGGTTTGCGCAGTAAATCGCAACGAAATCCAGTGTTCATGCGCTGAAAGTCCAATTGACCCGCGCTGGAAAGTTCTTGCGGGATTGACAGAAAGAGGCGCAGAATTCTCCAGTTGATCGGCCCATAGGGCCAGTTAACGGGCCGCAAGGCCAACTGAAAACGAAAAATGGCACCACTACCAAAGAAAAAACATACCCGGGCCCGCAAGGGCGGCAGGAACGCTCACAACGCAATCAAGTTGCCAGCGCTCTCGATTTGCCCCTGTTCGCGCCGGGAAGTCATCCAGCCGCACATCGCATGTCCTGAGTGCGGGAACTTCAAGGGTCGAACCTTGAAGGGCGATTGGCCCCAGGTGAACCTGCTTGAACAGCAGGAACCCGTTGGGGCGGCAGCCACGCCAGCATCAGCATCAGAAGACTCAGAGTCTTAGCAAGAACTACTCAGGGGAGTCGTTCCCACATGACGATGAAAACCACTTCGAAGATCGCATTTCTATTCCCAGGCCAGGGTTCGCAGGCCGTGGGAATGGGTAGAGACCTCTATTTTAACTCGATTGCGGCACGCGATGTGTTCGATGAGATCGACGAGATACTGGGTCGGAAGCTTACGACCACGATGTTCGAGGGTCCTGCCGAAGAGCTGACCCGCACCGAGAACACCCAGCCGGCGATTATGGCTACTTCGATAGCTACGTGGCGGGCGATGGAAGAGGCGACCGGTGTGTTGCAGATTCCGAATGCCACTGCCGGGCACAGTCTTGGTGAATATTCTGCCCTTGCCGTTTCGGGTGTCCTGAGTGTTACCGATGCCGTGAAGCTTGTTCTTGAACGTGGCCGGCTAATGCAGGTTGCGTGCGAGGAACGACCCGGCGGGATGGTAGCCCTTATCGGAGTCGACGAGATTACCGCCGAGGAAGTGTGCCGGGAATCGGGCGCCGAGATGTCGACGATCAACACGGCCCAGCAGATCATTTTGAGCGGTGACCACCGCAGCCTTGCGATGGCTATCGATATCGCTACCGTCCGTGGTGCCAAGAAGGCAATACCGCTGCAGGTTGGCGGAGCCTTCCATTCGGGTCTGATGAGTCCGGCTCAACACGGCCTGAACCAGGTTATCGATTCGCTCGATTTCCACGACCCCTTCGTTCCCCTAATCGGAAATGTGAACGCCAGGTCGCTGAGTACCGGTGAGGAAGTTCGTGAAGAGCTTCGATTGCAGCTGACTTCGTGTGTGCAGTGGAATAACACTGTTCAGTTCATGCTTGACGATGGGATTCAGAATTTCTATGAGATTGGCCATGGCCGGATACTTTCCGGAATGGTGAAGAGGATCGACCGAGAAGCGAGTATCAGCAGCATCGGCGATTTCGCTTCGGTGCTCGCGTACGCCAGCGCGTCGTAGTTCCGCTCCCTTCTCCTGCTCAGACCTTTGTCACGTGGTATTACAGCTGTATTTC
The DNA here is from genome assembly GCA_913048295.1 of uncultured Dehalococcoidia bacterium. GTDB lineage: Bacteria > Chloroflexota > Dehalococcoidia > Lucifugimonadales > Lucifugimonadaceae > Lucifugimonas. The sequence goes on from CAJWWK010000039.1 coordinate 2,179, forward strand.
AGATCGACCGTGGTTGTTGCAGCTTCAGGTCATGTAGATGCTGGTTGTGTGGGGTTTCCAAGTTAAGAATGACAATTTTCGATCCAAAACGGCAGTCTCTGGCACAGAACGCCAATTTTCTATTCAAAAATGCTGATACCAGTTCAGAATGACGATTTCCGCGGGCTGATAGGGCCGAATATCTGTGTCTTCCCGAAAGACTAAGTTCACCACGTACGAACCCGACCAGCTTGACGCGCTCGTTGAGGGCGAACCTGTTGGCGAGAACGACCCTACGATGCGCGGCGGCCGCACTGGTTCACGCGCCGCAGTGGTACAGGCGCTATACGAATCGGACGCATCGGGTCATCCTGCTGTCGCGGCGGTCGTTCGCCTGGCGACAGAACGGAGGCTGGGCGGTAACGATATCGAGTTTGCGACCCGGCTGGTGAGGGTTTGCGAGGAGCAGCGAAGCGAGCTCGATTCACGCATTGCGAAGGTTGCATCGCAGTTCCCTGCCGAGCAGATGGCGCTTGTCGACAGGAACGTATTGCGTGTGGCGCTGGCCGAGCTGGAGATGAGCGATGCTGCCCCGCAGAAGGTAGTTGCGAACGAGGCTGTTGAGCTGGCCCGATTATTCGGTTCGGAATCGTCGCCAAAATTCGTTAACGGAGTACTCGGTGCTCTGCTAGGATAAATTGCCGTTCGGCCATATGTGTGGTCGAAGTCATTTGAAACAACGAGATTGAGCGGGGCGGCCGTCCTGCACTACCTTCCGGGGATTGATATAAATGGCCAGTGTGTTGGATAGAGTCCGCGACATAGCGGTCGACAAGCTCAGTGTTGATGCTGGAGATGTTTCCGAGGAATCTTCCTTCACGGAAGACCTGAATGCCGACTCTCTCGATGTCGTTGAGTTGATTATGGCGATCGAGGAGGAGTTCGGTTCTGACGATGAACCTCTCGAGATCTCGGACGAAGATGCTGAGAGCATCAAGACGGTTCAGGACGCTGTGAAGTATCTGAACGATCGCGGAATCAAGGACTAGAGGCTTCCGATCCGGCCGATGAGGTTCGAACAGGTGACCGCCCCGTTCCCCGCGCAAAATTGCGATCTTTTCAGAACGGTGCGGTTTTTTGTTGGTCTTTTTGGTATCGAGTTCGGGATTGCGTCTGGGATGAATGGGGTCGACCGGATTAGCAAAAAATATTTGTTCGGCGCTGTGATAACTTGACGGTAGTTATCCCCGGCCCATTCGGGAATCTCAGTAATTACCGGGTCGCTTCGAATTGACAACCTCCCTGCCCGCCTCATCAGGCATGCCTGGCTCCTCTGATTGGAGCTCGATCGAGGAGATCGCGGGTGTTGTTCGAACATGCGCGAAGTGTCGGCTGCATGCCGGCAGGATGAACGCGGTGCCGGGCGCTGGTTCTTCGGTTGCCAGCATCCTGATCATTGGCGAGGGCCCGGGCTTCAACGAGGACCAGCAGGGTTTGCCGTTCGTGGGTCGTTCGGGGAAGCTGCTTGACGAGCTGCTGGCCGCCGTTCCGCTCTCCCGCGAAGACGTGTTTATTACTAATGTTGTGAAGTGCCGCCCGCCTGACAACCGCGATCCGCAGCCCGACGAAGTTGCGGCATGTCGTCCTTATTTGGAGCGACAGATGGAGTTGATAAACCCTAAGGTTGTTGTGACGCTGGGTCGCCATTCGTATTTGCGGTTCTACCCGGACGGAAAAATATCGAGAGACCACGGGAAGATACTGCAGTGGAACGACCGGATTCTGTTTCCGCTGTACCACCCTGCTGCGGGGCTGAGAAACCCTGCAATAAAACGAGAGTTGCAGGAAGACGTGCTGCGGTTGCCAGAGGCGCTGCGGGAATCGCTGCGGATAACGCCGGCGACTGTTCGCGAGGTAAATGAAGTGCCGTACCAGCCAGAGCAGGTCGCCGCGCAACCGCCGACATCCATTCACGTACAAACGGCACCGGAATTTTCGCCGGAAGAGGTCAAAGCCGGCGCATCACTATCTGAACCAGTTATTGAGAACGAAACAACAGAAAAAGGAGGAGGAGAACGCCAGCTGGGATTTTTCTAAGGACTACGCAAGACTAGTTTGACACCGGTTGCATAGGAAGCAGTCCGGTAACAGGCGCGTAGTACCCCGACTGGCACCACTCCAAACGTATGACAACAAAAACGACCGATGCCCCGTGGATACGCGTTGTGCCGCTTGGCGGCCTGGGCGAAATCGGTAAGAACATGATGGTCCTCGAGACCGTCGACGACATCGTGGTGATCGACGCCGGGGTGTTGTTCCCTGAATGGAACATGCCGGGCATCGACGTGGTGATCCCCGATATGGACTACCTGGAGGAGAATTCCGACCGCGTACGTGCGTTGTTAATAACCCACGGCCACGAGGACCATATCGGCGCGGTGCCGCATTTTTTGAAAAGGCTGTCCGTGCCGGTGTTCGCCCCGGCAATGGCGAATGCTCTGTTGCACGACAAGCTGCGGCAGGCCCGCATGCGTGACGAGGCCGACCTGCGCCTGATTCGCCCGGGCGAACAGCACGAGATCGGCGAACTCATTGTCGAATGGTTCAACGTATGCCACTCGGTGCCCGATTCGATGGGCATTGCAATCGAAACCCCGGCGGGCATGGTGGTCCACACAGGCGACTTCAAGCTGGATAATGCGCCGGTGATCGGGCAGCCGTCCGACCTTGGCGTGATTGCAGATATTTGCGGGGACGGTGCGCTGCTGTTGATGTCGGATTCAACCTACGCGGAGGAGGAGGGGTACTGCCCATCGGACCGCGAGGTAGTCGAGAGTTTACCGCGGCTCATTGGTGCTGCCAGGGAACGGATAATCGTTTCGAGCTTTGCATCGCAGATTGCGCGAATCCAGATCGTTGCGGACGCCTGCATGGCCCACGGCCGAAAGTTGTGTGTACTGGGCCGCAGCATGGTGAACAACACCAAGACCGCACGGGAACTCGGGCACCTCGATATTTCGAGTGACCTGATGATTACCGCGGCCGAGGCCAACAGCCTGCCGGACGACAAGGTGTTGATTCTTACGACCGGAAGCCAGGGCGAGCCGCAGTCGGGCCTCGTGAGGATGTCGCGCAACGATCACCGCGACATCAAGATCAGGGAGGGCGACACGGTCATAATGTCGGCCAGTACGATCCCCGGCAACGAAGTGCCGGTGAACGAGTCGATCAACGACATCGTTCGGCTCGGCGCAAAAGTTATTACAAATCATGAGCAGCGCACACACGTGCCCGGTCACGCCCGAAAAGAAGAACTGCGGATGCTGCTGAATGTTACGCGGCCGAAGTATTTCATACCGCTTCACGGTGAGTACCGAATGCTGAAGGCACACGCCGACCTTGCCGCGACGACCGGCGTGAAGAAAGAAAACGTGTTTCTGCTGACCGACGGTGACGTGCTGGAGATGGACCGAGAATCAGGTGAGGTGATCGATCACATCGAGGCAGGCCACATTTTCGTCCACGGTCTGGGCATGTGGGACGAATCGGGCAACGTGGTGGTCGAGCGCCGTTCGCTTTCGCACAACGGCGTTGTGAGCGTGGCGTTCTCGCGTAAGGCCGTTGATGGTTCGCTTGTAGGCAAGCCAAAAATCGTGTCAGCCGGTTTCGTTCATACAGAAGACGCGGACGACCTTTTACGCGAAGCTGAAGACGCCCTGGTCTCTGTCCTTGACCAGTCTTTGAAAAAGTCAGTAGAGTGGTCCGAGGTCGAACGAATCGTGCGCACCACTGTGGGGGGCTTCCTGAGTCACCGGACTCGGAGACGCCCACTGATAATAACCAGCGCCATTGACATCTAACACCACACAGAAAACCTCGGCGGTAAAAAAGACCGCCCAGAACGCCGCGCGGCTGACCGGATCAGTGGCGAGGGGCCTCGGGCGGCTTATTGCCGCGGCGCCGTCGCAAGTGTGGTTCGTTGTCGCCCTGGGAGTGATCGCGGCCGTCGCATACTTTGGCTTCCAGGATCAGACCGGAACGCTGGTCGGATGGTCGGTGGTTCCGCTCGGAATGTGGCTAATACCCGTGTTGTTCTTCGCGCTGTTCAACCGGAGGGTGTTGATACACCGATGGCAGTGGGTCTTATCTACGCTGGCGTTGGTGCTTGCGATATCTGGTGGGTTTGGGATTTTTTACGCCCCGCTAAATTCGTTCAGCGGCAACACATACGGCGGGGATGTCGGCATGGCAATCGCGCTATCGCCATCTGCGTGGAACCAGTTCGACGTTTCACTGGCTCAATATGCCGCTGCCTGGGCTCGGGTAGTCGGCCTGCTGATCGTTGCATTTGTCATCTACTCCCCGGCCGGGTCGAAGCGGGCTGGGGCTGAGTCGCTGCGGTTGATGGTTGCGTTATACGCATTGATCTCGACTGGTGCCGTAGCGCTGAACCGCCGGTTCGAGAACTGGCGGTACGAGCGTTCACAGGCAAAGGCGCTGCAGGACGCCGATCTGGCCGAGTACGAGGCCGATCAGATAGCGCATGCCGACGAGCGTCCGATTGCCGCTGGGTCCGGTGGAGCGGCTGCTGTAGCGGAGGCTGAAGGGGACACCAACGCTGAAGAGCCGGTCGACGGGCAGCAGGACGAATCTGACTCGGAGTTGGCGAAGCTCATTGAGCGAACGCCTGAAGACCCGGCGACTCCCATCACTGTTGCCTATCCGACGCCGAGTGAGATCGAAGCGGCCGACGAAATCTCGACACCACCTCCCGACTACTCTGCAGCACAGCGCTACCCGTGGCATCTCCCCGACCCAGGAATGCTGGCAGTCGCCAGGCCGGGGGGCATTACGCAGGAAGAGATCGACCGTACGAGCAGCCGCGTGGTGCAATCGCTCGCGCAGTTCGGAATCGACGTTAGCGTCGATCAGGTACGCCAGGGCCCGACGGTAACGATGTACGGGCTCAGCCCGGGCTGGAAGGGCCGATCGGAAGAAAGTACCGGGCAGCGTGTTCGCGTCGACACGATACTCGCCCGAGAGAAGGACATCGCCCTAGCGCTCGCCTCTCCCAGTCTCAGGTTTGAAGCGCCGGTGCCCGGAGAATCGGTGGTTGGAATTGAGGTGCCGAACTCCCATCCGACGGAAGTGACTCTGCGGTCGGTGATAGACGCGCCGGAGTGGAACGAATTTACGAAAACGGCAGCGTTGCCGGTGCCGCTGGGGCTTGGCAGCGGGGGCGAGCCCGTAATGGCAGACCTGGCACGGATGCCGCACATGCTGGTGGCGGGGTCGACGGGTTCAGGCAAGAGCGTCTGCATGAACGCGATCATTTCGGGTCTCATCCTGACCAGGACGCCGCTGGAACTACGGTTGGTAATGATCGACCCGAAGCGCGTGGAACTGACCCCGTACCAGGGAATTCCGCATCTCTACACCCCGGTGGTCGTCGAGGCCGACCGGGCCGTACTCGTGTTGAAGTCGCTGGTCGAGGAAATGATGGGTCGATTCCGCCAGCTCGAGGGCGCGGGTGTGAAGAACATCGCGTCGTACAACGAGAAGGTCTCGGAAAGGATGCCGTACCTTGTCGTGTTGGTTGACGAGCTGGCCGACCTGATGCTGACGGGGGCTGGAGAGGTCGAACGGCTGCTGGTCCGCCTTGCCCAGCTTGGAAGAGCGACTGGGGTACACCTGGTCGTGGCGACGCAGCGACCTTCCGTTGATGTGGTGACGGGGCTGATTAAGGCCAACTTCCCGAGCCGGATTTCGTTCGCGGTTATGTCGCAGATCGATTCCCGAACGATTCTCGATTCACCCGGCGCCGAGAAGCTGCTTGGCAGGGGCGACATGCTCTACATGCCGATCGACAAGCCCAAGCCGTCACGTGTTCAGGGCTCGTTCATGAACGACCGTGAAATCGAGGGCGTTGTGAGTGCCTGGGAGAGCGGAACTCGCCCCGCACTGCCCGAACTGCACGTGTCGTTTGACGATTCCGATGCCAATGGCAGTACGTCTTCGAGTTCGGACAGTGATTCATTTTTCGATCAGGCGGTGGACCTGACACGGTCACAGAAAACGCTTTCGGTTTCGCTGCTCCAGCGTCGTTTGCGGATCGGGTATCCGCGTGCGGCCCGGTTGATGGACGAGTTGGAAGATGAGGGCGTGGTGGGTGCGGGCGAGCCGGGCAAGCCGAGACCTGTGCTTTAGGGCGGGGTCGGAGCGTTATGCTCCGGGCGTCGTCGGACGGCTTTGTCGCTAGCCGCAATCTCGTTACGGGTCGGGGTCTCGAATCCGCGACATCACTTTTGCGAGAAGCATGCTCTGCTCGATTACGTCGCTGCCCGCGTGATTGTCAAGGGCCGAGAGAATCTGAACCGTTGCGCCCGGAACACCTTCTATTCAACTCTGTCAATGCCCTGCTGACGTCTATCCAAAGCACGGCATTTCAGTTGTGACGAGCGACTGTCATCTTGCAGATTTGCCGGGCTGGAGGCTGAACTTTTGCGTCGACTGACAACGATCCATTACCTGCTGGCTGGGCTTTTTCTATGGATCGCGATCACCTGTGGCAGCGGGGGCCAGGCCACGGAGCCTGCACCTGGCGGAGAATCGATCTCGTCCGGCGCGGCGGCTGAGCCGACTACCGCATCCCCGACAACGCTTTCGTCGGCGTCCGCCCTTGGCACCTGTCTCTGTGGCCGACGGCGTAACCCTGGCGGCCAGGTGGTGGTAGCAGGGCAACGGTGACGAAGAGTTTTTTGGGCCCCCACGGCATCGCGTTAGACGTTGTTGGCAATGTCTACGTGACCGATGTGAACAACAACCGGGCACAGGTCTTCGGTGCTGACGGTCGGTTCCTCAGGAAGTGGGGCTAGGAAGGAACCGAGGAGGGGCAGCTCCGACTTCCGATTGGCGTCGCGGTGGATGCTTCAGACCGCGTCTATGTGGCCGATTGGGGTAACGACCGGGTGCAGGTATTTGATCCCGATGGCAGTTTCCTGAGGACCTGGGGTTCGAGGGGCAACAGCGAGGGATTGTTCGCCGGTCCCGTCGGCATCGCGATAGACGCTTCGGGCAACGTCTACGTAGTTGACATGGGCAACGATCGCGTGCGTGTCTTCAACGTGGAGCTGGCGGAGTAGCCGGTGCCTCACATGGCCGTGGGGTTTTTCGTCGTCGAGTTGGAACAGTGATTCGATATTCGACCAGGCGGTGAACCTTACGCGATCGCAGAAAACGCTTTCGATTTCGTTGCTCCAGCACCGGTTACGGATCGGGTACCTGTGTGCGGGCCGGTTGATGAACGAGTTGGAAGATGAGGGCGTGGTGGGCGCGGGTGAGCCGGGCAAAGCGGGGCCTGTGCTTGAGGGCGGGGGGTGAGGGAATCAAACCTGCTCCAACGAGCGGTTTATGGCTCATGCGGAGTTCACGCACTCACAGCACTCGCCTGTGCCGCACTCATGGGGTGTTGGCATTACTAGTTGGGAACTTCACGATCAAAGAGCGTGGCCCGTCGCAGCTGGATTTGTGGCCGAGTAATACTCGTACAACATCGCACAGCAGGCTCGAAGGGTTGAAATCCGGATCTAAATCAAACGCAGAAAGCTCACAGTCGAACATGTTTTCGTCGAGAATGTGCTGAAGCCATTCGAGAGTGAGCTCATCAACTTTTTATGGTGCGAACATCATCAGTCCTGAGGTCGATCGGTTCTAACTAACGTCGAATCCGTTCGCAATCTCACGCGAATATCTCAATCAAGCGGCGGCAGCTTCACGCCCAGGATTACTCTCAGGTAGTTGACGTTGTGGGCGAGGTAGTCGTCGACGGCGAGGTCGAGATTTCCGCCGATCGCGTCGAAGCCATCGTCGCCCTCCCGTGGGCCATCCATATCGAACACGACCCAGCCCTTGTAGTGCCGGTCTCGTAGCAGCTTCATCACGGCCGGGAAGTCCACGCCTCCACCACCCATGTTGTGATACACGCTGGCTTCGGCGTGCTGTTCCCGCGTGGGGGTCGCCTTGTTCCCGCGGTACTTCGCATACGTGTCCTTGAGGTGCACCTCGGCGATGCGAGGGAGGTAGTCACTCATGAGCTGGACCGCATCCATGCCGCCCAGTGTCAGGTGCCCGGTGTCGGGGGTGAACCACACGTAGTTGGGATCGGTCAGGTCGAGCATGGCTCGGACCTCGTGCTCGCGCTCTACCGGACCCCAGATGTGCGGATGCGGGGCCAGGCGAATACCCATCTCGATCGTCTGGCGACCAATCTCGTTCAGCGTGTCGGCAAGCCTCTTCAACTGGTCTTCGCTCGTACCACCGGCCGGGCGAGCGCCCATGTTGCCTTTCCAGAGATCGCAGCCGACCGGCTGAAGGAAGTCTCGGGCGAATGCCACGTGGTCGGCGATCGTCTTCGGCGTCTCTTCCGGATCGATGAAGTTTGTCGACTGCCCCTTAGCCCCGTTCGAAACATCGATCAGCGTCACGCCCGACTCGTCGAACTTCTCCTTGAGTGCCATTGGGTTGGCACGGTGGTCTTCTACCTGCTTCGCGTACGGCTCAATCCCTTGCAGGCCGAGGGCGGCAATCCGCTTGATCCCCCACTCGATCGGTTGACGGGCGTCCCACAGGGAGCTGGTAGAGCCGTACAGGATGTCCGGGTTTTCGGGATCGAGGGCCGGGTGATTATGAGATGCCGCGGGCATGGGGCGCTTCCTTCGGCTTGTTATGCAGTGGTAATGGGGGTTAGATCGACAGGCCGCCGCCGGTCCGGGCGATGCTACCACCTCACCACTAAACAGAACCGGTAGCAGGTCGTTGGTCGCTCTGGCTCGATGCTCGCTGGGCTATAGAATGGATAAAGGCAGATTCCGACGTTGTCGTAGCGTCTTGATCTGCTGCCATCAGGAGTCGAGCGCGCTATCGTGGCAGATGTAACTCCCCTGTTTCCTGAAGAGCAGCCGCCGGAAGGTGCGCTGCCATCGGGCGCGAGCCCGGAAATGCCCGCTCCAATCGACCTCGACGCCCCGCGCCAGATCTGCCTTGCCTGCGGTGCCGATCTTTCGGGATCAACAAATTACCGCCGGTTGCGGGTATGCCCGGCCTGCGGGTATCACTACGCGATTTCTGCCCGCCGCCGGATTGCGGCGATAGCTGACGAAGGCAGCTTCAAAGAGACCAGCAAGTGGATTCAGTCGCTGGACCCGCTCGAGTTTTCGCCTCGGATTTCGTACCGGGTCCGGCTTTTGCAGGACCAGGCCCGCACCGGCCTTTCGGAGGCCGCGGTAACCGGCACATGTTCGATCGGCGGCACACCGGTCGTAATAATCGTGCTCGACTCAAGCTTTCTCGGTGGTTCGATGGGTGTGGTCGTCGGCGAAAAGGTCACCCTGGCACTGGAACTCGCGGCCCGAAATAAGATGCCCTGCGTTGCGATGGTCACGTCGGGCGGGACCCGCATCCAGGAGGGTGTGCTGTCGCTGATGCAGATGGCGAAGACGACGCTTGCCACTCGCACACTGCGCGATAAGGGGCAGGCTTTCATCGTTGTACTTTCGAACCCCTCAACGGGGCAGGTGCTTGGCAGTTTCGCGTCGATGGCCGACATCATATTTTCAGAACCAGGGGCGCATATCGGGTTCGCTCCGCTTGGCGATCTTCGGGAAGTGGATGGCAAGCGAATCGACGCCGAGCACACCGCCGAGGCGTACCTCGAACGCGGGCACGTCGATGCGATAGTCAAGCGGGAAAACCTGAAGCATGACATTGCGTCGGTCCTCGATTTGATTTCACCAGAGTTTCGCCTCACGTCTTCACGCCGTGCGAGATCGGACAGCCCGGTGATACGGCCGCGCGAAGCATGGGAGATGGTCAAGCTGGCGCGCCGCCCCGACAGGCCGCGATCGCGTTTTTATATCGACAATGTGTTTGCCAATTTCTTTGAGCTCCATGGCGACCGCGTTTATTCGGACGATTCATCGGTGATTATTGGGCTGGCACGTCTGGGCGGTCAGAGCGTAATGGTCATCGCGCAGGAGAAATCTTTACTCGTGGTTGAACACCACGGTAGTTCGGCGTTGCGACAGGGTGAGATAACCCCGGGTGGCTTCCGTAAGGCACGGCGCGGGGTGATTCTCGCCGAGACGTTCAAGCTGCCGGTCATCACGATAGTCGACTCGCCAGGACCCCGTCTCGGGATCGACATGGAGCTGGGGGGGCTGGCGAGCGCCATCGCCAGGATGATCGACCAGATGGGCCGTGTGAAGATCCCGACGCTGTCGGTGCTTATCGGCGAAGGCGGTTCCGAGGCGGCGCTGGCCTTCGGGCTCGCCGACCGTGTGTTAATGCTGGAAAACGCCATCTACACCCCCATTTCACCCGAGCGGGGCGCTCAGACCGAAATGAGTGATCCCGGCAGGGCATCTGAAATTGCCCGGGCTCTCAAGCTGACATCTGTCGATTGCATAGAGATGCAGATTGTCGACGATATCGTGCCCGAGCCCGAGCATGGCGCGCACGCCTCGCCGGACGAGGCGGCGAGGCTGCTGAAACGTTCGTTGATGCGAGAGTTGTCGGAACTGACGCAGATGAGTGCGAAAACGCTGCTGCGCCGGCGGCAGAAAAAGTTCCGTAAAGTTGGTGAGTACGGAAGTCGGTTCCGCCTGGCGTTGAAGCGGGAGACGAAGGCGTGGCAGGTGGGCCTGGCAGCCGGAGTTCGGGCTTTCCGCAACGCGGGTGATAGCGGCAGCACCCCACAGTTTGTGGACGATGAAGAAGAAGTTCTCGACGACTAAGTAGTGGTCGGGTTCGACACGATAGTTCTTTGTCTGACGGGTGCGTTACGACCGGTCCAGTACGTATCGTTCGATTGCCGCGGCGGCACCGTCGTTTTCGATATTCGGGACGACGGCATCCGCCACGTCCAGCAGATCGGCTGGAGAGTTTTCCATTGCGACTGAGAAGCCGGCGGCCTCGAACATAGGGATGTCGTTGATGCCATCCCCGATCACCATCAGGTCGGCAAGCTCGATTCCAACATGTGTTGCGAAGTCGCCAGCACCGGTGCCCTTGTCGATCCCAGCCGCGGTGCAATCGAGGTACCAGTCGCCCTGGTTATCGACGGAGGCGTATGCACTGGTGGAGTCCGATGACAGGCGGTATGCCCATTCGCGGGCAACGACCTCGGTTGGAAATTGCGCCATCACCATCGTTACCGCCCAGTCAGTAATGTCGTTTGCATCGGGAATAAACCGACCCGCGTCGCAGGCAAGGACCCGCATCGCTACTTGTTGCAGGGATTTTATCGCGCGCTCCGCCTCGACTCGACCCAGAACGTGCCGGTTGATTGTGCGGCCCGTTACGGGGTCGAGCAGCGTTGCACCGTTGTCGGCCACCTGCGGGGTGGATAGTCCGAACAAGCGTGCGTAGTGGCAAACGTCGTCCTGAACGCGGCCAGATGCGATTGCGACGGGGATGAGCCGGGACGCTGCCCGAACGGCTTCGATAACGGTGGGCGTGGGCCGATCGTCCTGCGGCAGGACGGTACCGTCGAGATCGAAAAGGAGTGCTTTTGTCGTACGGTTCATTACCGGCGGTCCCCGCGACCGTGATACGCATGAGGGCGGCGAGTCGTATCCCTGAGATCCCTCCGCAGGGGTCGGGAAATCCGGTGCTGGCGATTGGAGAGTTGCCAGGCAACCTGTAGTTTAGTCAAGCACCTGCACCAGGTTTTGCAGCGTTTCACCGTTGAGGGCGCGCCGTGCGTTCTCGAATGAAAAGACCAGCGCGCGGTCGACTCTTTGCTGCGACGAACCGGCCAGGTGGGGTGTCAGTACAACGTTGTCCATATCGAGCAGGGGCGAATCGAGTGGTGTCGGCTCGATCTCCGTCACGTCCAGCCCGGCTCCGAGAATTTCTCCGCTGTTCAGGGCTTCGATGAGCGCGGGTTCATCGTGAACCGGGCCACGGCAGGTGTTGATGAAGATCGCCTGGGGTTTCATCGCCGCGAACTCCCTTCTGCCCATCAGACCGGTGGTCGAAGAAGAGAGCGGGACGTGGGCGGTGACGATGTCCGAACGGTCGAGCAGTTCGTCCATCGAAACGCGGGTCACCTGTAGTTCCCGTTCGAGCTCAGAGGGAAACTTGAGGACGTCGGTGTAGAGGGTCGTGGTCTGGAATCCCTGCAGCATGCGGGCGACACGGGTTCCGATATTGCCGAGTCCGACGATGCCGACGGTAGATCCTGATAGTTCATAGACCTTGCCGAACTGGCCAGATTTCGCGGGTATTTGCCAGGTGCCGGCTCTTACTCCGTCGATACCCTGCGGCAGGCGTTTCTGGACCAACATCATCATGCTGATGGCGTGTTCGGCGACGGATGTGGCGATTGCGGGGGAGTTGTTGCAGACCTCGATGCCCATGTCGCGGATAGTCGGAACGTCGAGTCGGTCGAAGCCTGCGCTCATCACCTGGAGCAGCTTCATTTTTGGCATTTTGACCAGCTGCTGGATGGTGATCGATAGGCCGTTCGTGATGATCGCCACAGCATCGGACAGCGCGGCGGTCCGGTCGTCCTCGGGGTCGTCCGGGCTAACAACGCCCCAGTCGAGGTCGTCGGGCCCGAGTTCCAGTGCGCGAATCGTGCGCGCACCATCGTGTTCGCCGTAGTAAATGACGCTGTGTCCCATCGACATTTTCTGGTTTCGGCTTCTTGTTTTTTCCGTTCTAAATTGCCCGTTTTCTTCCAGAGCGCATTGTGAACGTTGGGTTGCGGTGGGATTTACTCGCCAGGGAGCATGGTTTCAGTGGCGATTTCGTTTCCGGCACAAGCACACCCCCCAACCTAACCTTCTCCCCGTGTGAGAAGGTGGCTGGTGTCGTCGCGGATCGGCGGTTTGCGAAGTCGATTTTCACTCCTGAGCGGATTCGGTTTTCGCCCGGCCGATCAGTTCCGATACCAGTTCGAATGGGATCATTTTTACGATCATGGCGAGTCCGTCGATCACGGTTCCCACATCGTCCAGATAACCCACTACGGACAGGAAATCCGGTATCGGGTCGATGGGATTAGCGAGGTACGCGGCGACCGGGAAAGGGATGAGTTTCACGACCAGCGGGACGCGTCGGTCGGTCGGGACGAATCGAAAAAACCGGAGCTTCTGGCGCGTGCCCAACTCGATCACAGATGCGTAAGGCTCTCTCGATTGGAGTTGTTTTATCAGCCACCAGATCGCAAGCAGGTCGACGAATGCCACCGCCAAAACAGGCAATATCCACGAGTCCGAGGCCAAGCACATTCTTCTGCAATCTTCATGACGCCAACCGGAAACTTGTTTTTTAAGTGGGAGTAAGCCGGTGAAAATATACGACGTGAACCAGAAGTCGAGCATTTGTAGAGCGAGAATAAAAACACAGGCGTTTGACGATTTCGCACATCGTCCTACAATTGGGCTACATATTAGTGGGGAGCTCGGGTAATTCGGGCTGAGAAGGTGGCAGAGACGAAATCGTCATCGCCGCCGACCCATCGACCTGATCCGGATAATGCCGGCGTAGGAAGCAGCACCAGACCGCCTCCCAACCGCAAATCCGGAACTGGCGGTTTTTTATGCTTTACGCACGTTCATGACACGGAGCGGATTCGAATGGGTGATCAACTTACTATCGCAGGCAAGACATTCAATTCTCGGCTTATGACGGGAACCGGCAAGCACCGTTCGGTAGCGGACCTGTTGGCGTCGGTCGAAAAGTCGGGAACAGAGATCATCACGGTCGCTATCCGGCGCCTGAACCTCGATGATCCGAACGAGAAGACTTTTCTCGACCACCTGGACTGGGACAAGTACCAGATATTGCCCAACACTGCGGGGTCGAAGACCGCCGACGAGGCTGTTTTCACCGCCCAGCTTGCGAGGGAAGTAACGGGATCGAACTGGATCAAGATCGAGGTCATTCCGGATCCCAAATACCTCCTACCCGACCCGATCGGAACCCTCGAGGCCGCCGAAAAGCTGGTCAAAGACGGTTTTGTGTGCCTGCCTTACATCGGTGCCGACCCGGTGCTCGCGATGCGGCTGGAAGACGTCGGCTGTGCGACGGTGATGCCGCTCGGCTCGCCAATCGGTTCGGGCCGGGGTGTGCTGACCGCGGAGGAGATTTCGATCATTATCGAGCAGTCGAGCGTTCCGGTGGTAATCGATGCCGGTCTTGGCGTTCCATCGGACGCAGCTACCGTTATGGAGATGGGCGCGGACTGTGTTTTGGTGAACACCGCAATTGCGCAGGCGGCTGACCCGGGATTGATGGGCGAGGCTTTCAAGCTGGGGGTCGAGGCGGGGCGCAAGGCATATCTTGCTGGCCGAATCCCGGTCGCAGAGCAGGCGGCTGCGAGCAGCCCGACCGAGGGCGTCGCTGTCGCAACCGCCTCGAGCTAGTGCCTCACCTGCTTCATGCCCGGACGCTGGCCCTTGTGACCGATCTCGACTTGATTCCCGATTGGGACGAGCTTGCGAGGCGTGTCGGGGCGGCGGTCCGGGGCGGGGTTGGCCTGGTGCAGGTGAGGGCGAAAGCACTTGACCCACAGAAGCAGTCACGACTGGCGTCGCTGATTGTGAGTGTTGTCGGTGCCCGCGCGCAGGTAGTGGTAAATGGTGATCCCGAGATGGCAAGGTCGAGTGGCGCAGCCGGAGTTCACCTGTCTGAGATCAGTGCCGGAGCCTCTGTTTCCGAGGTGCGTTCACAGCTCGGCCCCGACGCGCTTGTCGGCAGATCGGTTCACTCTTCAACTGCAGCGGTGCAGGCCGAGGCCGACGGGGCAGACTACATCTTCTTCGGGACCGTTTTCCCATCGCGGTCTCACCCGGGCGGGCCGACCAGCGGGGTTGAAGGTATTGCTGCTACCGTGAATGCAGTTTCGGTCCCGGTTATCGGCATTGGTGGGATTACGGCCGCCAACTGCAGGAGCGTTATCGACGCGGGAGCGGTTGGTGTTGCTGCAATCGGCGCGATAATTGGTGAATACGATTCGTACAGGGCGACGCGTGCGCTGCACGGGGCCATGGCGGGCGGCAGATCGCATTTCAAAGGTGGCCGTGCCGGGGGCACGGCAGGCAGATGATCGAAATTACGGTAAACGGAACTGCATCAGAACTCGATCGACCGATGAGCATAACCGCGTTCCTCGAAAAGAGGGGCTTTGGCGGTCGCTCGGTGGCCGTTGCGATCAACTCGGTGGTCGTCCGCCGCACCGAATTCGACGGCACTCAGATTGACGACGGAGATGTTGTTGAGATTGTTCGGCCTGTCGGTGGCGGTCTTTAGTTGGCAGCATTCAGGCGGCAGCCTTAGGCCGACGGAACGACACCATCACTCCAACTGTCCCCAAACCCGAGGCTGAAGAACCCGTCGCACCGCTGGCTTCTGCCGCGCGGCGTCCGTCGCGTTCGGCGCAGATTGCGGCGATTGCCGTGGGTGGGGGTGCGCTTTTTCTTGCGGCCCTGGATTTTTCGATCAATGTCAACCTTCCCAGGTTCAGGACTGACCTCGGCGAGACCCTGGTGAGCGTTCAGTTGATAATCATCCTGTATCACGGTGCGCGCAGTGGTACCGGGTTCATTGCAGGCGGCGTTGCCGACAGGTTCGGAATCAAGTGGCCGTTGATTGCGGGTATTGTCCTGTACACCCTCGCGGTCGGGCTAATCTCGTTGCAGGACTCTCTTGCGCCTATCGTTGCCCTGCGAATCCCACAGGGGGTGGGAGTGGCGATCCTGTTCACCCTGGGCCCCGCGCTGGTGGCGAGGGCGTTTGGCCCGGCCAGGCGGGGGGCGGCGCTCGGGGTGACACTGTCTGCGATTGGGGCGGGCGCTTTCGTCGGTACGTTGGGCGGTGGGGTTCTTGGCGAGGAGTTTGGGTGGCCGGCGATATTCTGGGCCCGAATCCCGATAGGCGCTACCCTGCTGACGGCGGCGATTTTATGGTTACGCGGGGGGCTTGCGAGTGCTCTGCCCGGCAGCAGGAACGGCCGTTTCGATCTGCCCGGGTCGGTCGTGCTGTTTACGACCTTGTTCATATTTATCATGGCGCTGTCGTTCGCGCGGGTCAACGGATGGCTGTCAGCGCCTGTGCTGTTCCTGTTTTCGACTTCGGCTGTGCTGGGTCTGATTTTTGCGTGGGGCATGAAGAGGGGCAGGTTTACGATATTCCCGCGTGGGCTCACAGCGTTCAGTGGATTCAAGCCTGGAGCCAGCTCGAACCTGCTCCTGACGCTCGCCTCGTTCGTGATGTGGTTCCTGTTCCCGTTTTACGTTGTGGATGTGATGGGCCGGAGCGGTTTTGTCCTGGGCGTGCTCCTGGCGCTGATGGCTGCGGCCAACTTTGCCGGATCGGCGATTTCTGGCTGGCTGGCCGACCGAATAGGCGACCGGCAGATTACTTTTGCCGGGGCAGTTGTGACCGGGTGTGGGCTGCTGCTGGCCGGCACGACGGGAGGCACGCCCACGATGGGTGCCGTTGTGTTTGCGACGGTCGTGTTGGGATTCGGGTTCGGAATTCACCAGGCGGCGGTGTATTCGTTGACATTAAGGGGCACCCCGAGCAGGCATGCCGGTGCCAGTTCCGCAGCGCTATCGGTATCGCAGACGATTGGCACGGTGCTTTCGATTGCGCTGATGACAACGCTGCTTAACTGGCAGCAATCGGCCAACGGCGGATCGTTCATAGAGGCTTACAGGTTTTCGTATATCGCAGCGGCCGGCATCGCGGTTTTGGCGGGCGCAGTGGTTTTCAAAATGCCCGCGAACAAAACTTGAACCGGGCACAGGTGCCGATAACATCGTTTATCGGATAAAACTTGCATCGCCCCTGAAGAAATCGCATGTTATCCTTCCGCCACATTGAAGATAACTGTTCTCGCATTCGTCATCCGTTGTGGCGGATTTTGAACTGAACAACGCATACCCTGCGTGTGCGAACACGCTCTGTTTTCGGGGGGCCTAAATGTCGATCCGGAATCGCTTGATTCTTGTACTGACCGGTGCTTTTGTTCTCACCGTGCTCCTTGCAGCATGTGGCGACATTCCTACACACACTGAAATCATTCAGACTTCGGCGGCGTTCAACAAGATTGAGAACGCCACGGCCACGGCCGAAGTGGTTCTTGCGGCGGGCGGCAACCCGGACGAAGTGGAAGTGGAAGTCGGCACGGGCAGCATGGCAGAAAAGCACAACATATCGGCCGCAGCAACCGCGAAGGCCGAGGCCGAACAGGGAATTGTTGCCGAGGGCGTCGGATCCGGTGGCGAAGTTTTGCAGGGCGCAGCATTTGATGTAGAGATTCCGGATGGCCCGGCGGAGACCGGCGTGATAGTTGTGGATATACCGCAGATCGGTGCCGAGGGGATGGTATTCGATCCCGCAATAGTAAAAATCAAGGTGGGTGCGACCGTTAGGTGGACCAACAACCGTCGGTCGGCAAGCAGTTCGACCTCTGACCCGGGCCAGGGGGATTCCTGGGACTCGGGCTCGTTCTCAAAAGGGACGTTCGACAAGGAGGCGGCCAGTTTCGAGCACACATTCAACATTCCCGGTTGCTTCACGTACAAGTCACTGTTCTCAGGTGACACTGCAACTGGTGCTGTTTGCGTGGTCGAATAGCCAAGCGAGGTTGATCTGACAAGCGGGACCGCTCGGTACGAGCGGTCCTGTCGCGTCCGGTGGTTTTGACCCGCAGGATCGTAGAGAAAACGATTCGGGTCCGTTGCGATTGGCGGCAGGTCCGCCCACGAATTCCGGCGATTTTACTCTGGTCGGCGATGGTGTGCTCCCCCTCCCTGACTGATGATCGACCTAGGCAGGCCGGCCTGCGCGGTCAGAGACCAGCCAGAGTCTCGTGTGGGACAAAAGGGGAGGTGTAAACGGTTGAGCTGCTGTGTGCGGCCTGTTCAGGGGTGATTGCTGCGCCCGCCCTCAGCTTGTTTAGTGGGCCGTCGCACCCCTCACAGCGCCGGCAGGCAGTCTCATCTGCATTCCAGCCCCCCCCCCCAGCCGTTCAAATCACAGGAACTCCTGTAAGCTGACGTGCGCTGTGTTTCTGTAACGAAAAACGGCCCCCGGCTGAGGGGCCGGGGGCCGTTCATGTTTCTTAGTTTCGGGGCGCCGGGGCCCGGTCGGTCGGTTAATCGATCTGGCGCAGGATGGGGTCGAGGCGGTCTCGCAACCAGTCGCCCAGGAAGTTCAGCGATACAACCACCAGGAAGATCGCCGCTGACGGCACGAGCACCTGGTGCGGGGCAATGGTCAGATAGTCCCGTCCTTCGTTCGTCATGACGCCCCATGCCGGGGTTGGCGGCTGGATACCGGCACCAACGAAGCTGAGCACCGATTCTGCAAGAATCAGGCCCGACGTGCTCAACGTCCCGACGACGATCGCCGTGTTCAGGATTCCGGGCACGAGGTGCTTGAACATGATACGGAAGTCAGAAGCGCCGTTTACCCGGGCCGCTGAGATGTAATCCAGCTGTTTCAGCACCATAATCTGGGCGCGGATCACCCTTACGAACGCGGTCCACGATATCAGGGCGAGGACGAACAGCAACACCGTTAATCCACGCCCGAATATCAGCACAACGATAAGTGCGACCATCAGGAACGGCATCGCGTACCAGATGTCCACGATCCTGGTGATTACTTCGTCAATAATTCCGCCGTAGTAGCCTGATACCACGCCGAGTGATACTCCGATGAACATCCCGAGCACGAGGGAAACCAGCACAACCTGCATGGAAATTCTCGCGCCGTGCAGCACACGGGTGAAAACGTCGCGACCGATGTGGTCTGAACCCAGTAGGTGGAAGCCGGCCGGCCACAGGCTATAGCGTGGGGCATCCTGTTTTTCGGCTGGCAGTTCAGAGTACCTGAACACACCGAGGTGACGGTCGCCAACAGGACCGATATCGCGCTGGTATGGCGCGACGGAAGGTCCGATGATCGAGGCAATAACGAGAATGACCAGAACGGCGCCCGGTAAAACCGGGTACTTCCGCATGATGTTCCACATGGTGCCGAGAATCGAGCGTTTGACCTCTACAGGTCGCATGGGGGAATCGAGCGTGGCGGTATCTACACGTTCATATTCCGTTGGAGCATCGGACGTTGCCATCAGTTTCCCTCGTTAGGCCTTAGTCCCGCTGATCCGCACCCGCGGGTCGATCAACGTGTATGCGATGTCGGCGAGTGTCGCGAACACAAGGTAGATCAGGATAAATATGAATACTGTGCCCAGCAGTAGCGGGAAATCATTGTCGTTTACTGCGCGGTACAGGGCGTCGTAGCCGATGCCAGGCCAGGCAAACACGATCTCGACAACGAGCGCGCCGTTCAGCCAGCCCGAGAACACCAGCAGGGCTGAAGTTACCGGTGCGATCAGTGCGTTGCGGAGGGCGTGCTTGTAGATGACCCAGTTCCAGCCGACACCCTTCGCACGGGCGAGTCGGATGTACTCGGAATCGAGCACTTCTAGCATTGACGACCGTGTGAGGCGCATCAGGGCTGCCGCGGCGCCCCAGCCGAGTGCCACGCACGGAAGAACATATTCTTTCCAGTTGAACTCTGGCGATCTCCCACCTGCGGGGAACCAGCCCAATATGACGGCGAAGATCCAGATTGCCACGAGAGCAGTAACAAACGGCGGCGCGGCCTGCCCGACGATTGCGAGCGATCTTGCAAAGTAGTCCCAGAAGCCGCCGCGCTTTACTGCAGCCAACACCCCCATAGGAACTCCCAGCAATACTGCGAATATCCAGCCGCCGACAGCAAGCTGGATTGTCGCGCCGATTTTACCTTTGATCAGATCGACAACGGCGCGGTCACGAGCGAGTGAAGTACCGAGGTCGCCGCGCAACGTTCGGCCAATCCAGGTGGTGTACTGCTTCCACAGCGGTTCGTTGAGACCGAGCCGCTCGCCGAGCTTGTCCCACTGTTCCTGGGACATGCCCCACCCGGAGTCGGGCACGAATAACTCTCTGGGGTCGTTATGGAACTGAACAAGGGTAAAAATCGCCAGCGTCGCCCCGATAACCGAGATCACGGATGAAAAAAACCGTTTTGCCAGAAAACTAGCCATTTAGCGGATACTTCCTAAATCGTGCCACTGCCGTTCAGTTTCCGTGCAGCCAATCTATATTGAGGATAGAGGCAGCATCTTACCCGATAGTGAGTCCATAGGGGACTCCGATCATGATCAAATGTTGCGGAATATCAGCGTCTGGAACAGCTCAGGTCGATAGTCTCCGGCCGGCCGGTCGCCGGGGCGACGGTCAGGGTTTTGCCGGTGGTCATTCCCCAATCGAATTTCTGGCTTAAACAGCGAGACGGGGGCCGGAAACTCCGACCCCCGTCTCAGTTAGCGAACTAACTTCGTTTCAATAGCACGGTCTGCTTAGTTGAGAACGATGAACTCAGGGTTACCTGACACGTTCGAGTAGTGCTGCTGATAGCCGTTCCAGGACTTGATGCGGTCGTTGACCACGATGCCCTTCGGAACCTGGAATACACCAGTGTACTGCAGCCAGAACATGCTCCAGTCGACCCAGTTCAAGTGCTTCTCGGACCGGACGCTAGCGTCCTTTTCACCGAGAATTTCGAACAGCCACTTGGCACCGGCCTGTGACTCGAAACCAACACCCCAGCCAGGTCGTGACGACGATGTGTCCACCGTCGGCAGCGGCCAGTCGAGCGGGTATACGTTCGAGTGAACGTCACCGTTCTTCAGAACAGGCAGGAACTGGACGCGCTGTCGCATCCGTGGGCTG
>CAJWWK010000040.1 GCA_913048295.1 uncultured Dehalococcoidia bacterium
CGCGACCCTTTGCTTGGGAATTAAATCAACCCTGCCTCTGGCTGTCTCTACTGCACCATTCTCGCAGTTGTATTCGTCCTGAAAGCCGTTAGAAACTGCCCCACACAGCCTCAGGCTATTCCAGAGCGTCCGTTGCAACAACTTGTTGGACTTCAGCAAAATGGGACGGTTTCGGTAACGTCCGACAACTAGCACAAATTGGTTATTCACATAGAGGCTGGCACCAAAATTATTAAGGATTAGTTTCAAGGATGCTGGACGCGCCCGAGTTCAGGTCAAAGCTGCCTTTGCCAAGTAAGAAAACACGTGGCTGTTACGAACTGGATAAGCCCTGGTGTTTATGGCGAAAATCCGAATTAACGAAGAGGTGCTCCGCCCGCAGATCGGTATTCCTAGCTAATGTAATACGTCATCGACTGTAGAGACAGGACCGGGTCGATCCCTCTCACCGTCACGCCTTCCGGCACCTTGGGCGACAGTGGAGCGTAGTTCAGTATCGACTTAATGCCCGCGTCGACGAGAGTATCGATTACTTCCTGTGCGCGCTCGATTGGGACCGTCACAATGCCAATTTTGATGTCCTTCTCTTTGACCGTCTTAGCAAGATCCGAAATCGACTGGATATCGAGGCCTGAAACAGTCTCCCCGACGATGCTGTCGTCGGCGTCAAACGCCGCGACAATGTTGAACCCTTCGGGGGCGAAGCCAGGGTAAGAAACAACGGCCCGTCCGAGCCGACCCATTCCAATCACCATTGTGTTCCATGCACGGTCCAGGCCGAGGATCGACCGCAGCCGCTGTTCGAGCGAAGCAACGCTGTAACCCCTCCCTTGTTTGCCGAACCGTCCGAAATACGACAGGTCCTTGCGGATCTGGGCGGGGGTCATTTGCAGCCGCTGCCCGAGCTGCTCTGAGGATATGACGTCATCCCCGGAGCCCGCAAACTGGGTCAGTGCGCGGACGTAGAGGGGTAGTCTCTGGATAACTACCTCCGGGACGTTTGGTGCAGAACCTGAATTATTGCTGATGTTGGTCGATGACATCGGGCGCGGTGTACCAATCCAGAGGGCCCGCAAGTGCGTGTGTGCTTTGTATCACAAACGCCAGCGTTAGTCACCGGGTATCGCGGTGAAAGCGGATGACACCGTCGCTGAGCAAATAATGGGCCCTTGCCCAACGCCGCGTTACGTGCCCTTCTTAGGAGCACGCCAGGTGATTTTGAAGCATTAAAAAAGGCTCCGGTGGTGGGAACCGGAGCCTTCTAGAGTGAATCCTGGATGAATTCAGGCTTTTATTACGCAGCTTCAGTCGTCGCCGGGATTTTCTCACCCATCGCTCGGCGGGCCGATTCCTTGGAATCGACGGTGAATGCGCACTGCAGGCACTGCAGGGTCTTGCTGTCTGAGAACACCACCAGCTCAATGTCGCCGTGGCACTTCGGGCAAGCCTTCAAGTAAAGCACTTTGTTTCCTTCTACTTTCGTCCCCGCCAATTTATGGTCGGGGCGTTCAAAAAAATGTGGTCTCGATCTGGTTACGAATCCTGTAGTACAGGCCCCGCTGCAAAAA
Organism: uncultured Dehalococcoidia bacterium; assembly: GCA_913048295.1. Taxonomy (GTDB): domain Bacteria; phylum Chloroflexota; class Dehalococcoidia; order Lucifugimonadales; family Lucifugimonadaceae; genus Lucifugimonas. The sequence continues at coordinate 1,569 of CAJWWK010000040.1, forward strand.
GAACCGGCGCAGATGTTACTACGGATTATCTTCGTTTACAAGGTATCCGACGTTGATTTCGTAAAGTTTAGATGCAGATCGCCCGTCCACGGTGCGGATGAACGACGATTTACTGGCACATAGTTTACACGAACCGTATCAACTATTACAATATAGGTCGTATGAATAAGATTGATGCGGTTTCTAATTTCAGTTGCGATTTGGAGTTCGCACACAGACTTCTGTACGCCACAGACCTCACGAAGGATTCGTATTGACACAAGAGTTCGGTCGCGCATCACGCGACGAGGAGCTGTTCACGGCTCAGGATCTGGCGTGGTCGCGGTCAGAAGCATTGAACCGGATGCTCGCAGATCTTTACGAGATTGCGTTGGAAGGTGACGAAAACAGCCGTCATCCGGTTACGCGGGACCAGCGGAGGCCCCGCGAACCGCGTGAAGAGAGTCGAGCGCGTACGCAGGATCAGCCATTCGTTCGATCCCCCTCACCCGGGGCACCGGGCAGGCTTACCGGGGTTTACGTGATCAGCGTGGCTGCCCGGCTGGTCGACATGCACCCGCAAACGCTGCGCAAGTACGACAAGGAAGGTCTCGTAAGCCCGCAGCGCTCGGAGGGCAGTCGGCGCCTGTATTCGGACTCTGACGTCGAGCGTTTGCGCGTAATTCGTCGTCTTGCAGATGAATTGAGGTTGAACCTCAATGGGGTGAGCCTGGTTTTGGACCTGGTGAGGTCGTTGACGGATATCGTTTCTTTGCTGGAATCCAGTCCGGAAGTTTCCGATACCAAGACCGCGAGGATAGCGGCAGAAGAGCTTCGACAGATACTCTCGTATGTTGGTGCCGATTAGTTGCGCTCGAACCGATACTTCTAGACCGGCCAAACAAGCCATTTGATACTTTCGACAGGTAAAAAATAGAAATTGCCAGAACCAGATTCACAGCGGCCAGAAGAAGATCAGCACGAGGGAGACCCCACCGAGCCTCGACAGGCGACGGATTCCGGTGACGATGCCGAACCTTCGCCCGATAGCGAGCTTGCGGAAGCGTTACGTGAAAAGGAACAGTTCAAAAGACTGGCGCAACGGGCGCAGGCCGACCTCGTTAACTACCGGAGGCGGGTCGAGTCGGAACAGGAGTCGTCGCGACTACGAAACCAGCAACGAATCGTTTTGCGCTTCGCCGATGTGATCGATCAACTCGAGACGGCACTGAAGTCCGACGCTCTGGAGAACGCGGATTCGGGTTGGCTCGAGGGAATCATGGTCATCCAGAAGAATTTTGTAAACGCTATCGCCGCTGAAGGTTTTGCTCGATTCAGTTCGGTTGGTGAAGAGTTCGACCCCCGGAGGCATGAGGCGGTGATATCGAGCCCGTCGGCCGATCATGAGCCGAATACCGTGATCGCCGAGCACCGGCCTGGCTACACGCAACATGATGAGGTGGTGCGACCGGCACAGGTAGAGATCGCAATCGCTCCTACTGTAGAACCTGACGACGAATCGGGATAGACAAAGACAAAACCGAGACTGAACGAAGTTTGAAACACGAAACAGGTAGCAACGGACCTGGTTTATAAAGAACACCGAAAACAGACAGATTTCGGAATTACGGAATCTGAAAAGGAAATCTGAAACAGCAATGGCAAAGGTTATTGGAATCGACCTGGGAACTACGAACTCCGCAATGGCGGTCATGGAAGCGGGCGAACCCCAGATCATCGAAAACGCAGAGGGTCGACGCACCACCCCGTCGGTCGTGGCCTTCAACGCAAAGACCGACGAACGTTTTGTCGGAGAACTCGCACGTCGCCAGGCGATTACGAACCCCGAAAACACGATCTATTCGGCCAAACGGTTCATAGGCCGCCGGTTTGATGACGCCTCGGTTAAAAACGATTTCAAGCACGTTTCGTTCAAACTCGGGGCGCTGGACGGCGGTGATGTCGGGATTGTCCTCAACGGCAAGACAAGCGCGCCGGCGGAAATCTCGGCCATGGTGCTTCGCAAGCTGAAGGAAGACGCCGAAGCAAAGCTGGGTGAGAAGGTCGAGCAGGCCGTTATCACAGTCCCTGCCTACTTCAATGACAGCCAGCGCGAAGCGACCAAAGTCGCAGGGCAGGTGGCGGGCCTTGAGGTGCTCCGAATAATCAATGAGCCGACCGCAGCCGCACTCGCCTACGGCCTCGACAAGGAGGGTGAGCGGACCATCGCGGTTTACGACCTCGGTGGCGGCACCTTCGATGTCACGATACTCGCTCTTGGTGAGGGCGTGTTCGAGGTCAAGAGCACCAACGGCGACACCCACCTGGGTGGGGATGACTTCGATCTTCGGTTGGTCGATTATCTCGCCGATGAATTCAAGCAGGAAAACCTGATCGATCTGCGAGACGACGTATCGGCCCACCAGCGATTGCGGGTAGAGGCCGAGCGCGCCAAGATCGAGCTTTCGTCTGTCGCGTCTACCGAGGTCAACCTGCCGTTCATCTCCGCCGACTCGTCCGGCCCAAAACATCTTCAGTCAACCCTTACGCGGGCCAAGATCGAAGAATTGACTGCGGAGCTGATAGAGAGAACAGTGGCCCCCACCAGGGCAGCCCTCAAAGATGCCGGGGTAAAGCCGGGGGAGATCGACGAGGTGATCCTCGTTGGCGGAATGACACGAATGCCCGCAGTCATCGAAAAAGTCACAGGGCTCTTCGGAAAAGAGCCTAACCGCACCATTAACCCGGACGAAGTTGTTGCTGTCGGAGCAGCTATCCAGGCAGGTGTACTACAGGGCGAAGTCAAAGACGTTCTTCTTTTGGACGTGACCCCGCTCTCGGTCGGCATCGAGACACTTGGTGGCGTCCGGACGGCCTTGATCGAGCGGAACACGACGATCCCGACGTCGAAGACCGAGACCTTCACGACTGCGGCTGACAACCAGCCGACCGTGGGAATTCGAGTCGTCCAGGGCGAGCGGGACATGGCAGCCGACAACACGATGATCGGTCAGTTCGATCTCACAGGCATACTTCCAGCTCCACGCGGGGTCCCACAGATCGCTGTCACATTCGACATCGACGCCGATGGAATTTTGAAGGTTTCTGCCAAGGACAACGGCACGGGCAAGGAACAGCACATAACTATTACCGGTCGATCGGGCATTTCCGACGACGAAGTCGAGCGCCTGCTGAAGGAAGCCGAGGAAAATGCCGAGGCCGACAAGCTAAAGCGCGAGACCGTCGAGATCCGAAACGCCGCTGAAAGTGCGGTGTTCCAGGCAGAAAAAATCGTCAAGGATGAGGGCGAAAAAATTCCCGATGAAATTAAGGGCGATGTCGAGACGAAAATCGACATTGTGAAGGACCTGCTCGCCGATGAAGGCGCCGAGACTTCGGTTATCGCCTCTGCAACAGAAGAACTGCAGACTGCACTGCAGGCGGTGGGTCAGGCTGTGTACGAGGCCAACCAGGCTGCCGGAGTCGATGCGGATGCCGAAGATAGCGCTGGCGATGCCGACGATGACGACTCCGGCGAGGATTCGGACAGCGACGAAGACGACACTGTCGAAGGTGAATTTCGCGAGGTTTAGCCAGATGGTCCCCCTGGCGATGCAATCAGTAGCCGGACTGATGAGCACCACCAGGGAGATCGGGTGGTCGCGCGGCGTTTTCAGGGCTTGAGTAGAACCTGATGTGGCCCGTCAAAAACATGGCGTTTGATTGACGGGCCTTCTGGTATAACCCATGCCGCACGTGGTCATCCCGCTTGCGGCTTGATACAGTCCCGCCACCATGACCCAACCAATGTTCCTCGGGATCGATACTGGGACTTCATCGATCAAAGCCATCTCCGTCAGTCCCGAGGGGCGACTCCTCGCATCCGCCGACAGCCCGATGACTGTGTCAGTGCCAAGGCCCGGTTGGAGCGAACAGAATCCCGAGGATTGGTGGAACGGCACTTGCTCCGCAGTTCAAACAGTGCTGGCAAGTATCGAGTCGCCTGTAGTGCTTGGCGTCGGCCTTTCAGGGCAAATGCACTCATTGGTGGCACTCGACCGGGCAAATCGGGTGATTCGTCCGGCGATTCTGTGGAACGATGTCAGGACGAGCGCGGAAGCCGCGTTTATTCGCGACACGGTCGGAAATCAGACCCTGCGTCGACTCACCGGTAATCCTGCACTTGAGGGGTTTACCGCGACAAAACTGCTGTGGATGCGTGAAAATGAACCGAAGCAGTTTGATCGCCTGGTGCACGTGCTGCTTGCCAAGGACTACATCAGATTCCGGCTCACTGGCACAATGTCGACCGAGCCCTCAGACGCCTCTGGAACACTGTTGTTCAATGTCGTCGATGGCAGTTGGTCGAGCGAGATGTGCTCCTTACTCGGCATCGATGCTGGATTACTGCCGCCGATCGGTGGATCGTCGGAGATCGCCGGTTCGATAACCAGTGCGGCCGCCGCCGAAACCGGTCTGGCAGTGGGTGTACCAGTTGTTGGAGGAGGCGCAGACAACGCCTGTGCAGCCACCGGCGCGGGCGTCGTGTCACCTGGAGACACCCTGGTGACCGTTGGGACGTCAGGAGCTGTCGTATCACCGGTTCAAACACCGGTAACCGATCCCGAAATGCGGATTCACTCAATGCGCCATGCGGTGCCCAACACCTGGTATTTGATGGGCGTTGTGCTTTCTGCTGGAGCAGCTCTTGACTGGTGGCGGCGAACTTCAGGTGGTGCCGATTTCGACGACCTCGTACAAGAGGCGGCAAAGGTGCCGCCCGGCTCCGAGGGAGTGACGTTCCTGCCCTACCTGACCGGTGAGCGCACACCACACGCCGACGCAAACGCCCGGGGAGTGTTCTTTGGCATGCACGGCGGAGTGGGGCGCGCACATATGACCCGAGCGGTGATGGAAGGCGTTTCCTTTGCGCTGAAAGATTCACTCTCACTCATAACTGCACTCGGCGTCAACTCGATTGGTGCCGTGGCGGTGGGTGGTGGTGCCGGCAGCCCGACATGGCTACAGATGCTGAGTGATGTGTTGGAGCTGCCAATCCGAACAGTCGGACCCTCAGAGGGCGCGCCGTTGGGCGCCGCGATGCTGGCTGCTGTGGGTGCCGGCGCGTTTACGAGTGCCGTTGAGGTCGGTGGCGCCTGGCTCACTGATCTGGATTCACTCGAACCAGTCGCAAGTGTGCATGGCGTAAAGGACGCGTACGCCGTGGCCTACGAGCGATATCGAGCACTGTATCCGGCGCTCAGGGACACGTTTGAAAAGAGCGTTTAGTCTCCGGGCGGCAAATATACGCCCGGCGAAAAGAGCGGACTAAAGACCGAATTTAGGGAAAATCAGCGACCTGATCTCGTCCAGTGTGTGGGCGTTGTGCTGTTGAATTTCGTCGAGAGAGCTGTGCTCATCGGGCGGCGGTGGCGTGTCGGCGAACTTCGTCGGCACATCACCTTCTGATTCGATAGTCGAATCGTCGGCAAGTGAAGTAAACGTCCCGGGGACGTCGTCGGGCAATTCGTAATTCGCCATCGTTGCCAGCGCCATCGTCCACGCCCTCGCAACTGCCGATAGGTCATATCCGCCGCCGCCAACCGCGACCCACTTCCCGATTTCCGCACCGAGCCGCCCCAGCTTTTGGACTGCAAGATTAAACCCCTGAGTGGTCAGGGACAGGTGGGTGAGCGGATCCTGAAAATGGGTGTCGATTCCAAGCTGGGTGAACAAAACGTCGGGCTTGAACGCACGGATCAGATCTGGAACCACCGCATCGAACGCAACGTGCCAGTCGGCATCCTGCGTATACGGTGCGAGCGGGACGTTGACCGAATATCCTGTGCCACCGCCCGAACCAATCTCCTGCACAAACCCCGTACCCGGAAACAACCACTGCCCGGACTCATGAATCGAAATCGTGAGCACCCGATCTGAGTCGTAGTGGCCCGCCTGAACACCATCGCCGTGGTGGCAATCGATATCGACATAGGCCACCCGAAGGCCCGCATTGACCATCGCATTCATGGCAATCACAGCATCGTTGAACACACCGAACCCCGATGCATTCCGTCGCATCGCGTGGTGATGAACCCCGCCAGCGGGAGCAAACCCGATGTCGGCTTCACCTGACAGCACAAGCTCGCCAGCAACGAGCGTCGTCCCCACGCACAGGGCCGTCGTGTCATACATCCCCGGTCGTGTGGGATTATCGGGAGTGCCGAGCCCGAACTCGCCCATGCCCGGCGCGATTGCACCGTTCGAGATGGCCTCAACTATCGACACATACTCGGGGTCGTGGGCCGATTCTATCTCAGCCCGAGTCGCCCGCCTCGGGACGGCAACCGAAACATTCGAGAGGTCAAACAACCCGCTCAAGTGCATCAGATCGTGCATGTGACGCAGACGAACTGGGCGAAGCGGGTGTTCTGGCGATAACCGGTAGCGGGACAGCTCGTCGGTGTAGACGAACGCGACTTTTGGCGGAGGTTGTTGGTCGGAGTTACGCATTTCTAAAATTGGTTGACTCCTCCTCCCTGCGGGATAATAAATTAACCGGAAGATTTCCGTTTCGGCAGTTTAGAACGGCGAGCGATGAACAACCAGATTCCGGCGAACACCAGGAGAGCGACTACCAGAATAGCGATCACGTAGTCGGGATTGGAATCACTCCCGGTCCCAGTTGCCGAACCGCCACTTGCAGTTCCGGTGTTTCCAGAATTTTGGGGAGTCACCGTCGGCAGGAACACCGGAGCCGTTGTGCCCGTAACGCCGGTCGCGGCCACGTCACCTGCCGAATCGGAAGCACCGGACGACCCAACGCTGAAATTGACCAAAGGAATGGGGGTGCCCGGGGATGATTCTTCAGACGGTTCAGCGGGTTCCGGCGTGACAGAAGGGATCGCAAGTGGCGCAGCTTCAAAATTGGCCCGCCAGTCGTTTTCCATTTCATAAAGCGATTTGCCGTAGACCTCCTCAAAGGCCAGCAGCAGCGACTGCCCACTGTTTATCGCGGCAAGGAAATCACCCATCGATCCTGCAGCGTACTCTTCGATTAGGTAACCAACGAAAGCCCCGGCCTGCGGATAGAAGATAAAAACGTCGCTCCGCTGACCGGGGATAGTTTGCATGTGCCGCAATGCGAGAAATTCGTCAGGTCGAACGCTGGAGCGCAGTCTTGCGTTCGAACTGCTGCTCGACCCCGTTTCAAGGAATCTCGCAAGGCCTTCACCCAGCCACGAAGGAATCCCAGCGTTCAGCGACGAAGAGATCACTTCGTCGGTATAAAGGTGGGCCAGTTCATGGGTAAACGTTGTTGCGTTCAACTGGCCCTGCACAAACAGCCAGTACTCAGGCTGGGCAAATCCCGCAAAAAGGAACTGATCGGTTGCAGTTTGGCTGACGGGCGGGAACGAAGGAGTGGCATCCCTGATCGACGGAAAAACAACGGCTTTGAAGTGGGGGAAATCAGGCGCGTCCGTTACACCGAGAACGTTCTTTAGTGTTGGGATACGTGAATTTACGGTAGCGATTAACTTGTTCACGTCGGAGTCAGAAATCCCGTAGTAGACAATGGTGTAGCCATCGCCGTCGGTCCGTTTCCAGTCTTTATCCGGGTCAAGGTATTCAACCAGTTCGGGCGATACCGCAATTGAAATGTCCCCTTCCGGGTGGGTCAGTTCGATTTCTGTCTCGAATTCGATTCCCGGCGGATGGTAAGAACCCGGCCCGGTCGCAATCTCGAACGATACTGATATGAGCTCGCCGTCGATGACAAATTCGGGATAGTAGTAAGACCAGATCGTCGAGCCGCCCCGGGGCCTGAACAGTGCTCGCACCGACTCCACGGGCCGAGACCCGGAGTCGACGACCGCCGTGATCGATATCTTGTTCCCGTAGTCAATATCGACCGTTTGCCGAACGACCGCGAGCGTACCTGGCGAATCGGCAGGCGCGTAGGCTCCGGCCGCATGCGCGCTCGGAGTCGCGACGAGATCGAACGAGAACAGCACGACCGAGATCAGTACGGCGATAAACGCGGCGGTGCCGGCCAGTTTGCGAACTGATTTAAACGTGGTGCGAATCACTGATCAGAAAATTTCCTCACTAGTAGATATACGCCAGATCAACCGCGTTGGTCTTGAAGTACACACAGGAATTATGCAAGTAATCACATACAAGGCGCGGTGGGCCAACCGGTTCCCACTCAGCTAAGCTTGTCGCCAACATTTCCAGTTCGACCGGTTGTTTCTCCGGAATGCAGTCCTGGCAGATTCGAGATTGGTCGATCCCAACCACTCGCCGGACCATCGGAAGCAAAAAATGCGTTATTACCAGTACATCCAGGGCGGAACGCGACACGTAGCTGTGGAGGCCGACCCGGGGCAGATAAGAAATCTCACCGCGCTCAATCCGCGGATCGCATCGACCCTCGACCTGCTGCGGGCCGCGTCGATAACGGGTTCCGACATCGATTCGGTAACCCGCGGGATTCTGAGCGCCAATCCAGGACCAGCCACCATTTCGATTGAAGAGCTTCTGGACGGTGCTGCCCCCGGAAAACACGGTGTTACCCTCCTGCCTCCGATCGACGCCCCGGAAGTGTGGGCGTTTGGCGTTACCTACATGGACTCGATGCGAGAGCGACAGGCCGAGAGCGGATCGCCCGACGTTTACGCCAAGGTGTATGACGCCGAACGACCGGAAGCGTTCTTCAAATCGACCCTCGATCGCTTGCAATCTCCGTTTGCCGAAGTTGGGATTCGAGCCGACTCGGAATGGAACGTGCCGGAGCCGGAGCTTTCGTTTGTGACATACGACGGGAAGATCGTGGGATACACGTGCGGCAACGATATGAGCAGCCGCACGATCGAAGGTGAAAACCCGCTGTATCTGCCCCAGGCGAAGGTCTACGACAAGTCGGCTGCACTCGGCCCTGCACTGGCAACCCCGGAAACCGTCGGCGACCCGCAAAAGCTCGGGGTGACCCTGGTGATTGAGCGAGATGGCAATGAGGCGTTCAAGGGCGAGGCCAACACCAGCGAGATGAAGCGTGATTGCGCATACCTGGTCGACTGGCTCGTACGCCACAACTCGATTCCCGATGGAACATCCGTTATGACAGGCACGGGAACGATTCCGCCCCCTGAGTTCACGCTTGCGGCAGGCGATGTAATTCACGTCACGATCGAAAAGATCGGCACGCTGACGAATACCGTCGTGGTCGTTTAATCGTTCGATGACAAAGCGGCTTATTGCCCTCGTCGGACCTTGCCTGCTGGCGATGATCGCTGTTGCGTGTGGAGATGAAGGTTTTGGCGCGTCGCCGGACGCCCCCACTCCGACCAGCGTACCGCCGACTTTTGTACGGATAGTTGTGACGCCGGTCGCCACCAGAACCTCGGTGCCGACGGTGCCACCGACGAGAACGCCGGAGCCAGGAGAATTACGAACAGGGGAACCCGAATTTCAGCTTCATCTTGATCCCGAGCTCACCGATGTTCGCCCCGAGGACGACGTGATATTCGCCGGCTGGACAAACTACCTGGCTAACACTGCCGTAATTCACCAGGGCTGGGAAACGGAGCTGCATTTGTGCAGTAATGGAGTCGTCATGATCGACGGCGGTCTTCACGAGAATTTTACGAACTGGCAAATCCGGCGGTCACCCGCGATTTCGAGCGCCGACTGGGGCACGGTCGCCGTCAAGATTGAAATTATCGGCGGGCGGTGGAAAGGTCGGCACTGGGACGTGCTGACACTTGTACGCAGGGTCGGGAAGGTGTTCGTTACCAACAGTCCGCAACTGGGTCCGCTAGATGTGACACGAAGCGAACTGTGCCTCGGCAACTCGATTTAGCAGATGTTGTGCGGGCTTTGCAGTATTGCCACAACGTGTAGCAGGTTCGGGTGAGTTCCTCCACTAATTCAGAAGGAAATATTATGCGTCGGTCCGGGCTGGGCAGCTCCTACCGAAATGACAATCACCCGTAGCAGGCTGTGCCTGGAACTTGCCGGCTAATAACAACGTCCCGGAAGCCTCATCCAAACCCGACCAGTCACGTACGGCGTAACATACGACATCGCTGTTTTCGGCAAATATTTGTAGATTCGGATTTGGAGAACTAGTTGGCGATCGATAGTCAGCCCAAAGCGTCTGAGGCGGGCGTTTCATCGGTACAGAAACTCGCGACCGATATTCGCGAATCGGTCCAACGGGTAATCGTCGGCAAATCGGAAACCATCGACCTCGCAGTGCTCGCGCTACTTTGCCGCGGTCATGTGCTACTTGAAGATGTTCCCGGAACCGGTAAGACCACGCTCGCCAAAGCCCTCGCGGCCTCTCTCGACTGCCAGTTTGGACGCATCCAGTTCACGCCGGACCTGGTGCCTGCCGATGTCCTCGGCGTGAACTTCTACAACGTGTCGAAGAGCGAATTTGAATTTCGACCGGGGCCTGTCTTCTCACAGATCCTGCTCGCTGACGAAATAAACCGCGCGACCCCCCGTACTCAGTCAGCGCTTCTCGAAGCCATGCAGGAACGCCAGGTCTCGATCGACGGCGTGACAACCGAGCTTCCCGAAACGTTTATGGTGATGGCGACGCTGAACCCGGTCGAAATGGAAGGAACATTCCCGCTGCCCGAGGCCCAGCTCGACCGTTTCATGGTTCGCGCCTCTCTCGGCTACCCAGACCGGGACGAGGAGTCGTCGATGCTCGACCGCTTCAAGGCGGGCGAGACCCCGGACGCGATCCAACCTTCAGCAACGTCGACCGACATTATTGCGGCACGCAACGCAGTCGACCAGGTAAAGGTTGACGATACGGTCCGTAACTACCTCCTCGATATCATCGAAAAGACCCGGTCGACTGAAAGCCTGCGGTTGGGGGCCAGTCCGCGGGCCTCGCTCGCCCTCCAGCATGCCGCGCAGGGCAGGGCGGCCATGAACGGTCGCGACTACGTTCTGCCCGACGACGTAAAACAACTGACGGTCCCGGTGCTGGCACACCGCCTGCTCGCAGAGACGAGCACGCAACTCCGGGGACAGGCCACCGACCAGATCGTCCGCGAGATCACCGAATCGACTCCAGTCCCCATCGAGCGCGAGTAGATGGGAATGTACTGGGTCTGGGGGACGAGAAGCCTTGGGATGGGCCACCGGCGTCCGGAGTTGAGAGCGTCGATGGGCACGGCGGTGAACCCCCTCGGCGAGTACTTTGTCATTCTGTTGATGATAGTTGTAATTGTCGGCGCCGTCGCGCGGGAACCACTGATTGCCGCACTCGGAGCCCTTGCATTTGTTATCGCCGTGTCGTCCCGGATCTGGGCCGCTCTTTCGCTGAAAGAAATTACGATCGACCGGGCTGCATCGATCGATCATGCCTTTCAGGGCGACGAAATCGAAATAACTTTCACGGTCGAAAATAAAAAACCGTTGCCGGTACCGTGGATTGAGATCAACGAATTTGTACCGCGCGGCCTTCTTGTTGAAGGTCACAAGTTTATCGAGCAAGACATGCTGGGCGGTGCGGATTTTAAATTTTCGACATCGCTTGGTGCCTACGAACGAGTGCGGATCAAGCGCAAAATACGTGCGTTGTCACGGGGAACGTACCGACTTGGTAAGACACATCTGCGCAGTGGCGATTTGTTTGGCCTCTACCCCGCCGAAGCAACGCTTGAGCACACGGCGTGGTCGATTTTCGTCTATCCGCAAATTAGGTCGATTCCGGGGTTCTCATTGCCGTCCCGGCGCCCGATCGGCGATTCACTGTCACGTCAACCTCTGTGGAACGACCCTTCTCGACCGGCCGGGGTCCGTGAATATCGCCCTGGCGATGCGGTAAAAAACATCGATTGGAAAACGACCGCTCGACGTGGCGAGATGTTCGTACGCCAGTTCGATCCGAGCGTTTCCGAGCATGTTGTGATCTTCGCCGAGGCGATCACGACGAGTATCCCCTGGGAGGGCTACAGGTCGGACGTGCTGGAGGCGACCATGACGGCAGCTGCCTCTATCGCACAGCACGCACTCGCCTTGGGGTACAAGACCGGCCTTGTTGCCAATGGCGTTACTTCTCTCCGGAGTTCGTACGCCGTGGTTCCACCGAGTTCTGGGCCGACCCAACTGACGACTCTGCTTGAATCACTTGCGATGGTCCACCCGATTGCTGTCCAGAGCATGGATCAACTTGCCCGTGACCGCCGGGGTGCGATTCCGAAGGGTTCGACACTCATCCACATCGGCGGCATTTACCACCCCAGGACGATGAACTACCTGGGAGGACTTGCGCGAACAGGTCACCCCGTCATTATTCTGCATGTTGGCCGCGAGGACCCGCCGGAGTATCCAGAGTTCGAGGTCAGAGACGGACGCTCTGTGTTTCTTGATCCACTCCGGAGAGACCGAAAACAGGATGGTAAAAGCGAATTCAGCAGACCGGCGGCCGACACCTCCGACTGGAACGATCTTCCGGTTACGGCCGCCGGCACCTCCCGCAGAGGAGGTGAATCCCCGTAATGCGAAACAGGATCGCACTGTCGCACGCCGCCCTCATCGTCGCCGAAAGCATCATCTGGTTCGCGGGGCTGGCGGTCGTTGGCTCGATACTGGGTCTGGGGGGATCTCCAATTCCCTGGGTGATCCTGCTCATCCTTTTCGGTTCCGGTGCCGCCTCGGCTTGGATATTCGGAGGAGCGCGTGGCGATGCGACGACGATTGCGCTGGTCCAGGGCGGCGTTGCGCTGGTCGCCGTCTATCTCACCATGGCTTCCACAACGGTAGGCGACACATGGACGTTCAAGATCGCGTGGCCTATCGACATGTTCGGTGGCTCATATGATTCAGAAGGTGTTGTCGATCTGATAATTGGGCTGCTCGCTTCCACGGCGGTCTGGTACCGAACGCAAAAACTTATCGCCAGCGTCGATGTTCCGAGCCAGCTCAAGCGGGACTTCAAAATCGGGACCACTGTTATGGCGATAGCGCTCATTACCGAGCTGTCTGTTGGGTTTGGAATCGGAATAACACCACTTCTGATTCCGTTCTTCGGTGTTTCGCTGATCGGGATGGCCGCCTCGCGTCTTCCGCCATCCGATGACGCCGGGAACGCTTCGTGGCCTACGGTCATCGGAATATCGGTCTTCACGATTCTCGCTGTTGGCGCGTTAGGCGGTCTTCTAACCGGACGGTACGGCAATACCGGGGTCAGGGGTCTTGTAGCCCTGTGGGGCGGGTTTGTCGATGCGTTGCTGTGGGTCTTGCGGTGGCCGATAGAAATTGCGATGCGGGTGCTATTGGCGATTATCGACTGGCTCAAGGAACGCTTTGGCGAAGAAGAGACGCCGCCGGAAGAGATTGGTGCTGGGGCACCCGAACCACCCGCGTTCGATACCGTCGCTGAACAGGCGGAAACCGCAACCGAATTCGCACTCGGCGCATTGCGCTGGCCGCTATCGATACTGCTTATCCTGATCGTGTTCTTCATCCTTGTATTTGCGTACCGCCGCTTTTCGAGCCGGTCCGGCAGTGACGAAGACTCAGATCGCGAATCGATTCGCGGCGATGCCGATGCGAAAGCCGACATGATGAAGTTATTGTCGAGCCTGGTGCCGGGCTGGCTGCGGGGCGGCAAAAGCCGATCTATGTGGAGGTGGCCCGAGGGCGAGAAGGGCGTGGCCGAGGTTTTCCTGCTTTATTTCGACACACTGGCACACGCGATAAAACGGGGGATGGTGTTCGACCCGAATATCACCCCAAACGAGCGAATACAGGCACTTGCGGTGTTTCTGCCCGATGCCCCGGTCGACGCTGTCACCGGTCGGTTCAACGCCGCCTGTTACGGCGGTCAACCGACTGATGCCGGTGAGGTGGACCGCCTCCGGCAGGCGGTCGAAACCGCGGCGCAAACACCGAAACCGGAGTTGTAGCCGCCGAGTGTTCCCGGCTACCCATGTGCGCCCCCCACACCCGGACCTAGACCTGGTCGACAAGTGGTTCGGGTAGTGTGATTACCCGCAGCAGGTTCGTTGTCCCGGCAACCCCGATCGGCAAGCCCACGACGACCACGATCACGTCGCCTTCCCCCGCAATCGAAGTCTCGAGGACCAACTGTGAACCGGCGTGAAACATGTCCTGAAGCTGTGTAAATTGCTTTACGACGACGGGAATTACACCCCAGCGGAGGGCCAGCTTTGCACCTCCCGTAAAATCGGGAGTGAGTGCGAAAAGCGGCACGGACGGGCGAAAAGCGGCCACTCGGCCGGCCGTGCTCCCAGATTCTGTGAACGCGACGATCGCCTTCGCCTGCAGGCTCGATGCCGCAACCACCGCTCCGTCGGCGATCGCGTTGTCAACGGCAAGTCCGCCTTTCTTAGCCGCGGCCCTGTGACGCTCTGCAAGCATTGGATATTCGAGATACGACTCTGCCCTTTTGGCGATGCGGGTCATTGCGTTGACCGCGCGGAAAGGGAACTTGCCGACTGACGTTTCGCCCGAAAGCATGATCGCGTCGGTCCCGTCTCGCACCGCGTTGTACACGTCCGTCGCCTCGGCGCGGGTGGGCGAGGGCTGCTCGATCATCGATTCCAGCATTTGAGTGGCGGTGATGACCGGTTTTCCCGCTTCGTTTGCCATGCGAATAATTTGCTTCTGAACGGAAGGCACTCTCTCGAACGGCAGTTCGACTCCAAGATCGCCCCTGGCCACCATGATCGCGTCCGATTCGTCGAGAATTTCGACAAGGTTGTTCACCGCCTGCTGGATTTCGATCTTCGCGACCAACTGGGGATTTTTTCCGGCCTTCTGGAGATGCGCCCTGACACGCAGCATGTCGTCGGCGTTGCGGACATACGATAAGCCGACAAAATCAATGTCAGAGGATTCGACGAACTCGAGTGCCCGCAGGGTCTCGGAAGTGAAATAGTCGAGCGTCGATGTGTTACCGGGCGCAGTGACAGCTTTGTTTGTTTTCATCACGCCGCCCAGAGTCACGCGACAATTAATGTTGGTCCCCTCGATGCTCTCCGCCCGCAATTCCACCATGCCTTCGTCGATAAGGACCTGGGAACCTTTTTTGATGTCTTTATGAAGCCCGGGAGGCCACACGTTGGCGCGCTCGAGGTTCCCTTTGCACGGTTCGACCTGCAGAACAAAGGCCTGTCCGCTCACCAGCGTAATTTCGGCCTGCTCCATCTCCCCGACGCGGTACTTTGGTCCGGGAAGATCGGCAAGAATGCCCACGGCAACTCCCAACTCTTCAGCCGCGGCCCTCAACATCTTCACGTAGGAATGGTGCTCGTCGGGAGTGCCGTGGCTCAGGTTCAGGCGTCCAACCGACATCCCCGACCGGATCAACCGTTTTATACGGGCCAGTGTCCCAGTCGCCGGACCAACAGTGCAGACAATGCGCGTACGTGCGCGCCTTTTCATGAAGGGTTGAAGAAAATAGGGGGTGTCAGTGTCGGTCAAACGAGTCTCCATGAAATACCAGAATCGGGAAATCTCAAGATGCGTCAGACCTCCGCGACATGCCTACTGAGGATACACACTTCTGGTACCCGACCGGCGGAACAGGGGGGCAAGATGACCGCTCTGCTATTTGACACCGTATTTCACAGGTCTAGTATTCAACTAAGAGCCCGGCACAACTCCCACCAAAAGCAAACCTCAGGAACGCTTTGTGACAATCGCCCAATCACTTCTTTCACTCCAGAGCACGGACCAGACACTGGCCCTGAGACGCCGCGATTTTCGCGAGGTTGAGCGGGAGCTCAAATCCGAGGGTGGACTCCCCGAACTTCGTGAAAATTGCGAAAAGACGAAGGTCAGGGAACTCGAATCGAAAGTAGAGACCGCTCGCCTTGAATCCGAGTTCGCAATGCTCAAGGAAAAGGTTGCCGAACTCGAAACCAGGCTCTACGGGGGTGCTATCACCAACGTCCGTGAACTTACGGCAATCGAAACCGAACACTCTGCAGCGCGGCGCAGCCTTGCTCAGGTTGAGGAATCGATCGCTCCTGCCGAGGTCGCCGCAGAACACGCCCGACAGCAGTTCGAAGGTCTGACGAATGATCTGGCCGAGAAAGAAAAACTCTGGCAAAACCGTAACGTCGAACTCAGGCAGGATCTCTACAGGCTCGGATCTGAGTACAACGAGATGCTCGAGGTGAGAAATGCCGATGCTTCGGGGATTCCTGAAGACGATCTGGCCCGGTACACACGTCTCTTCAGATCAAATCGCGGTGTCGCCGTTGTCCGCGTCGAACGCGGAGTTTGCCAGGGCTGCGCAGTCCGGCTACCGGTCGGTGAACTCACTCGACTGCGAAATGCCGATGGTCCCATCCCCTGCAGTTGCGGCAGGGCGCTCCTTACAGAGGGATAATTGAGGGCTGTCGGATTCCATAGCGAACCCACCCCAACTAACGAACACGCGTCTCCGGAAACTGGAGACGTTTTCGCGCTGGCCGAATGGCTGCACCCGCGTGCGCAGATCGAACTTTACTGCCAGCGAAATTCGCACCAGCTGGTCGCCTGGTACGAACCGTCGGACCAGGAATCGCCCGGTGATTTCGATGCCCGCCACGATCGATATCGGCAGATGATCGCTTCGTTTACCGGTTCGAACGCCCGCCTCGCACTCGTGCTCGTGCCCGATGCCTCCCACTTCGCCGAAGACCTCGAAACTCTTGTGTCCAGACTGCTCGAACTCGACCGACTGGGCACGGAAGTCCGCTGCACCGACCCCGATCGGCCAGACGCCCTCCAGAGCGGTGAACAGATGCTTGGTATCGGTGGACGGTCACCCCAGCGACAGGCGAGGATCCGCGACTCGATCGTTGCCAAGGCATCGCGTGGCGAGGTACTCGGTCGCACGCCGTACGGTTACGAGGCCGGTGCGGACGGACTACTCAAACCTGTGCCGGGCGAAGCGGAAATAGTCAAGGAGATATTCGAAACCTATGCCGGGCCCTGGCACGCTCCGGAATCGAAACCGCTCGGCGGGCCGGGATTTCGGGCCATCGCGCGCTCGATTAACGACCGTGGCATTCGAACTCGCACAGGCCGTCCGTGGTCGGCTCTGGCTATATCGGGACTATTGAAAAATCGCACATATCTCGGGACCTACACCCGCTACGGTGTACGCATTGCTGGAAGTCACGAAGCGCTGGTCGAGCGTGAAATATTTAACCGGGCAGAATCCGTCACTCGAATGCGGAAGCCGGTAAGGAACCGGGCCGACGAAGTGCCGTACCTGCTCGGCGGCATCGTACGCTGCGATCTGTGTGGCAGAGGCCTGTTCGGCCTCACTCGACGCAGGTCGTGGGATCGTTCGGATGGCACATCTACGGCAAAGTCTTATCGTTACTATGAATGCCCGTCACGAGATGCACGCAGGGAACGGAACGATGGAGTGTCCCGCCATTCTTCCTGGCACGCCGATGAACTGGAACAGATGGTGCTCCGAGACATCGAGCGGTGGGGCCAACGGATAAAGAAGCGGTTGCGACCCGTTCTGGGCGACAGCGTGGCGGAGGAGATCGCAGACGCCGAACGAGATTTCAACCGCGCTGTCCGCATGGTTGCCTCGGCTTACGGCACGCTACAGGACCTGGCACCGCCACTGCAGAGGCTCGAGGACGCGCGGGCCGGTCTGGCTTCGGTTAGCGATCAGAAATCAAGTCCAGACGTTGATCGGTTACTAACGGACGCGCACAGCAAAGATATGTCAGTCGCAAAATCGGCGGTGTCCGCTCTCGTCGAACGAATCATTGTCGGTGACGAGATCGTGGAAATCATCCCACGGTTCTGAACGTGATTGATCGTGGCAGCCTGAGTCAGTATTACCGGTCGAAGCGAAAATTGGCACCAGGTCACACCTGTTTCGACCGCTCCGCATCCAATTCGCCGAGCAGAAATCGTAGAGTTGCATCAGGTGAGTCCAGAACATAGCAAGATTGGGTGCCCAAAATTCCCGCCGTAACGGTCGACAACATACTTTCCCTTGATCGTGTAACGCGACCCGCATCCGACAGTGTCGTCAGGCCGGTTATGACCATCACCACGGCTCCCTCGGGTCTGGAAGGGGAAGGGTTCCCGGTACGCCGGGCCTTCGCCAGCATCCCTTACCAGTACACCGACCCGTTCATCATGATGGACCAGATGGGGGAGGTTGAATGGCGTCCGGGCGAGGCAAAGGGCACGCCCTGGCACCCCCACCGCGGGTTCGAGACGGTCACCTACATGATCGAAGGGACCTTCAAGCACCGCGATTCGGAAGGCGGGGGCGGCTTGATCAGCGATGGCGACACCCAGTGGATGACCGCGGGTGCCGGGATTCTGCATATCGAGGCACCTACCGAAGAGACCGTGCTCACCGGCGGGCTGATGCATGGCGTACAGCTATGGGTGAACCTGCCGCGCGAGAAGAAGTGGGCCGACCCACGCTATCAGGAAATTTCTCGAACCAACCTGAAATTGCTGAGTTCGCACGACGGAGGTGCCCTGCTGCGGGTCATCGCTGGCGAGGTCGACGGAAACGAAGGTCCGGGTGTAACTCACTCCCCGATAACGTTCATCCACGCAACGGTCAGCCCCGGGGCGCAGCTCGAACTGGCCTGGCGGCCGGACTACAGCGCACTCGCGTACGTGCTGGCAGGAAGAGGAGCGGTCGGACCCGACAGACGACCGTTCCAGATGGGGCAGGCCGCAGTGTTCGGTAAAGGCGATTCGATAATCGTCACTGCCGATCAGGAACAGGACTCAAAAACACCTGAACTGGAAATTCTGATTCTCGGCGGTCAGCCGATTCGAGAGCAGATTGCCTGGTACGGCCCGTTCGTGATGAATACCCAGGAAGAACTCCAGCAGGCGTTCGCCGACTACCAGGTGGGCAAGCTGGGGGTCATTCCGCCCGAGGTTATGCCGCACACCACGGGCGAGGATGCGACACCGGGCGAGTGAGAGGGCACTTTAAGCCACCGATGACCTGCAGGGTGGTCATCCAGGATGAATTCTGGGCTCGTGGCGCCAATCTCTTAGCTTGTGAATTTCCCGCTCGACATCGTGGCGGTCAACTCCAAGCTAGATTGCCCTGTCTGCGTCGATTTTGAGCCTCATCGTCGATTCCCTGAAGCGTGCGAATTATCGTTCTATTGAAATACGCATTGCCTCGATATAGATAGACCATGCCTGAACGCTGGTCCAGCTCGATACCGGTAGTGAGCTCAATGACGGCTTGAAGGTGCTCTCCACGCTCGATGAAAGGCCCGGCTCGGTCAAAATATACCGAGGCGAGTTGGTAGTTCTGATTCTTGCGTCGGAACGGCCAGATCATGATTTATCCGATTCGCTTAGAGTGTGCAAACTAAACTCCTGAGGTCTCGCGTTCGCAAGAGAATGCTGAGCCAGGTCAGCAGAGGCGTGCAAGCGGAATTGCGCATAGAGTGTGGATGGAAAGTTAGCGATGATCGTGGAGGATTCACTGTGAAGAAGATCGGGGTTGCCGGCCACAATATCAACCGCGTGCACTCCGACAAGCTGCTGCCAGTAGTGCTGCCGTGGCTGGCACCGCTGGACTGATTAACGGTGCGATCTAACTCGCATTTCTAGTACAGGTTGCCGCTATTGCATAAACTGGAAGTCGCCGAGGATATCGGCGATCTCTGCCATGTCGCCACTGGAAAGTCGCCAATAGCCTGCCAGGGCGTTGTGTATCGCCTGATCGGGGGTCTTGGCACCGACGATACAGCTCGTCACTGCAGGATGAGCCAGTGTCCAGGCGATCGCAAGCTGCGCGCCGTCGCGTGCGTGATCCGAGGCCCACTCGGTCAGCCGTTCGACTATCGGGTAAGCCACGTTGAACTGATCGTCCTTGAACTCTGGCTTGTCGACCCGTTCGTCATCGCTGGAAAACACGTGTCCCGGACGGTACTTGCCGGTCAACATTCCCTTGGCGAGTGGTGAGTGGGGTATGACGCCGATCCCAAGCTCAAGGCACATCGGCAGGATCGACTCTTCCGGCACCCTGTAAAACATGTTGTACCGGGGCTGCGAGCTATGGACAGGCCCGATCTGCGAAGCCTCGGTGTGCTGCTCGGCCGAAAAGTTAGAGACACCGATGTACCTGATCTTTCCTTCATCCCTCAGTTTCAGCAGGTTGGCCATCGTCTCTTCGATCGGGAATCCCGGTCGTGGACCGTGCAGCTGGTAGAGGTCGATATAGTCGGTGCCGAGCGAACGCAGGCTGTTTTCGATTGCCGATGCCATGTGTTCCGCCGAGTGGTCGCCGGAAAGCTTTGTCGCGAGGATCACATCATCCCGGCGGCCCTTCAGCGCCTTGCCCAGTACGGATTCGCTGGTGCGGTAGCCCTCCGCCGTGTCGATGAAGTTGACACCGGCCTCGATCGAAGCGTGAATCGTGGCGATGGCCTGGTCGTCGGGAATGTCGCCCATCCCGCCACCTAAAGGCCACGCGCCGAGGCATATCACCGGGACGGTCGGACCGTTTTTACCAAGCTGGCGAGTTTCCATGTTTCTCCTTATGCGGGTCGCGGGTGCGGCGTTTGGATGCGCGGTCAGATTATCAGTCGTTAACCGTCGATATGGGCAACGGACTTCTCCCTCCCTGGCAGGGAGGCGGGTGCCCTCTGGGCGAGAGGGTGGGTTGGACTCCGCAAACGAAAAGTCGGCTCATCTGCCACTTTCACCCACACCCTCTCCGTCCCATGGAGAAGGGATACCGACACCCGCCAAACGGCAGTACCCTTAACCCTGTCGCGAGGAGGACGGATGGTCGCCGCCGCGTTCGGCTTTGGTCGGCGCGGGGGAGGAAAGTCCGAGCACCTCATGGATCGGAGTGCCTGCTAACGGCAGGGCGGGGCGACCCGACGGAAAGTGCAACAGAAAGTAGACCGCCGGCGCGCAAGCGCAGGTAAGGCTGAAAGGGTGCGGTAAGAGCGCACCGCCCGGATGGCGACATGCGGGGCAAGGTAAACC
>CAJWWK010000041.1 GCA_913048295.1 uncultured Dehalococcoidia bacterium
GGGCGAGCGCAGGCATGCTGGGTTTCCAGGCTCATGACTCCTGGCGGCGAGACGGGCTCGTCAGCCTGCGGTCACGGTCTTGCCGGGCGGCTTCCGCTTGGGCTTGGAATCGGGAACGCTCGGATCCGGGTTGTTGGTCGGATCATCGCCCTCAGGCGGCGCAGCGGTTTCCTGGGATTCCTGCTGGGCCTTGGTCGTCTTGCAGCCTGCCAGGGGAACGAGCAGCGCCAGCGCCACCAGGCCGATCGTCACATTCCGGCTCAGCAGAGCCGTTGCCGACGCGCCAGCGGCTGTCTTTTCTGCGTTTGCGATCTGCAGTGTAACCAGATCGCCCACCGTGCCGGACAACCCTGCGCCAACAGCCCCGCGCTCCTCAAGGGCGATTATCTCCGCCGCCTCTCTGGCCGCCTCCAATGGTTGGCGATGGTGCGCCGCCATGAGCTTCTGAGCGAGCTCGGTTCGCCGCCTCCTTGCTTCTTCGCGCTCGTATTCCTGCCGTGCCTGCGCTATTTCCCGACGTTCGACCCGCTCCTCCACCGCTAGCCAGCCCCCTCGCCTCAAGTAGAACTGGCTCGCGAGCGCGAGAGCGGGGACCGTGAACCCAACAGCAATCAAGATCCCTACCCAGAAATCAGACATCAGACCACTCCCTGCGGGAGGATAGTGAGCGTTCTCGTTCCCGACCCCTCCTGCGGCACCACCGTCTTCGCAGACCTAGCTTCGCGCGCCGGGAGGGCTGCACCGCGAGATCTGGAGCTCGTTCACACTTAAATTGCGGGGCGCTCCTGGAAAGCGCGCTCCCGGCGACTAGCTCAGCACGAACGGGGCTGAGATCAGGGCGGGCGTAGTCGGGCGCGGTCAGGGGAGAGAAGGGAGCCGGGCGGAACTAGATGGCGGTGGGGAGGACTTGGAGGACGAAGGCGTAGACCTCGGCGAGTTCTTTGAGGTGGTCGAAGCGGCCGCTGGCGCCGGCGTGGCCGGCGCCCATGCGGGTGCGGAGGAGGAGGGGTTGGTCGCCGGTTTTAGTGGCGCGCAGGCGGGCGACCCATTTGGCGGGTTCCCAGTAGGTGACGCGGGGGTCGGTGAGGCCGGCTGTGACGAGGAGGGGTGGATAGTCACGTGGCTCGACGTTGTCGTAGGGGGAGTAGGAGCGGATGTAGTCGTATGCGGCGGAGTCTTCGATCGGGTTGCCCCACTCGGGCCACTCGGGCGGGGTGAGGGGGAGGTCGGCGTCGAGCATGGTGTTGAGCACGTCGACGAAGGGGACTTCGGCGACGGCGGCGCCGAGCAGGCCGGGCGGGGCGAGGTTGAGCGTTGCGCCCACGAGCATGCCGCCGGCGCTGCCGCCAAGGATGGCGATGCGGCCGGGGCTGGTGTAGCCAGCGTCGACGAGCGCTTCTGCCGAGGCGATGAAGTCAAGGAAGGTGTTCTTCTTGTGCTCGCGCTTGCCCTGGGTGTACCAGCGGTAGCCACCCTCTTTGCCGCCGCGGATGTGGGCGACGGCGTAGACGAAGCCGCGGTCGACGAGACTGAGACGGCTGGTCTCGAAGGCGGCGGGCATGCTCATGCCGTAGGAGCCGTAGCCGTAGAGCAAGCATGGCGCCGATCCGTCTGCGGGTGTGTCGGCGCGGTGGAGGATGGTGATGGGGACTCGTTCGCCGTCATGACTGGTGGCGTGGATGCGCCGAGTGACGTAGTCAGCGGGGTCGTGGCCGCTGGGGACTTCTTGCTCTTTGCGCAGGGTGCGTTCGCGGGTGTCGAGGTCGTAGTCGTAGACCTGGAGGGGGGTCGTGGGGGAGCTGTAGGTGTAGCGCAGGGTGGCGTCGAACTCGTAGAGGGGGACGAGGCCGAGGCTGAAGGCTTCTTCGTCGACGGCGATTGTGTGTTCGTGGTCGCTGCTGCTGTCGCGGACGACGATGCGAGGCAGGGCGCCGGCCATTTCGATGCGGACGAGGTGGTCGGCGAAGGCGATCAGGCCAAGGATGAGGACGCCGGGGCGGTGGGGGACGAGGTCGGTCCAGTGGCCGCGGTCCGGCTGTTCGGGGTCGGCCGTGACGATCTTGAAGTCCTCGGCGTCGTCGGCGTTGGTGAGGATGACGAGTGTGCCGTTGCGTTCGGCGACGCTGTAGAGGACGCCGGTGTCGCGCTCGGCGACGAGCGTGGGGGGCTGGTCGGGCTGGCTGGCGTCGATCAGGCGGGTTTCGGAGGTCTCGGGGTCGCTGCACTCGATCAGGATGTAGCGGCCGGACTCGGTGCGGCCGAGGCTGACGAAGAAGCCGGGATTGTGCTCTTCGTAGACGCGGAAGTCGCGCTCGACCGAATCCCCCAAGGCGTGGCGGTAGATCCAGCGGGGGCGGTGGTTGTCGTCGAGCTTGGTGTAGAAGAAGGAGCCGTTGTCGGCGGCCCATTCGACTTCGCCTGCGGCATCCGGGATGCAGTCCGGTAAGTGCGCGCCGGAGTCGATCTGGCGCAGGGTGATGTCATAGTACTCGGAGCCGTTTTTGTCGATGGCGACGGCGAGCAATTCGTGGTTCGGGCTGTGCTCGACGGCCCCTACGCGGAAGAAGGGTTTGCCGTCGGACTCGGCGCCGGCGTCGAGCAGGACTTGTTCAGCGCCATCAGCGCCCGCTGATCTGAGTCGGCGGCAGTAGCGCGGATATTGCGCGCCGGTCTCGAAGCGCTGGTAGTAATGCCAGGGTCCGTGGGGGGCGGGGACGGAGGCGTCGTCCTCTTTGATGCGACCGCGCATTTCGTCGAAGAGGGTGGCTTGGAGGCCGCCGGTGGAGGCGAGGGCGGCGTCGGTGTGGGCGTTTTCGGCGTCGAGGTGGGCGCGGATTTCGGGGTCGAGGGTGTCGGGCTCGCGCATGACCTGTTGCCATTTGGGATCTTTGAGCCAGGCGTACGGGTCTTGGGTGGTGCGGCCGTGGTGGGTGGAGGAGAGGGGGTCGACTTTCGCCGTCGGGGCGTTGAGGGGGTTGGCGTGGTTGGGCATGGGAGCGAGGGTATCGGTTGGGGTTGTTCTTGTTCTTTGGGGGGACGAGGAGTCGGGCCGGCTACGCCAGCCTCGTTAGCCCACCACCCGCCCGCCCTTAAGAAAAGGAAAAGAGGTTTCTCAACGGGGGTACCCCCTTGAACCCCCAACAGGGCTCCGCCCTGCACCGGGCAGCTGAAGGACGCACTGGAAGTGCTCAGCGCGAATGGAAACACGCAAGCGGCCAGCGCAACAGTTGGTGCCGGCGAGGCCAGGACCGTCGGGTCGGAACGTAACGCCGGGCAGATGGCAGTTGCGGTGAGTGCCGGCGGATACGCTAGTGGTCGTTGAAGTCGCTCGTGAAAAGCTCGCTCCCGGAGGGGAGCAGGGGGAGTGCGCTGTGAGCAGTCTGGCGATCGTGGGCGGGCGGGTGATCGACCCGGCCAACAACATCGATGGCCTGTTCGATGTGGCGACGGTCGGCAATCTCATTGCGCTGGTCGAATGCGACATCTCCCCTGCCCTCTCCCGCAGGGTCGTCGATGTTACTGGCCTGGTCGTGGCGCCTGGTCTGGTCGATTTACACGCCCACTTTTATGGCTATATGGCTGCTGTCCTGCCTGACGCCCATTGCCTGCCCGAAGGCACGACGACTGCCGTAGACGTCGGTGGGGCGGGTCACCTGACGTTCGATGATTTCAACGAGAAGGTAATTTCCCGATCGAGGACCAACGTGTTCGCGCTCATCAACATCGCGGGTGAAGGCATGGTGGGCCAGCCCGAGCAAGATCTCGAAGGGATGAGCATCGACCTGACCGCGGCCAAGATCGCCCAGCGGCCCGACCTGATAGTCGGCGTGAAGGTAGCCCACTACGCGGGCCCGGGCTGGCAGGCGCTCGACCGGGGTGTGCAGGCGGCCGAAAACGCCGGTGGCTATGTGATGGTCGATCAGACACCCATCCACTCGCGCCCCATGAAGGAGATGTTGCTGGAACACCTGCGGCCGGGCGATATGACGACCCACTGCTACGCCTTCGGCAAGCCAATGACAGATAGCAACGACGTGGTGAAACCGTACTTCTTTGAAGCCCGGGAACGCGGGATCAAGTTCGATGTAGGACATGGTGCCGGGAGTTTTTCGTTCCGAATCGCCAAGGCCGCGATCGAACAGGGGTTCCCGCCCGATACGATATCGACCGACATGCACACGGCGAGCATCCTGGTGAACCAGGGGACGATGCCGGAGACGATGACAAAGATGCTGGCGCTGGGCATGGAACTGCCCGACATCGTCGAGCGGTCGACATGGGTTCCCGCACAAACTATCGGTCATCCTGAACTCGGGAACCTGGGCCAGACCGCAATCGCAGATATCGCGGTGCTGGAGATGGCCGAGGGGGACTTTGGTCTTACCGATAACGGTTCGGGCAACCGGGTATACCGGGCAAACCGGAGAATTGTGTGCCAGATGACAGTCAAGGACGGGCAGGTCGTGTGGGACAAAAACGGTAGGTCGCGCGACGACTGGTCATCGACCCCGCCGACGAACCCGGCCCTGTAGGAATGGCATCCGCCATAAGGCCGAATCACTTCGACGTCATTGTTGTTGGCGCAGGTTCGGCAGGTGCAGCGCTCGCCGCACGTTTGACAGAGGCCCCACACCGCAGGGTGCTGCTGGTTGAAGCCGGTCACGACTACGCGAACATCGATGAATTACCCGAAGAAATCAGGCAGGGCCACGCCACCGGCACCGACCTCGTTATCGATCCTGACGGGGTCCATAACTGGGGCTTCACGGCCAGGGCGACTCCGCTACAACCCGACATGCCGGTCCCGCGGGGGAAGATCACGGGCGGGACCAGCGCGATCAACGGGCAGGTTTTCCTGCGTCCGATCCCTGAAGATTTCGATTTCTGGGTGTCCGAGGGCAACGATGAGTGGTCTTACGAGAAGGTCTTGCCGTTCCTATCGAAACTCGAGAACGACCTGGATTTTTCGGACCAGTACCATGGGAACGACGGCCCGATAGTCGTTCGGCGCTATCAGCCTGACGAACTCGTAGAGGACCAAGCGGCCTTCATCGAGGCCGTTGCCGCCGCGGGGTTCTCGAAAACCGAAGATCATAATCATCCGGCTTCGAGCGGGGTTGGGCCGCTACCGCTCAATAACCCGGACGGCATTCGCTGGAGCACGTCGCTCGGTTATTTAGCCGGGGCCCGGGATCGTCCGAACCTGTCGATCAGCGCGGACGCCCATGTAACGCGGGTTTTGATCGTCAAAAATCGGGCGATCGGAATTCAGGTTGAGGTAAACGGCGGATTGGTTGAGGTACTTGGGAGTGAAGTCGTGCTCTGTGCGGGGTCGATCGGTTCCCCACATCTATTGATGCTCTCGGGACTGGGTCCCAGGGAGCAGTTGGAAACCGCAGGAATCGACGTGATCGCCGAGCTTCCGGGTGTTGGTCAGAATCTTCGCGATCATCCTTCGGTTCATGTTCGGTGGCGCGCAGAAGACCAATTCCCGATGCCAGATATCGAAACCGGTCCCCAAAAAGTTGCGTTACGGTACACCACCCGTGGATCTGAACTTCGCAACGACATGATCGCCGTCATGCGGTGGAATTCGACTAATCGAGAGTTCCTGATGAGCGCTGGCATTTACCTGGCAAAAGCATCGGGTGAACTCAGGCTGAGTTCGAAAGACCCATTCGAGCAACCTGAACTCGACTACCACCTGCTGGATCACCCGTACGACCTGTCGCGGATGCGAGACGCTGTTCGGATGCATATCGAACTTGGCGCTCACCCTGCGTATAAGGGGATCCTGAAAGAGCTGATCGACCCGCTGCCAGCCGACCTGGAGACGGACGGGTCGCTTGATGACTGGCTACTGAGACGAGTTGGCACGATGCACCACATTTCGTGCACTGCCAGGATGGGACCTGACTCCGATCCGGGGGCGGTCGTCAATCAGTACGGGCAGGTCCGTGGGATAAATTGTTTGCGGGTTGCCGATATCTCGATAATGCCCGATTGCCCGCGAGCCAACACGAACCTGGCTGCCATATTGATCGGCGAACGCATCGCCGATTTTATGCGCAAGTAGCGAAAAACCCGCTAACTAAACAGCTGAAACTCCGCGATCGGCCAGTAAACCGCCCAGGCTCGACCGACTATTGAGTCGGCAGGGACCATTCCCCAGTTGCGAGAATCGACGGATACGCGCCGGTTATCGCCAAGTACGAAATATTCGCCCGGGGGGACTATAACCGGATATTTTTCGTGGCGCCGCGCCGTTGCCTCGTCGATCCACTCGCCCTTAATGCCGTTTACGTAGACGAATTCTCCATCAAGGTCGATAACATCGCCAGGCACTCCGATAATCCGCTTCACGAAATCGGTTGCCGAGCCTGTCGGAGGGTGAAACACAACGACATCGCCGCGCTGGGGACCACTGAACAGATAGCCATCGTCCCCGAAGAGGCTGAACGATGACTGTGCGTAAACGAACTTGTTCACCAGCAGACGCTCACCCTGCACCAGGTTGGGCTCCATCGAGGATCCTTCGATAAGGAAACTCTGGGTTGTCGCCTGTAGTACGAGGAAAATCACCACCGCGGTGATGATCGTTTCGCCTGTATCTCGAAGTGCTTCCCGCATTGGTCGTCGGTTGCCGTGCTCGTTTAGTGGTTGTTGAAATCGCGGTCGAAAGACCGGCCTTACTACGAATATAGCAAGCAAAACGTCAGTTCCACGTAATCGCCAGGTAACGATTTGGTTCCGCCGCCCTGGTTAAGATTGAGCCGCACAATTGCCGCGGAACCCAATTTTTGACTAATTTCGACGAGGAACGATTCATCCAGCTGACCCGTGATGGCGACTACGACGCGTTCAATCGCATTGTCGCCGAGTACCAGGACGCGGTCTTTGCCGTTGTGCTGAGAACCGTCAGGAACCGTGCAGCGGCAGAAGACATTACCCAGGACGCCTTTATTTCGGCGTTCCGGAAAATAGCCAGCTATCGGGGCGGGGTCTTTCGGGCATGGCTATTCCGAATTGCCAAAAACGCCTCGCTGGACTATTTACGAAAAATGTCGCGGCGGCCTGAAACCTCGATTGACGAAGATATCGTCTATTTTTCGGAAACGGTCAGAGACGATTCAGCCGACCCGTTGGCCGACGCTCTGAATGCCGAACTTGCCCGGTTGATCGAGGATTGTCTCGGGGGGTTATCGGACGATCACCGGCTGGCGATGGTGATGGTCGATGTAGAGGGCTACCAGTACGACGAAACCGCCGATTCCATCGGTGTATCGATCGGCACTATTAAGTCTCGCATCAACCGCGCCAGGGCACGAATGCGGGATTGCGTTCAGCAGCAACCGGAACTTTTACCGGCCTCCATGCGTCTATAGGACAAGTGCAATTGCAATTCACGGGTGTTAACAAGAGAGGGAGAAATCAGACCGGGTGATCCGTAAGTTTCTAAATCGGCTGTTCGGCCGTACAGATCCAGTCACCTACGCTATCAACGCGTACATCGAGGGAAACGCGTCTGCCGACGAGATGAAACTCGTTGAACAGATGATGCGCGACGACCCCGCGCTTGAAAAAGACCTTGCGACACAGCAGGCGCTGCTCGGTGTTCTTGGCAGGATAGGGGGGATTGAGGCTCACCGGTCGTTCGCGATAACTCCCGAAATGGTCGCCGCGGCTGAGAGTTCTCGGTCTGTCGTATCCAAACTCGCAGAATTATTTGCCCCACAGCGAAAACTGGCACTTGCACCAATGGTCGTCACGGGATTCGCTGCACTGACCGTGGCACTACTGACAATCGGTGACATCACTGGCGTAGTCGAGCAGTCAGGCATCGACGATGATTCCTTCTCCATTTCGGCGATTGCCGCTGTATCGGCCGCGGCACCCGAGGTAGGCGGGGGCGGAATTGCCGAACCTGAGATCGCGGATGAAACGGCGGCGAGTGCTGCACAACCCGCTGCTGCAGCGCGTGCACCGGATTCTGGCGTGACTGCCGAGGATTCGGGTGCGATCGATGAAGGCCAGGACGCTGGCGCAGCTCCGACTCTGGCCGCCGCGCCGCCACAGGATCTGGAATCGGCGGACGCCACGCTAGAGTTTGGCGACGATGACGAAGTAGCCAAGCGCGGCGAGTTAATTCCGGAGGATTCGGAAGAATCAGCTGTGGCGGCACAGTTACAAGAAGCCATCGAGCCAGGGCCAGAAACAGAGTCGATCACAAGCTCCGGCATTGGCTCCGATATCGGAGAAGGGGCTGGCGCCGGTGCAGCCGATGGTGCCACGGCAGGAGCTGGCGATGGCATCGAGCTACCACTGTGGCAACTTCAGATCGTTCTGGCCGCGATCGCACTCGCGGCAATCGGTGCCTGGGCAGGTCTCAGGCGAGTCCGCGGCGAATAGAACGTCCCAGTCTGCCTCGGCCGACGTCGGCACTCGCCCCTGACCTCCCACTTCCACCCGGCCTGCGCATCGTAATGCCGACCTTTGATGTCCGGGGCGAGATCGAACCGTGGGCCAGCGCCTCTTCAACTCGCGAACGCCTGCTCTCAAACCCGGATGGAACAAAAAGCGACCTGCCTGCGTCTCTACTACAAGAACGACAAATCGAACCTCGATTAGTCGCAAGCACTAAAACGGGGACAGGACCCAAATCAAACACCTGGCACCACGGAAAACCCGAAGAGAAAACTGTCATGATCACACAAAAGACTCGAAAACACACAGCATGGCTGCTGATAGGCGCACTGGCGATATTTTCGCTGGCCGCAATTGCGTGCAGCACGGACCCGGTACAGAGTTCTTCGACTAACGAAGAATCTCCGAACATTGGCGCACCGGCAGGCGTGGTCGACGGCGCTGGTCCGAGTTCTGTTTCAGACGGCGGAATCGTCGCCAGCGGATACGATGCACCGGCAATCGAGCCGGTGAGCTCTTACGGCGCACCGGCTCTTTACAGCGAACCTGTGGCGCCTTATGGCGTGCCTACTCTCTACGGAAGCCAGACGAGTGCGGTCAATACTGCCAATTCAGGCATCTGGGTGACCGGCCAGGCGACGCTCGAGATTCCAGCCGATATCGCACAGGTTTCGATTGGTGTCGAATCCCGTGAAGTCAACGTGGCAGACGCCCGCCAGAAGGCCGCCGAGGCCATGGACAACGTACTGGCAGCGATCACTGAACTCGGTATCGATGGCGATGACGTGGTCACCAGCTACTTCAACATTCAGCCGCAGACTATCTGGGTCGAGGTTTCAGACTCACTGGGTCGACACAGCGAACCCCGGATCACCGGCTACATTGTGAACAATACGGTCCAGGTGACCGTGCGCAACATCGACGTTCTAGGCACGGTAATCGACACCGCAGCAGCTACTGGCGGCGATCTAATCAGGATCAATTCGATCCAGTTCACCGTCGGCGATTCGTCGGTTTACGGTGAGCAGATTCGCCAGCTGGCGGCCGCCGATGCGCTGGCGAAGGCCGACCTGTATGCCCGTGTGATGGGCGTGACGCTTGGACCGCTGGTTTACCTGACCGAGCTCGGTAGCTCGGTGCCCATGGCAAAGGCCAGTCCTGTGGCGATGGAAGTGGCTGCGCAGGACATTGGATTTCCACGGACACCGATATCTGCCGGCGACGTGAACCTTTCGGTCACGGTGCAGGTCGTCTTCGCAATCGCCGGCTAGCCTTGCGGGCCAGGGAGATTTCGATTATCCGCTGACTCGACACACAACAACGGGCCTCGTCCAATTAGGCGAGGCCCGTTTGCGTTTCGTCCACACAAAAAACTATGACAGAGGGCTGAACGAGAACGGCAGGTACAGCTTGTTGCTCTGGGTAAGAGGCACCGGACCACCCGGAGCGGGCCAGATCTTCCTTGCAATCATGTCGGCTCGCACCTCAGCCCGTTGTTCTAATGATTTGTAAGCCCACATGTGAGCCCACCTGTTCAGGGTTCCCAACTCGGTGAACCACGCCCCAATAAAAGCCGAATGTTTCCGGCGTTCGTCGATAGCGTTAGACCATGCATCGATAACTTTCGGGATATCGCCCGTTGCGTACCTGTACGTCCGAAGCTCGTAAAACGGCCCCTGATCGCCGGTGATCGATTCGTCGTTGAACGGTGCGGGAAAGTAAATCTCCGTATTTTGGGCTGCCAGCAACTCCCCGGTAGGCGGTGGCCACGAATCTACACCCAGAACCTGGTCCCGCACCTCAGTCCGTTCCTGCAAATCCTGGTATGGCCAGATGTGCAGTGCCTGGTTGAGCTGTCCGAACTCGGAGTAGAAGTAACCGAAAAGCGGCGAGTGGTCCAGCCGTCCAGCAGCGAGTGAATTCTGCAGAATCGAGTCGTACTGCGGCAGCGATCTCGGCTTCAGGTCGTACGTCCGGAACTCATAGATCATTGTTTTTCCTTGCGCTGAACCCGGTCGCGAGATATTTCGACGTTGTCCGGGTGAATAAATGTCGCTTGTTGCAGGACGATACCACGATCTCTGGTGTTCGGGCGGACGGCCTCTGACGCTTCCAGGACCTGGTCGAGGGGCTGGTGTTTTGTACCGCTACGCTGGCGACGCCCCGCCCGTTTCGTCGAGGTCACGTTTACAATCGAGCACCGTTATATGACTGTTTGTGGATTCACGCGCGACGCCCGCACCGCCGGAGTTGCCAAGAGGAATATTCGCATGGTCCTCAGTGACCGTTCAATTAAACAAGCGATCGAGGCCGGGACGATCGTGATCGAACCGTATTCGCCGCGTGACGTTCAGCCCGCAAGTGTCGATTTTCACCTTGCGAACAAAATTCTCGTGTTTCGCAATTCGACTCTGCCCTATATCGACCTGAAAAAAGAAGTGCCCAACCTGACCGACGAAGTGACGATCGATGACGATGAGCCGTTCATGCTGCACCCGGGCGAATTCGTTCTTGGCAGCACCCTGGAAAGACTGACACTGCCAAACGATGTGGTGGCAAGGATCGAGGGCAAGAGTTCGTTGGGCCGACTTGGACTGATGATCCACTCGACGGCCGGGTTCATCGATCCCGGGTGGTCCGGGAACCTGACACTGGAACTTGCGAACGTTTCACGATTGCCGATCACCCTGTATTCAGGCATGCGCATTGGCCAGATTTCATTTCAAGAGCTGACAACCGAGGTCGACCGCCCGTACGGATCGAAAGAACTGAGCAGTAGATACCAGGGCCAGGAATCACCGACTGCGAGCCGGGCTCATCTCGACTTCGACAGCCACATCAAGCGGTCATAGACCGGCAGCACAGTATTGAGGTGTCGTGAGAATCAGACCGCTTGACCGAGCGATTGAACTGGCCGAACTGGCGAAGGGCGGAGTTGCGCCGCGTCCTCCGGTCGGCGCTGTCGTGGTGCTTGACGGCGAGATCGTCGGTGAGGGTGCAACCGCCCCGCGGCCCGGCCAGCACGCCGAGACGATTGCCCTCGACCACGCGGGTGATCGTGCAAAAGGAGCAACGCTGTACTGCACGCTCGAACCGCATGCGTTTCAGGGGGCAGCTCCCCCCTGCACCGACGCCATAATCAGGGCCGGAATAACCAGGATCGTATCGCCGCTCGAAGATCCAAATCCGCGCGTTTCCGGGAACGGATTCCGGCAACTCAAGTCAGCGGGAATCGAAGTGGTGCGCGAATCGAGTGAAGAGCAGTTACGCAGTGCTGAGCTTCTTATCGATGGGTTCGCCCACTACCTGAAAACACGCCGTCCGCTCGTAACTCTGAAAATGGCCACGAGTCTTGACGGAAAGATCGCCACGCGCACGGGCGATTCGCAGTGGATTACCAACGCGGCATCGAGGGCACGCGTTCACGAGATGCGGCGGCAGGCCGATGCTGTCATTACAGGGATTGGCACCGTGCTCGCAGATGATCCCCGGCTTTCTGCACGCAATGTTGACGGCCATGCAACCGGTCGGCCGTTTCTGCGGGTCGTGGTCGATAGCACCGGTCGAATGCAACCCTATGTAGCGTTGTTGCGTGAGCCGGGTGAGGTCCTGTGGGTGGTTGGCGACGATGTGGATGTCCGGACCGGAAATTTGACCGACTCAGTTACGATATTGAAGTCGTCCCTGATAAACGGGAGAGTTGACCTCGCGGTCGTAATCGGGGAACTGGGGACCCGTGGTCTGCACAATGTAATGATTGAGGCAGGAGGCGAATTGGCCGGGGCGTTTGTGCAGAGTGGGTTCGTAGATAAGGTAGCGGCCTTTATCGCGCCGAAGATCATCGGCGACCGGTCGGCTCCCGGCCCTATAGCGGGCCCGCAACCGGGAATCGCGTCGATTGGCGATGCTCTGGCGCTCGAACAGGTCACCCACACGGTCATCGATGGCGATATTCTGGTTGAAGGATATGTTCATCAGGATCGGATGTAGCCTGGAATACTGGCCGTTCAGCCGCCAGGAGCGCGCCTTCCAAAGATCAAAAAATGTTTTCTGGAATCATCGAAGAGGTCGGAACCGTCCAATCGTTTGACGGAGCGACTCTTGTCGTGGTGGCGGACCGGGTTCTTGACGATCTGAAAGTGTCGGAGTCGATCATGGTCGCCGGTGCCTGTCTCACCGTGGTTAATACTTCTGGGACCACCTTCACGGTAGAAACCGTCCCCGAAACCCTGGACCGCACCAATTTCGGCGACCTGAAGCCCGGCACCCACGTAAACCTCGAACGGGCATTGCGCTACGGCGACCGGGTAGGCGGCCACATGGTGCAGGGCCATGTCGATGGCGTCGGAACGGTACGGTCGATTGTCGTCGATGGCAATTCCAGGGTGATCGTATTCGCGGCACCGGAGAATATAATTGAGAATGTTGTTGAGAAAGGGTTCATCGCAGTTGATGGCACCAGTCTCACGATAGTCGGCCGCAATGCGGACAGTTTCAGCGTTGCGATCATTCCGTTTACGTTCGATAAAACAACGTTCGGTGAACGGTCCGAGGGTTCCAGGGTGAATCTTGAAACGGATGTCACGGCAAAGTACGTAGCGAATTTAATTTCGCCGTATAGGGCAGAACTTGAGAAAGACGGCGCCCGAATCAATCCTAAATAACGCTAAATTAACCAATGACGAGTAACCCCAACATTCCTGACGCAGTCGAAGCCAGGGCAATCGAATCGGTCGAACGCGCCTTCCAGCACATAAAAAAGGGAGGGATCGCGATTCTCGTCGATGACGAGGACCGCGAGAACGAGGGCGACATGGTGATGGCCGCAGAGCAGGCCACAGCTGAAAATATCACCCTGATGACGATGGAAGCGCGGGGCCTGATTTGCACGCCGATGCTCGGGGCCGATCTCGACCGGCTCGAGTTGCCGATGCAGGTGCGCAAAAACACAGCGGAGTATCACACCGCTTTCACGGTTACGGTCGACGCCAAGTACGGCATAACGACCGGTATTTCTTCAGCCGACCGATCTCGAACTATTCAACTGCTGGCCAACGAAGAAGCAACACCGGCGAATTTCGTGCAGCCCGGTCACGTATTCCCCCTTCGCTACGAAGAGGGTGGTGTGTTGGTCAGGGCCGGCCACACCGAGGGGTCAATCGACCTTGTGAGGCTGGCGGGCATGCACCCGGCAGCAGTCGTCTGTGAAGTCCTGAACGACGACGGCACGATGGCGCGTCGACCCCAGCTTGAGAAGATCGCGAATAAACACGGCATGCCGATAGTCACTATCGCCGATGTCATCGCTTACCGAATGAGCCATGAGAAGCTTGTAGAACGGGTGGCTGAGGCCAGATTGCCGACCGAGCACGGTATTTTCACGGCCGTGGCATACAAGAGCTACGTCGACCCGGCCGAGCACATGGCGGTTTACATGGGTGAGATTGACGATTCGGAGCCCGTGATCGTCAGGGTCGAATCGGAATGCCTTACCGGACACGTTTTTGGCAGCACCCGATGTGATTGTGGCGAACAGGTGAACATGGCACTCAAGATCATCGGCGAGCAGGGCCGAGGAGTGCTGGTTTACATGCGTCAGGAAGGTCGCGGGATTGGTCTGCTGAACAAGTTGAAGGCTTACGAGTTGCAGGACCAGGGGCTCGATACCGTGGAGGCGAATCTAAAGCTGGGCTTCCCAATGGACCTGAGACGGTACGGGGTTGGGGCGCAGATTTTGCGCGACCTCGGAGTTCGCCGATTCAGGCTTCTTACGAATAACCCCAAGAAGGTCGTTGGACTCGAAGGGTTCGGACTCGAACTGGTCGAGCAGATTTCGCTTGCCGCTCCGGTGAATGCTGAAAATAGGTTTTATCTGAAGACCAAGGCAGAAAAGATGGGCCACTCGATGGATGTCGCCAACGGCTCAACTATCGAGACCCCCGAAGACTCGACTAAGGAATCGTCTTCGGACAGGACACCTGCACCGGGAACGACTAACTAGTGGCACCGCGAACGATCGATCGACAACTCGATGGCAAGGGGCTGGGCATCGGGGTGGTGGCGGCCCGGTTCAATGGCTACATCACGGACCAGATGCTCGAAGTCACTCTGAAGCGGCTTTTGGCACTTAATGTTGGCCACAACGACGTTGTCGTGGTGCGAACACCTGGCGCATTCGAGCTATCTCTCGTCGCCCGACGGCTTGCTGATCGCGGCGACATCGACGCGGTGATTGCGATAGGTGCAGTTATTCGCGGAGAAACCGACCACTACGACCACGTGGCTTACGCAGCGTCGGAAGGCATCGCACGTGCGGGTGAGGATTCCGGCAAGCCGGTGATTTTCGGGGTGCTGACGACAGATAACACGGAACAGGCCGTTGCGCGAATCGGCCATGCTGGTGATTACGCCGAAGCCGCGGTCGAAATGGCGAACACGATGCGCCAGATCCACGAGTTGCCGTAGGGCTGTGCGATCGCGTGGTCTGGCGCTACGCAGTTCAGTTTCGAGTTGCAGTCCGCTTCGTGCTAGTCTGCCCGTATGCCTGACGGCGAAAAAGATGGCGGTCTGGAGCGCGTGATTTTCCACGTCGACCTCGACGCGTTTTTTGTTGAGGTCGAACGTCAGAACGACGCGACTCTGGTCGGGAAACCCGTTGTAATCGGTGGACTGGGCCCCCGCGGGGTGGTCGCCACGGCGTCGTATGAGGCCCGCGAGTTTGGGGTGCACTCGGCGCAGGCGACGGCGGTGGCGCGCCGACTGTGTCCGCAGGCAATTTTCATGCGCGGCAGTCTCGACCTCTATCGCGAGGTGTCGAAAAAATTTATGGAAGTCCTGCGCAGTTATTCACCGGTTGTCGTTCCGGTGAGCGTCGACGAGGCGTACCTCGACATGACCGGGACCGAACGGCTGTACGGCATGCCGATGGAGGCAGCACGCACGATAAAGCGGATGGTACGCGACGAGTTGGGATTGCCAGCCTCGATCGGCATCGGACCCAGCAAGCTGGTTGCTAAAGTTTCGACAGAGCATGCCAAACCAGACGGCATTTTCCAGGTTCAACCGGACGAAGTCGAGGCGTTTTTTGCACCGCAGCCGGTGCGCAACCTCCCCGGTATCGGACCAAAGGCTGGCGAAGAGCTGGCGAGACTCCGTATTGCCACACTGGGCGAGCTGGCAAACGCGCCGGACGGCCCGCTGCGCCGGGCACTGGGGCCCAACAATGCCGATCATGTAAAGCGCCGGGCAAAAGGCATTGATAACGCGCCGTTACGGGAACGGACAAAGGCCAAATCGATCAGTGCGGAGACCACGTTTGAGACCGATGTCTCGAGCAGATCTGAGCTGGAACGTGTTCTGAAACGACTGAGCGAGCGCGTTGGTACACGGCTGCGGAAATCGGGACAGTTGGCCAGGAACGCAAGCATCAAGCTTCGGTATGGCGATTTCACGACGATCACCCGTCAGCGTACTTTCCCGGTACCCGGGGATGGCGACCAGTTGATCTACGACGCGGCCCATGCGGTGCTCGTTACTGCGATGCGCCAGCGTGGGGACGCCATCAGGTTGCTGGGCGTTGGAGTTAGCGGCCTTGGCGAGCAGGCAGCACAGCTGTCGCTGTTGGACGATAACCCGCTGGCCGATTCGGGGATGAGCGAGGCCATCGATTCGATACGGGATAGATTTGGATCGGGGTCTATCTCGAGGGGTTCTGTTTAGGGTTCAACAAGGGACATCGCCCCGAAAATTCGTTCCGGGGCGATATCGCATACCGATTATTCGATCTAAGGCGCCTGCAGTAGCCCGGCTTTTCTGGCTGCCGCCAGTACAACGGGTCGCTGCTCGTCGGTCAAATCCTGAACCGGCGGGATGGGCCGACCGCAGTCGATGCCCAGTCGCTCAGACAGGATTAGCTTGGTCACAGCTGCCGGTGCTCCGAACATCCTGACGACATTCACAATTTCCACGACGCCATCTTGAAGCCGCTGGGCTGTTTCGATATCACCCCGCTCCCAGGCGTCGTAGAGTTCGGAGTAGTGCCAGGGCGCAACGGACAATGGCGCATCGACCGTGCCGACTGCACCCATCGTCAGTGCGGGAAGCGGCAGGAGCCCGCTCCCTGAATAACACTTCAACCCCATGTTGGCAAAGACGCGAATATCGCCGAAATTAAATGCTGAGTGCTTCAGGCCCATTACGTTGGGAACGTTCTCGACTATCTTTTCCATAAGAGGAGGAGTCGTTTCAACCTGGGTCAGTTGGGGCAGGTTGTAGACGAAGAAGGGGAGTCCGTCGGCTGCGTCGACAACGGCTTTGTAGTGGTCAATCACCATTTGATCGCTGGCCCTGAAAAAGAACGGGGGGACACAGCAGATGGCGTCACAGCCTGACTCTTTGGCGGCCCTGGCCCCTTTCATTGCGCTGTCGGTGCTGATCGCGCCGACGTGCATGATGGACAGGCCTTTACCGGAGATGGTTTCGCCGGCGATTCGGGCCGTGGTAGTACGTTGCTGGTCGTTCATAATCGGGCCCTCACCCGTCGACCCGGCCACCCAGAAACCGTTAACCCCATGGGCCAGGTTTTCTTCAAAGATCGCCCTGAGTGCCTCTTCGTTGATTCGACCGTCGGCGTGGACCGGGGTCGGGTTCGCCGGGAACACTCCCTTGAACTCGAGTTTTTTTCCTGATTCACTTGCTCGCTCGGCAGCGGTAGCGGTCGTCGCCATTCAATTTTCTCCCGAAGATGTTTTTGTTCAGGTTGGACAGTCATTTGGACCAGATGCCTGATGGCGACAGTTTAGCTCGGAATTGGCCGGGGTGTTTTGGGGTTTTTGCCAGGTTAGGCGCAACTGGCGAGTTCCTGAGCATGGTCGATTATTCAGACGCGTCCTCTCGAATTCCAGCACATCTGTTGAGTTTTTGGGCGGCCCGGTAATAGTCGAACTCGAATCGCCTTGCTAGTATTAATTCCTGTTCGCAATTGCCGATTCGTCTAGCGGTAAGACACCAGACTCTGAATCTGGGAACCCAGGTTCGATCCCTGGATCGGCAGCCAAACTGAACCCAAACTGAAGAGACCACCCACCGAAAATGGGTGGTTTTTTTATGCGGTCACGGATCTGGTCATGGAATGTTCAACTTGGTTAAGTTAGTGGCCCCATTTAAACTTTAAGAAGCGATGCTTCTGAATCCAATATTTTTGAAATGACCCCCTCAAACGTACCCGGTTGAAAAATCAGATACGGGCGTGACGAACTCTGGCGCGGCGCTAATCGATGACGGCGATTTCCTCCACTCATCGCCGTGCCTTAATTTCGGTTCTATTTAGCGATAAATAATGCCATCATCGCCAGTACTCGATTCGTGTAGCGCTGTATAATTACGGAGCCAATTTTGCGATGCGTTGAATGTTCACACTAACCCGCGATCAGGGAGATCAATCGTGTCTGCAACGATCATTGTTGATGCTTTGTGGGGAGATTCTGGAAAAGGTAAAGCTTCTGCTTACATTGCACGACGAATTGATGCTTCCCTCGCCGTACGCGCCGGAATCGGAACTAACGCGGGAGCGAGCGTGGTGCTCGAAGATGACACTGTCATACGCGCAAGGCAACTACCCACAGCGTGGTTGAATAAAAACACAGAGGTGGGCGTGGGCTCCGGGGTCCTGGTCGATCCAACGGTGTTTCTCGATGAAATCGACCGGTTTGATATCGGGGACAGGGCATATGTGGATTCGCGGTGCGCTGTCATCACCAAGGAACACATTCGAAAAGAAATTGAAGACCAGCACCTTAATAAAAAGATCGGCTCGACGCTGACTGGAAACGGATATGCTCGCTCCGATTTTGTCCTCAGAACGGCCACCCAGGCGAAGGATGTACCTGAATTACAGCCTTACGTAACCGATGTCGCTCTTAAGATAAATGAAGCTTCGGCGCGAAGCCACACTATCGTCCAGGGATCGCAGGGAACAATGCTGTCCCTTGCGCTAAGCACGGACTATCCGTACACAACCTCTGATAACTGTACGTCTGCCGCTGCGATCGACGATGTCGGACTTAACTGGCAACTGGTCGGGCAAGTTTTGATGATTGTCAAGGCCATGCCCAGTCGGGTTGGTGCCGGGCCCCTTCCACATGAGATGGAACTTATCGATATTGAAAAACGAGGAATTGAAGAACGTGGCGTCGTCACGGGCCGTCCCCGGAGAAAAGCCGACCGTCCGGACCTGGACCTGCTGAAGTACTCTTCAATGCTCAATGGACCGACAGGAATCATCCTGACATTTTGCGATCACTACGATCCAGATATCATGGCCGTTTCG
Source organism: uncultured Dehalococcoidia bacterium (assembly GCA_913048295.1). Classification (GTDB taxonomy): domain Bacteria; phylum Chloroflexota; class Dehalococcoidia; order Lucifugimonadales; family Lucifugimonadaceae; genus Lucifugimonas. The sequence goes on from CAJWWK010000041.1 coordinate 18,752, forward strand.
AGCCGGGACGGCATAACATCACCGCTGAAGAAGCTGATAGCCGATGTCGAGAGGGCGACCGGTGCCCCAGTCATAATGATCGACAACGGTAAAAGGCTTGACGACATCATCGAAATCGCCGAGATTCCAGAGCTGTTTAACCAATACTCGTACCGCGGCGTGAATATCGGCGCCTCGCATTAATATTGAGTCGAAGCGTGAAGGCCACGCGGTAACCTGACCCCGGGAAATTGCGTGGTTATGTGCCGATCGCCAGTAACTGCAAATCGTTTGTAATGTATTCGGCGAGTTCCTTTGCGCCGTTTTTGCCGGATAGACCTTTGGCCAGCCGCGCTGCACCGCTGTTCAACTCGGAATTTGCGAGCAGATCTTGAACGGCTTGCGCCAGGGTTTGTTCAATTTCATTTGCAGAAACCACGTCACCCAACCCCAGTCGGGACATGCGTGATCTCTACTTGTTGCCACACGGCGATCGATTATCGCTCAGGGGGATCGAAAGTACGCGGGTTCCACACGAAACTGCTTCCATTATCGTCGTGTGTCCGCCATGACACACCACCAGATCGGCGGCTTTAATGTACTGCACGATATCGTCAGGGCAACCTAGAATTCTGATCGTCGCCGGCGGCATCTGTCGCGCAATCTCTTCTACCGTCTCGTCCAGACTGTCGATAGGAATATTTGGCCCTGTGCAACGAGTAGGGTTACAGGGAGAGTTGGCAATGTTCGAATCGCGCGTTTTAGCACTCCAACTCCGAGGGCAGTTCCGCCGTCGTGTCGGGTAACACGACCACACGTTTCTGCTTCGATCGATCTGGATACACCTGCGATCTGATCTCGGATGATGTCTTGGCCATACTAACGACCAGTATATTTCGCGCCCCGCTCGCAACCGTTTATACGGTTCCGTATCACGTTTTGTTTCGACAAAACTCATTTCACGGTGCGAGGTCTAAACAACTCCAAATCACGGTCACGTAAATGGTCACAAAACGTGCGGCAGCCGAAAATTTACGTGTCGCTATTCATACTCGAAAACGGTATCTTATTGGGTGCTGTTAGTTCTTGATCGGAACTTGTTCGGGAGACCCTGAATCTGGCAACCCAGGTTCGATCCCCGGATCGGCAGCCAACGGGGCCCCATCGTCTAGTGGCCCAGGACACGGCCCTCTCAAGGCTGAAACAGGGGTTCAAATCCCCTTGGGGCTACCAAAAGTAACAAACTAAAGCGATCGGCGTTAATGCTGATCGCTTTTTGCTATGTGACCTGCCTCCCTTCAATACATCCAGTATCTGATCTTTCAACCGGATACGTTTGAGGGGGTCAGGTCATATATCTTAACTTGTCAATATAACATGTTATAATGTATAATATGTAGATGCCCAGCGAATACACCCTAGTTGAACTTTCCAAAATATCCGGCGAGCCTGTCAGAAGGATTCGCAGTTATATCCAAGAAGGATTGTTACCAAGGCCACTGTCTGCTGGGCGTAACGCCACCTACCCGGCCCGATCGCTAAATCGCCTACAGGCGATTAAAAACTTGCGTTCGTTGCAGGGACTTAGCATTGACGAGGTGCGCACCGTCCTGGCGAATCTTGGCGAAAAAGAAATTGCTGGATTGGCGGCTGGGTCAGAACAAATTGCTGATAGTGCGAGAGGTTCTCAGCGACGAATCGCGAACCGACAGCTGAAAGGCCGTTCGAGAGCTGGCGAAGCGCTCAGGTACGTTCAACGGTTACGCAGTAGCGAGACAGAGGCAGACTCTCTCGTATCTAATCGGCTGACGAGGCCCACAAATAGAGCTCACAGGAGAGCGCTAAGTGTTGAACCAGAAAGCGCTGCTGTTCTTGAGTCGCAACCCTCGTTGAATCGAATATCCGAGTCTGCGGAATTGGGCGATTCAGGATCTCAGACCTCAGTACGGAAATTGGTAGCAAGACTTGATGAACTTATGCCATCAGATCGATTACGCCGAAGAGCCAAGTCCGAGGAATGGATGAGGGTACCAATAACACCCGATATGGAACTACACGTCAGAAAGGAATACGGGGACTACGACATGGCCGCCATTGAGCTGCTGGCGGATTACATAAGAGAAGCATTATCAGGAGGAATTTAATGAAAGACATCTCAGTGAGCGCCAAATTTGATCGAAACAAGATTCTCGCGAGTGAGAATCCAGACCGCTATCTTTTAGTCGACCTGGAGTCGGCATCACAGCGATCGCCGAGCAATCTCCCTCTTAATGTTGCACTTGTAATCGATGCATCTGGATCGATGGAAGGACAGTGGATCGAGTCTGCAAAATTCGCAGCTGAAGAAATTATCGAGTCCATGGGCAACAACGACCGCATATCTGTGATCTCGTTCTCTTCCGATGTTCAGGTGCACAGCGATGGAGTCGTGTGCAACAAAAACGGCAAGGCAGAAGCAATAGGAAGAATCAGGGAGCTTCAAACGCGAGCTGCCACCGATCTGGGCGCTGGCTGGCTCAGTGGTGCTGAGTCGGCCGCACGAGTCATGGCACACTCAACAGCTCAGTTGACTAGCCGAGTTATCGTTCTCTCTGACGGCATGGCGAATCAAGGAACTATTGATCCTCGTCAACTAGGAGATCAAGCTGGGCAACTGTTGTACCGAGGCGTGATGTCATCGTGTATCGGTATAGGGCCACACTACTCAAGCACTCAGCTGGAGGCTATTGCCACCCACGGTGGAGGGTCCCTTCACCACGCATCACGACCTAACGAAATCTCGGAGATAGTCGTCGCTGAGCTACGATCGATGCGTTCACTCGTAGCCCAGGGACTGCAACTTGAAATTTCCGCTGATGCGAAGGTGGAGATCGAATGTCTTAGCGAATACCCGGAAATCGGTACCGGCCTGTTCAATGCATGTTCAGCGAAAAAGACTTTCAGTGTCGGATCGCTTGTATCCGGAGCTTCTAGAGACGCCATTTTCAGGATCCGATGCCAAGAACCTGTTAACCCTGGAGTAATGGTGGTCAATGTTGTCGCAAAGTGGCAATCGCCTGATGGCTATTCGACAGACAATTCTGACTCAGCTGAAGCATCGCTCTCGATCGTACGTCCATTCGGAACTCCGATGCCAGAACTCGACCAACGAGTCGCAGAACGAGTAGCTCGCGTTTGGCTGGCACGTGCGGTGAGAAAAGCGATCGAGCTGAACACTGACGGATATTACCAGGAAGCTGTTGCGCAACTGAAGAGCCAGCGACCTAGATTTGTCGCCTACTGTGACTCGTTGAGCGTTGGGCCTGCGCTGGTAAGTGAATGGGATCAAGCCCTTGTCAAAACGGGCTCGTTCGTTGAGCCGATTATGGCCAAGGAAATGTCGGTCAACGCCTTGCATTGCAGTAGGTCGGTCATAGATGTTCGGAAAGAAAAATACCGCGGCGGTTGGACAGCAGTGAAATAGTCAATTAGCTATGCAATTTTGGCAGTCATCGGCATGGAGTCTCCATGCCGATGACTATTCTCTTCTGAGCGATTGACCACGCCTCGGAGCAGGTATGAACACTCATAACAAAATAGGGTTCTGTCAGAGCTCAGCGCCTGCCGCGTGATCAAGTCGAACTAAATACTGGTTGGATTGAGATATTTATGCAGCCAACTCGGTCATTAGAGCCGACCATCTTCCAGCGAAAATCTCTCGCCGACTGGACGCTGGGATCGGTTCATCATCCACCGACCTGATCCTCAGGTAGTTGCGTAACTCGTCGAACGCACTGCAGAAACGACTAGCCGACTCGAAGTTTCGGAAGC
>CAJWWK010000042.1 GCA_913048295.1 uncultured Dehalococcoidia bacterium
CAATCAGGGCGACCGGACTACAGGTGAATACGGTGCTGCTGGGCGATTTTCACCTGGATGTCGATGCCACCGACGATATGTCGTCAGTCGGACCGGTCGACCTGGTGATCTTTGCCGTGAAGAGCTACGGGACCGATGACGCGATACGGGACATGGGGCCGCTGGTTGGCGACGAAACGATGGTCATTTCGACCCAGAACGGCATCGATAGTGAGCGCCTGCTCGGCGAGGCGCTTGGCGTGAGCCATGTACTCGGGTGCACGGCAACGGTATCAGCGAAGATCGATGCGCCGGGCGTCGTTACGCAGGGAGGTGGTCCCGGCTCGCTTGTAATTGGCGAGATGGGTGCCGCGGGCCCAGGCGTCGAAGGCACGGTTTCTGATCGGGTCAAAGATGTCGTCGAGCGGTGCACGGCCGCGGGGCTGGCGGCCGAAACTCACGAAGACATCGTGATGGCGATCTGGGAGAAATTCATTTTCATATGCGCACTCAGTGGCATGACCGCGCTCACCCGAAAGCCGATAGGCGAGATTTTCGCCCAGCCGTCCACTACCGAGATGTATTTGCAGGTGTTGGCTGAGGTTGCCGAAGTAGGCCGCGCCGAAGGCGTGGCGCTACCGGGCGACATTGCTCAAAACACGTTGGCCGCGACCCAGGCCCGCGAGCCGTTCATCATTGGGTCGATGGGTCACGACCTGATCGCCGGCAACCCGATCGAGATTGGACTGCTCAACGGCCGGGTCGTAGAACTGGGCAAGAAGCACGGCATCCCAACACCGGCCAACTTTGCGATCGAGGCGGCGCTGAAGCCGCATGAACTTGGTGGGGTGTAGGTGCGAAATCCCGTTACTTAAATGTCATCCTGAGGTTCTCGAAGGATCGACCGGCTCAGGTATGACCTTGCCAAATCCGGCAGCGCATTTCAATCGCCCCGTATCAGCGCTGCCTTCTTTTCTCGTCGCCAGCCTTTGAGTTGCCGTTCGGCTTCGAACGCCCCACGTGAGATAGCCCCTGTCCTCGCTTGATGAACTCAGATTGGCAATGGGCTTACTGGTGATTGTGCGTCCAACCTACCCCTGCTTTGTCACTGCTTCGATCATGGCCTGGATGTAGCCGTTTGCGAAGGCCCGGCCCCGGTGGCCCCACGCTGTGTCCTGGTGTGTTTGCGGCACGTGGTCATCGATGAAGAAGCTGTCGTAGCCGTTGTCGTAGTAGACCTTCATTGCCCGGTACATATCGACATGGCCGGTGTTAATGAACTCCTCGTGGAAGTCCTCGGGGTTCGGGGCCGAGACATTGCGGAAGTGCACATAGAGGACCTTGTGTTTCTGCACCATCTCGGCAATAAACTCATAGAGCGCGTCGCCCTCAGAATCGAACATCTCAGAAATCGTCCCCTGGCAGAACTCGATGGCACAGTTGTCGGACGGGTAGATGTCGAGGTACCGCCGGTAGTTCTCATACGACCTGAACAGTTGCGGAATGCCGCCTAGCTGGTCGACAGGCGGGTCGCACGGGTGGATACCGAGCCTTATACCTTCTTCTTCGGCAACGGGCGTAATGATCTTGATCCAGTACTCGAGGTTCTCCCACATCTCCTCGTCGGTGTAGACGCGGCCGTGAGTGAGGGGCATTTTGTTGGCTATTTTGTAGTTGAAGGCCGTGGCTACGGCACCGCCCCTGATGAGCTTCGATGGCGTTCGCCAGACATGGGAAGGCATCCAGTTGTAGCCGAAAATGGGGATACCAGCCCGGGCGATGTTACGCACGGTGGTGATCATGTTGTCGACCTGTTCATCGCGTTTCGGCCCGTTCAGCATGATGTGGTCGTAAAAATTGGAAGGCACGTTTTCGAGCGCCGAAAGATTCATGCCGTGCTGTTCGACCGACAACCTTAGCTTCACAAGGTCCGCGAGCTGCCACTGGCCTCCCGCGGTAGGTAGCTGGGGCGTGTTGAGCAGAATGTCGGTGACGCCATACTGCTGTGCAAACCTGAGGTACTCGGGTGTGGCCTGGTTGAACTGTCCGAATCCTGCTCGCATCGATCTAATCTCCTGAGTTTGATATGCCTGTCGTGTCTGTCCGCCAACTTACACCCGCGGGTACACGAAGGGTAGCCGGTCTTCGGCTTGCTGCCGCGCACCGTATGTCATAGGCTACGAGCGAGTAAACCGGCATTGGAACGACACGCACTGGAAAAAGGGTGTCAGGAGCAACATGGCCACCGCAGCGCAATCGCAATCGACCTACCCGGCCCGCCTGACTGTCGATTACGCAGGCACGAATCGAAATCGTCTCACCACGCTATTCAGGGTTATCACCGTCATACCGATCTTGACAGTATTGGCGGCAATTGCGAATGGCGCAACATCGGTGTTTTTCTTGCCGGTCTTGCTGATGATCCTTTTCCGCCAGAAATACCCTCGCTGGTGGTTCGATTTCAACGTGCAATACCAACGGTTCTCAACGCGAGTCAGTGTCTATGTGAGCCTGTTGACCGACGAGTACCCCTCGACAGATGAGGAACAGGGTGTACACCTTGAGATCGACTACCCGGATGCCTCGCAATTGAACCGTTGGATGCCCCTGGTGAAGTGGATACTGGCAATCCCGCATTACGTAGTGCTTTTCGTGCTGCTGATAATTGCCGCAATTCTGATCATGCTTGGCTGGTTCGTCATTCTGTTGACGGGCACTTTCCCGAGAGGTTTCCATAACTTCATCGTCGGGGTAAACCGGTGGTCCCTGAGGGTTATGGCCTACGCATTTTTGCTGACGACCGATGAATACCCGCCGTTTTCACTTGATTCTTGATTGAGTAGTAATTGACACGGGTTCTTGTTGCATATGCCACGCGCTTCGGTTCGACCCGCGAGATTGCTTCGGCAATAGTTCATGAACTGAACGCCGGGGGACTGAGTGCTCAAGCCGTGGAAACCGGCAGTGGCCTTGTAACGGATGATTACGACGCTTTCGTGATCGGTTCGCCGCTGTATGGAGGCACCTGGCTTTCGAGCGCTGGTGTTTTTGCGGCCATCTTGGCTGAGCGGATTAATGGCAAGCCGGTCGCCCTGTTTTCGGTCGGTACTCTCATCTTGAAAAGCCCAAAGAGAGGCCGGGGTGAACACACCGAGTTCATTGAAGGTCTCGTGGAAGTCACCCGGTCGTCGGTTGGCTTGAACGTAGTTTCCGACGCATTGTTCCCTGGCTACTTCGATCGGGCCAACCTGCCGTGGATGCTGCGAATCGTCGATAGGTTCGTGCCGACGCCCCAGGGTGATCACCGGAACTGGCCCGAGATTCAACAGTGGGCAAGGTCGCTGGCACCGAAATTCGACGCATCACTTGCGAATGAATCACAGCCCGGTGCGGAAATTCAGTAGCCGTCATACGAATCATGTTCATCGACACTCACGCACACATACACCAGCACGACCCAGACGAGATCGCCGGAATAATGTCGCGAGCTGTTGCTGCCGATGTAGGGGCGGTCATCACAGCCGGTGTAACGGTCGAAGATTCTCGAAAAGCCATTGCGCTTGCCCATGGTCATGAGAGAATTTTTGCGGGTGTCGGAATGCATCCCTCGGACCTAGCCAGTCCCCTGACCGATGCCGACCTTACCGATCTCAGCGACCTTGCCGCCCTGCCTGAGGTGGTAGTGATGAGCGAGATCGGTATCGACCACCAAGAAAGGTCGCCTGACAGGCGATGGCAGGAAGAGGCATTCCAGGCCCAGATACTTGTTGCCCGGCATCACGGCCTGCCGATTGTCTTCCATGTTCGAGAACAGGGTGATGACTACGATGCGCACTCGGCAAGAGACGTAGCAGTGGCAATACTTCGGGAGTCCGGTGCTGGTACTCCGGGTGGGACGGCTCATTATTTTCAGGGGAGGTGGAAACACGCAGCGCAATTTTTGGACCTCGGGTTTCATATTTCGTTCGCAAAAACCCTGCTCCGAATCTCAGATCTTGAAGAGACCGCCAGAAAAGTGCCCGTCGACCGGATGCTGATCGAGACCGACGCCTATCCGCAACCGTTCAAAAAGAATCGTGCGAAGTGGACTGAACCACGTGATATCCCGCTCGTCGCCGAGAAGCTGGCATTGATAAGGGGTGTGAGTGCAGACGATATTCGTCGGGTCACGACCGAGAACGCCTTGAATATGCTCGGCAATAGATCGAAGGTGGTCAAGACTGCTGTCAGGGGCACTGCATAGGCGTAAACGCAATCCGCACGGCGAACGCACGCGGTTGATTCCGCTATAAAATTACCCGGCCGGTGCGGCGTTGCCCACATGTACCGCCTCCACCACAAAGCTCATACTCACCCCAAGCGATCATCGGAAACAGAGATGCCTTCGGATCAAATTCATACGGCGTTGAAGGAGTGGGCGGTCACGTCGGCCGCTCTGGGCCGCGGCGATCAGATCATCATGATGCGAAAAGGCGGCATCCGGGAAGACGGGCGTCATTTCAAGATCGAACATAATTCGTTTCTCCTTTACCCGGGTCTGTACCACGAGGGCGAACTGCTACTGAAGCCGGAACGCCGGGGACTGCTTCGGGAAACTGCCGACACAGATTTCAGCCGCGAGATTACGTTTTCGGTTTTTTGCAAAATCGTTGAGACCATCGATATATCCGAAAGCCACCAGGTCGAGGCGCTTGATGCGTTTCATATCTGGTCGGCAGAGTTTCCGATAAAACGGTTCAACTGGAAGCCACTTCACCCACTCAAGTTGATGATTGTGAGGGCTTACAGGCTCGATCAGCCGACTACGGTGCTGGTCGATTCGTCCTACGCAGGCTGTAAGTCGTGGGTTGACCTGACGGATGCGATCGACATCAGCAATCTCACGCCCGCGCTCAGCGATTCTGAATTCGCCACCCGTCTTACCGATATTCGCGATGCTCTCGCGATCGAATCCGTAAACGTCTGATCGTCGATTGACCGGGACAGCGATGGCGCCCAAAAGAGTCGAATCCGGAAATTAGGAATAAAAAATTGAAATATCGCCAGATTCAATCGACCGACCTGACCGTATCCGAGGTCGGGTTCGGCGTGTGGAGCGTCAGCATGAACTGGTGGGGCGAGGTCAGCGAACCTGATGCGATACAACTGCTCCGGAAGGCTGCCGATCTTGGCATCACGTTCTTCGACACCGCCGATACCTACGGTGCCGGGTATGGCGAGGAAATCGTTCCCAAAGCCCTTGCCGACCGACGCAGCGAGATCGTTATCGGCACCAAGTTCGGGTACGACATCGAAGCACCGCGAGAAGGCCACAGGGAGCGGCCACAACGCTGGGATCCGGAGTTTGTAAAGCGTGCGTGTGAGAGCAGCTTGAAACGGCTGCAGACTGACTACATTGACCTCTACCAGTACCACAACGCGCGGCTCGATGTGATTCAGCGGGAAGATACGCTTGGTGCGCTGGAAGACCTCAAAGCGGAAGGCAAGATTCGCCATTACGCGGTGGCGGTTGGCCCCGATATCGGCTGGCGTGAGGAAGGTCTTTACACGATCGAAGAACGCGGGATACCGGCGCAACTCATTTACTCGATTCTTGAACAGGACCCTGCTGATGTCATGATCAAGGCAGCCGAGAGTGCTGGGGTCGGGGTGTACGCGCGAGTGCCCCACGCCTCAGGCATGCTCGATGGCAAATACACGAAAGATACGGTGCTCGACGAGATGCCGTTCGACTCATCAGATCATCGCGCTTACCGGCGCATGCACTGGTTGAAGCAGTCGATAGAAAAACTGAAGAAGATCGACTTTATGATCGCCGGGAAACCCGCAACGGTAGGGCAAATCGCCATGAAGTTCGTGCTCACCCCCCAAGTCATGGCTTCATGCATCCCCACGATGACCAGCGTCGAGCAGATCGAGGAATATGCGGCAGTTTCAGATGTCGACGATATCTCGCAGGACGAACTCGACCGCCTGGTGTCGCTTTGTGCCGACAATTTTGGCGTTGGCGATCCGGACCCACAGAAATCGAGCACCTCAGGCACAGGCTGGGTAGATCGCAACGGGGAACCTGTCGACCGCAAGGTGGTCGTGCCGGGCGTTTCCTAGCCGGGTAGGACGCTCTATCCGCCCGGCGAGAGGATCGTCTCTCCTACCGACGTTTTTGTGAGCGTCTGCGGTGGGAACTCTTGCGGCTTTTGCTGGCTACCGCTGACCGCTTCTTTGTTGTCGCACCGGACAGGACGGGCGAGGGCTCAACGACCTGCGGTTCGGCTACTTCCGATTCATCGGCGTCGGGTTCGGTAGGTTCGGGCTGATGCGGCGAGCCACCGGCCCGTTTCAGTTCTTCTTCTATGAAGTTGAAATCGCGCTGCGGAATTATGTGAAGCATTCCGAAAAATGCAAGGGGCCAACGGTCGGGCGGCCATTTCCTGACGTATTCGAGAGTTGGACCGACCTGGTATCCATCGACGTAATGTTCTTCGTCGAGCACAACATTAGCTTCAATCTCTACCCTGTGCGGAAATTTTTCCTGCTCGCGGTAGTGCTTCCAGATTGGTTCGTCATCTTCGAAACTGTCCGATGTAACCGTTGCTGTTGCGGCAAATCCCGATTTGTCGGAAACGTAGTAGAGGACGCGGTCCTCTGGACCCATGCGCACGGCCTTGCGACGGTTCCGAGTGTCCACGCCCTGCAGTTTGAAACCCCGGGCGCGAGTGATGTCCAGGTTCTCCTGCGTCGTCACAAGCATCCAGTATGTTTTGCCCAAATTTGTTACTCCGCCGACGGGGAAGATTCGGTGTCACTCGCGCCCACAATGATATTTCACATGACGCCTTCAGTGTGCGATCTGGCTAAACTGCTATTCGCAGCTGCACCAATCAACGACGCGTCATGACAGAAAATCCATATAACCATGCCAGAATGCCCACAGAATCAGAAGCGGTCGAATCGCGTGTAATTTCATTCCTCGACTCAACCGGTGTGCCATATGAAATCGTTGAAATCGACCCCGACTTCGCGGATACCGCGGCATTCTGCGAGAAATACGGCTTTCCGCTCGAAAACTCGGCCAATACGATCATCGTCGCTTCTAAAAAGAAGCCGAAAACATATGTAGCTGCAGTAGTGAGGGCGACGCGGCGGATAGACGTGAACCACACGGTAAAACGACTGATGAATGCAGGGCGAATATCTTTTGCCCGGGCTGAAGAAACGGCCGAACTCACGGGAATGATGATCGGGGGCGTGACGGTCCTCGCCCTGCCATCGCAGTTACCAATCTATGTAGACCCCGGTCTGATGGATCTCGACTACATTATTTTGGGCGGCGGCAGCCGGTCGATAAAGATTAAGGTGTCGCCAGAAATCTTCGGCGTTATCCCCGGCACCATGTTGGTCGACGGACTAACGGGCGACTGAGGTGTGTGCTTACTGATCGGGGCGGACCTGGTACTTGCTCCGGATCCAGATTGCGATGCCGTTCATGCTGAGCAGGACAATAAGCAACACGATGATTGCGGCAGCAGCGATTCCCCGGAAATCATGCTGCGGCTGGCTTATCCATGTGAAGATTTGAAGCGGTAGAACGGTGAACTTCGAATCGGGGGAAACCGGTACGAACGTCACCCACACGAGTGACGAGATAATCAAGATGGGCGCCGACTCCCCGATCGCCCTTGAGAGTGCGAGGATGATCCCGCTCATCATGCCGGGCAGCGCCTGGGGCAGGACCACAGTCTTTACGACCTGCCAGCGATTTGCCCCCATTGCGAATGCCGCGTCGCGGTAGCTCGACGGCACTGCCTTTATCGCTTCCTGCGATGCGATGACAACGATTGGCAAAACGAGCAGGGTCATTGTCAGTGCGCCCGCCGTAACGTTCCGGGAGCCGTTGAACAGGAATTGCACGAAAACTGCGAGCCCGAGTAGGCCGTAGATAACGCTCGGCACGCCTGCGAGGTTTGCAATGTTCAGTTCAATCAGGCGGTTGAACCTGTTTTTTTGAGCGAATTCTTCGAGATAAATCGCTGTCCCGACTCCGATTGGTATCGTGAGCAGCGCAGTCAACCCAACTATCCAGATCGTTCCAGCCAGAGGGGCAAGAATGCCTGACTCCAGGGGTTTTCTTGATGCGTAGCTGTTCAGGAAGTTCCAGTTGAGAAACGGCAGTCCGTCGACCAGTACATCAAACAGCAGCGCCGCCAACCCCAGGATTCCAATCACAATTGCCAGAATGAATCCAAAAACAAATATGCGATCACGCCACACGCGAATGCTGTGTGATCGGCGGCGATCACGCGGGGATATTTTTGAACTACTCATGATTAGTTATATTGCTGCCTGAACCGGGAGATCACCCAACGGCCGACGATGTTCATAACGAGGGTCATCGCAAAAAGCAATAAACCAACGGCAAAAATCGTCTTGTATTCGAGTGAGCCCTGCGGCGTTTCGCCGAGACTGACCTGCACGATATAGGCCGTCATTGCCTGGATACTTTCGAGAGGGTTGAGGGTCAGGTTCGGGGTGGCCCCGGCGGCTATCTTCACGATCATGGTTTCGCCGACGGCGCGGGAGACTGCGAGTATGAAAGAGGCCACGATTCCAGAGAGGGCCGCCGGGATGACGACCTTCGTTGCTACTTCAAAACGTGTAGCGCCGAGGGCATAGGCTGCGTCGCGGAGAGAACGCGGAACGGCAACCATTGCATCTTCGCTAAGGGTCGAGACCATCGGCATTATCATCAGCCCCATCACAAGGCCAGCCGATAAGGCGTTGAACACAATCACACGATCGGAACCGAAGACGTCCTGCAAAATCGGGGTGATGAATGTCAGGGCGAAGTAGCCGTAAACGACCGTAGGGATTCCTGCCAGCACTTCGAGAATCGGTTTCAGCACACGGCGCAACTTTTCGGGGGCATATTCGGAAAGGAATATAGCCGCTCCAAGCCCCAGGGTGAGCGACACGATGCCTGCAATTGCGGCAACGAGCAACGTGCCGCCTACAAGTGACAGCACGCCGAATTGCTGGGGTTTCAGAAGTGGTGTCCACTCTGTACCGGTCAGGAAGTCCCAGGGTGAAACTTCAGCGAAAAATCCGGCGCTCTGGGCCACGAGGATGATAACGATTCCGATGGTTGTAAGAATCGAAATCAAAGCGGCTACCCGTAGTAGCCAGGCGACAATCGCCTGCTCGACGTGTTGCCGGTGGCGACGGCTCGTGACGCGGTCTAGAACCGCCTGGTTTGATTCGAGTTCGGTGTTCGTTGACATCCTGCGCGTTATTGCTGGTTCGAACTTGAAAAATTCCGCGGACGGTGTTTGATCACACTATGACGTCGGCGCGTGTGTTGTGCCGCAGTTCCCCGCGTCTGCGCCACAATTCAAGGTTGCACGTAAATTGTTAACCCAGCGTTATTACAGGGAGCCCGGCAACGGAGGTCAGTTCAGCCGGTCAAGTTGTATCTGGTACTCGCTGTCTGGAAGGCCGACATATCCGACCTCTTCGGCAAGTTCTGCGGCATTGCTCAGGTAAAACCTTACGAACGCCTGTACATACTCGTGTTCGAGTGAAGCGTTGTTCACGTAGATGAACATCGGCCGCGACAGGGGGCTGTAGCTCCCATCGTTGATGGTCGTGACACTCGGGCGGACACATCCCGTTCCGTTATCTACCCCCAGGACCTTCAAAATTTCCCTGTTTTCCGTGTAATAAGCGAATCCGAAGTAGCCAATCGAACCCTGATCACCGGATACGCCCTGTACCAACACATTGTCATCAGAAGACGCTGTGTAGTCTGATCGGCTGGCGTCTTCCTCTCCGTTGATCGCCTTGGTGAAATAATCGAACGTTCCCGAATCGGTGTCAGGTCCATAGAGTCGGAGCGGTCTATCGGGGAAACCGTCGCGCACCTGGCTCCAACGCTCGAGTTTTGAACCCGGCTCCCATATGCGTTTCAACTCATCGGTCGTCAGGCAAGAAACGAAATTGTTGGACGAGTTGACAACGATCGAAAGCCCGTCGTAAGCAACGGTAAATTCTGTGTATTCAATGCCATTTGCAGCGGCTTCGTCGCGTTCAGAATCCTTGATTCGTCGAGAGGCATCGGCGACATCGATACCACCGGTCACGAATCGTTTGAAGCCGCCGCCGGTTCCCGAAATTCCGACGGGGATCTGGACGTCGGGCCGTTCCTTACGAAACTCTTCGGCGACCGCCTGGGAAATCGGGAATACCGTTGACGACCCATCGACCAGAATCTCTTTCCCGGTGCCAGTTACGCAGCCTGAGATCATTGCCAACGCGATAAGCGTTGCGACCAGCAGGGTGTGCTCTGATCGTCTGTTGGATGTGTTGTAACTCGATTTGTTCAAAGCACCGGAGCGGTAACGGGAACGACGCACGCCGTGTTCGCCAATGATGGATTATCAATCGCCATTAATACAGCCTCGGTGATCCGGATTAACTGGACGTTAATGGACTCTCTCCTATCGTTAACATCGTGTTAACAACTGTTGTAATTGCCTATTTTGCGTTAACGATAGGTAACTGGGGCGCCCACCGCCCCGAACTGGCAGATTTCTCAGTGGACCGTGCGAACCGTGAATGTAAATTCGCTGCCTTCGCCAGTCGTGCTGGTTGCCGATAGCGCACCGCTATGGGCGTCGACAATGTGGCGGGCGATTGAGAGACCTAATCCGGTACCCGGTTGCGAACGTGCGGCATCCGTTTTGAAGAACCGTTCGAATATGTGGGGTAGGTGTTCTGGCTCAATGCCCTGTCCTGTGTCGGTGATGCTGAACCACACCATTGCGTCGTCTTCCCAGCCACTGATGGTTATCTTGCCGCCCTGTGGCGTCCACTTGATGGCGTTGTTGATGAGATTAGAAAACACATGGCCGATTTTCTCGGTATCGACCCACACGTTTGGAACGTCATCGGGAACAACGGATCGAAGCTCCAGTGAAGACTCGGCTGCGATGGCGGTGAACTGTTTGACTGCCAGTTCCGCAAGGTCGATTGGTTTCGCGATCTCAAATTTCAGAGCCGACTCGCCAGACTCCAGCCTGGAAAGTTCAAGCATTTCTCCGATCAAGGCATCCATCCGATCAACGTCTTCCCTGATCATTTGGAGGAAATTCTTCCGGCCGTCCGGATCGTCGATAGCACCCCGCTCAAGAGTTTCCGCGGATGCACGTATTCCCGCCAACGGTGTTCGCAGTTCGTGCGATGCGTTGGAAACGAATTCCCGCCTCGTTGTGTCCAGCCTGCGGATGTCGGTCAAATCCGTCAGCAACAGCAGGGCGCGCACTGCCGACGATTCTGGTGGGGTACCAGGCCGGGGAAATGGAGTCGCCAGCGCCATGAGGGTGCGCTGGTTGTCAAAGAGTTCGATCTCCATGCTCGTGGGATTTCCGTCCTCGATTGCCCGCCCGAGCACGCTGTTCACATCGGGATGGTTTGTGAGTGATGTGAACTGCATTCCCGGTTCGACTTCGCCGATCGTACCCAGCATTTCACTTGCGGCCGGGTTTGCCGATTCGATCACCCCCTGGTCATCGACGACGACCACTCCTTCGTGAATCGAATCCAGAATTGAGGCAAGACGAATTCTCTCCTCGGCTTCTTCATTTATTTCGGCACCGACTCGATCAACGAGCCGGTTTACAGCCCGCGCCATTCGCGCCAGTTCGGCCGGACCAGTCGGATCGAGCCGATGAGAACGGTCAATCGACATCGTTCGGATAATGTCTTCGGTCAGATCGGAAAACTGGCCGGTCAGGCGCAGTGATTGGAAAAGCACTGCGACCGTCGCGAGAATACCAGCGAGAATTGTCCCTGCTACTCCGAACAGCAGCGTTCCAGTGGCGACGAGGGT
Organism: uncultured Dehalococcoidia bacterium; assembly: GCA_913048295.1. Classification (GTDB taxonomy): domain Bacteria; phylum Chloroflexota; class Dehalococcoidia; order Lucifugimonadales; family Lucifugimonadaceae; genus Lucifugimonas. The sequence continues at coordinate 11,864 of CAJWWK010000042.1, forward strand.
CACCAACGCGGCTGTTTCGATCAACATTCGCCATCTCAGAGAAACGCTACCCAATACGATTCCCAACTTTTTCCTGGCCTTCGATCCCAGATCGCTGGCCCGTATCACAAGTATTCTCAACCATCCGTTTCGATACCGCGAAACTCAGAGGTTAAATCGATAGCCGACACCACGGACCGTTCCGAGCAGCCTCGGTTTTGCAGGGTCCTCCTCGATCTTGAGTCGGAGCCACCTTACGTGCACGTCCACGGTACGGGTATCGCCAGAGTACTCGAAGCCCCAGACGTCCTGAAGCAGCTGGTCCCGCGTGAACACCCGCCCGGGGTTGTCGGCGAGGTGGGCGAGCAGGTCGAACTCCCGTGGTCGCAGGTCGAGTGTCTTTCCGTTCAGTGTCACAGTTCGCGAAGATCGGTTTATTACCAGATCGCCCAGTTCCAAGACCTGATCAGAATTTGACCGTGCGATCGATGTGAGCATGTCCATCCGACGAATCTGAGCAGTAACGCGTGCGATGAGTTCACGCACGCTGAATGGCTTTGTCACGTAGTCGTCAGCGCCTGATTCGAGTCCACTAACGCGGTCGAGTTCGGAATCCCGTGCGGTCAGCATTATTACCGGCACGATCGAGCCATCTCGCCGCAACGCCTTGCATACTTCAATGCCGCTGAGGCTCGGAAGCATCAGGTCCAGGACGACCACATCCGGGTTGTCCTGGCGGGCGCTCACCAGGCCTTCCCCGCCATCACTGGCCACGAGGACATCAAATCCTTCGGCGACCAAGTTGTAACGCAATGTTTCGCGCAGAGTCCGATCATCTTCAACTACGAGGACTTTTTTCTTGTGATCGGGTTTGCTCCGACCTGGTAAACGCGTATCGGGCAAGCGCGGAAACTCCGGACCATTCGCAGGGCGATAGCCGGAGAGAATTATACGTTCCGGTGGCCGAAGACCGGCACGGGTTATCGGAATTGGCCCGGTTGTCCGGGAGTGGGAGCCGATTGGCAGCGATCAGGCGGCTGGCGAGATATTCTCGATCGATTCGGCCCGGAATTCACGGGGTATTCGAATCGTCATGGCGGTTCCCTGCCCCACCTCGCTGGCGGCAGTGATCTCACCGCGATGGTGATCGACGATCAGATGGCAGAAATACAGCCCAACCCCGATTCCCGCTTCTTTCCTAATGGCTTCGTTATCGGCACGGTAAAAGGCACCGAACACATGTGCCAGGTCTGCCTCCGGGATCCCGATGCCCCGATCTTTCACCCGGATGAGAACGTCATCGTTTTCCGCCCAGATGCTCACGGTAATACTGCTGTTTGCATCCGAGTATTTAGCAGCGTTGGTCATCAGGTTTGAGATTACCTGTGACAGGCGAACCTGGTCCGCGAAGATCACGACAGGCTCATCCGGCTGTTTAAGGACCAGCTTCTGGCTCTTCTCTGACAAAATCGGGGCGAAAGGTTCAGTAAGTTCTGCGACTAGTTCCCCAACATCGAACCTGGTGGGCTCGAGTTCAAACTTGCTCTGTTCGATGTGGGTGGCGTTCAGCAGATCGTCTATCAGAACAGCCAGCCGCCGACCGCTGCGCTGGATGATTCCAAGCTGTCGTTCCTGCTAGCTGATCAGATTTCCGGGCTTATTTCGCTTCAGTACATCCGCGAACAACAGAGAATGCTGGTCAGCAGTGTTCTCAGTTCGTGAGAGACCGTAGTCAGAAAATCTGATTTTGCCAGGGCAATTCTTTGCAGCTCGCGTTTTTCGGCCTCGATGCGCTCCCGTTCTAGTCGGATCTTGGCAAGTTCCATCGACCGACCATGCATCTCTGCGGCCGCAATAGCACCGGCGATGCTGGATGCGATGGTCTTGAGTAAAGAAAGATGATGCCGTATGAATCTGTGTTGCGGCGTGTTAGCAACGGATAGCCTGCCAACCGTAGCGTCGCCAACTTTCATGTTGGCCGAAAGCGCACTGTGCTGGGGTGATCCGCTGGCATGGAACTCTCGATGTCCAGCGATGATCTGATCGTCTTGGCGATTGCAGAAATCGTCTCACGTTCGATCAGCTCACGTCGCAACCGCCGGTGAAGGCGAAGGTTCGCGAACGAACCTGCGACCGCGTCGGCCAGCTGTTGTGCGGTGTGGATGTCGGTTTCTGTGTAGTTTCGTGGCAAACGCGACGCTACCACAAAGACTCCGATGACAGTCGTATCGACGATGATCGGGGCAGTGATCATCGAACGTAGGCCTGCCCGGTACATCCGCCATGCCGGGTAGTTGCCGCTGTGGACAACCTCGTCAAGTTCGCACATTGCGGCTTGCCTGGTCAAGAACACCTCTGGCTGGGGCATAGCATCGAGGTTGAGTGACCAGGAATCGGACATCCCGCTGATGTTTGTTCCAGAATGGATCAAGTTTTCAACAGTCCACTCGGAATGGTCTACCCGCGCCAGGCTGAAATAATCGAATTTGACTATCGTCGCCAGGTATTGTGCAAACTTTTCCTGGTGGTCGCGTGACTCGAAGTTTTCTCCGAGAATTTGTCCGGCATCAACCAGAAGCTTCGTTCCGCCGTTACGACCTGAGGCAAGATCGGTGATCTTTGAAAGCCAGCGGTGAAGCCGACCGATCGGATCTGGCCTGGAGGGATATGTCGTCTCGGATTGTGCAAAGGTGGCCAGGACCGCGCTCAGGATGTTTCACCCTCGCGAGTGCGAAGGTACATAACAAGTATTCACACGGACTGTGCTTCGCGACTATGACCTGCGGGATTCACCCTGAGCCCGTCAAGGTTCACCACAGGTGAAACCACTGGTTCATCGGCTCAGATGTGATCCCAGCGGCTTCATTGCGCAATGTGCATGGCAGATAGCACTCACGGCATGATTTCGTGAACCGACCTTGTGTCGCCAAACGAGGATGCCCACATTGCCGGTCATACAGTCTCAGATTTGCCGGATTCCACCGACCGGTATGCGGCGTCGATCATCTCAACGGCTCGCATCCCTGCCCAACCGGGTGACCAGTTGGTTTTACTCTTCCCGGTAACGATGTCGGCGAAGCCCGATGTCGGACCTCCTCCGAAATACTCTCCAGCATCCGCCGGCAGGTCCATCGAAAAATTAGTGCCATCGTGCCTGAGGACCTCAAGCCGGGCCCGGTCGCAATCGACGTTCATGCTGCCTTCCGAACCGAAAATTCGGACATCCAGTTGGAATTGCTGGTTGTCCGGAAGAGCCCCCGCGCCACTGAATGAGCCGATCGCCCCACCCGCGAACCGAACGGAGAAAGAATCGTAGAGCTCGACCTTACTCGTGGGTGCCGAAGTCAGAGCGACAACCGATTCGGCAGCAAGTCCAGTGAGCCAGAAAGCCAGACCTGCGGAGTGCGACATCTGGGCCAGCGCGTAGCCGCCACCGGCGATTACCGGGTCGGCCCAGGTATCGGCGGCCGGTTCGAACATGATTTCGCCTGCCCCTCCGCCTGTTGATAGGAACTGCTTGCCCTCGAGTAGTGAGCGGACAGGTGAGGCCATGTGGCACATCACAAATTCGATTTGACCGACCGCGCCATCATCCATCCGTCGTTTTGCCTCCTGGATGAACTCGCCGTAATGCCAGCCATACGGAATCATGAGCTCCACGCCCTGCTTGTCGGCCTCCTCGACCAGTTCCCGGGCTTGATCGGCCCTGGTGGTCAATGGTTTTTCACACATCACGTGAAGGCCTTTTTTCAACGCGGCGAGGGCGTGCTCATAGTGAAGAGTGTGCGGCGAAGCGACAATTACGCCCTTCAGCCCGGGGGTTTCGAGCAGCTCCCGGTAATCCTGGGTGGCGTGGGTGAAACCAAACTTTTCTTTGACCTGCTGCAGCTCGTCGGCGCCCAGACGGCATACGCTTGCCAGGTCAATGTCGTCACGTTCGACAAGGACCGGCAGGTGGTTCGCCGTCGCCCACCATCCCGCGCCGATGAGCCCGATCTTAGTTCTCGATGGTGTCGTCATGTGCCTGGTACTTATCCTGAAGGTGGTTTCTCGTCCGATAATCCCAGCATATCCATCACGTCGGAAATAGCCGATTCGGCAACCTGCTTCTTCGAACTCTTGCCGCGTTGAGATTTGGGCTTTCGCTTCTTTTTATGTTTTGGCGTTTGCGCGGCGATACGACTCGCCTGGCACACCGTACAGGTGCACAGGCGCGGATGTTTGCTTTCCGACCTGTGGTGGCGTTCCCGCATTTCGAATGTCCCTTATCGAGATTCTAATGGAAGACCGGGTGGGATTTGCCCGCGTCCCGGTCGATCATTTTTTGCACATCTGAAACCGAAAGTGGGTTCTCGGGCCATTCGTCGGGCGGGATATACGATAACCGCAGCAGCAGGCGAGCCAGCTGACCCGCGTATTCCTTCAGTTCCCTGGTATTCAGCTTGTTCGCTGCATCCCATTGTTCGTGGTGAAAGTTGGCGTCTTCGTGTCGTCCCCAAAACCGCCACCGCCACAGAATCGACGATTCGATCGCCGCTTCCGCAAACGGAAAGTGGTCAGAGTGGGCGTCCATGTGGTCCAGTACGTGACATTTCAGGCCGTCGTTCATCGTGTCGAGCTGTTCCTGAACAAACTCGCGCAGGTGCGGGAAATGCAACACCACGCCTTTCATGTGACCCGTCGATAGCTCGTCGAGATTCACGTTCAGTAGCGGTTTCAGTTCCTGTTCGAGAGCATCCTCGATGTAGTGGCGGGCAACGTAGGCCCTGGCACCCTGCAATCGCTGCTCCTCGCCGCTCCACGTTGCAAATCGGATGGACATTCCGGGTCGCACGCCCAACTCTCGAGCCAATGCAGTCATCACCCTGGCCGTTTCCATTACCCCAATCGTCCCTGAAGCGTTGTCGTTACCTCCGGGAGCTCCGAGAACTGTGTCGTGATGCCCGGCCAGTATCAGGTGGCGTTCCGGGTGTGTTGTACCCGTCAGTTCGGCCACGGTGTTGTGTGCTTCGGATTCGAAGAACCGTGCATCGACTGACACGCGAATAATCGGGTGTTCACCTGCAATTCGTTGTAAATATGCACCATCTTCGGAACTCGTCTTGACGACGGCCACAACGTCCCCGCGAGGGCCGAGATTCAGCCATTCGTCGGAACTGGAGTACTCCATTCGTCCACCGGTTTTGGGTTCGACGGCGATGACGCAGGCAGCCCCTGCATCGGTCAGATAGGAAAGCCTCCTGGTGAACGGTTCGGCCGCCGTAAAAGGCTCGGGGGAAATCGCAGCAAGGACGACCGCGCCATTTATGGTATCTCCCAGCGATTCGATTTCGTGTGTCGTTGCGTAGCCTGCGTCGATAAGTGGGGCTGCAATATCAATGGGTTTACACCTGAGGAACGGGAGCGATGCAATGGCACGTCCGCTTTCTACCAGCGTTATCGATACGGCAGCGTGATCCCATGTGTCAATTGTGAACGGTTCGATTTCGGCGCGGTCCAACCCTGCCTGCTTCATCTGATCCCTGATGTATTCGGCTGCCTGACGGTCTTCTGGCGAACCTCCCCACCGGGGGCCAATCACATCGCACAGTTCGGCCACATGTTGCTGTATCAGAGAGCCAGCCCAGGCCTCGCCCATCAAGAAGCGATCGATTTGGTGCCAGTCCAATGCCATTTTTTTCCTTGTAAGTTCTCTGGTTGCGATATGAACACCAGCGCAAAATCAGGAGCGAATGTTACCTGCGTCCAACTGGGTTGGTGATATACAACCTACCTTGAGTACTCGCTTTCGTGGGGATTACAACCGATTGATGGCCGTGTTCTGCTAACCTCACAACCGTCGAACAAGCGGGGGAATTATCCAGGTCCATCCGGGCGCGCAGAGGAGTTATCGATGATCGAGTCGACCATACAGGACATACCGGGGCGGGAGATTACCCAGATTCTCGGTGTAGTCCGCGGGAATTCAGTCCGGGCACGTCACGTTGGACGCGACATCATCGCTTCCGTCAAGAACCTGATAGGTGGCGAAATATCTGAGTATGCCAAACTTCAGGCCGAAACCCGGGAGATGGCTAATCGGCGAATGATGGAGCAGGCCCAATCGTTGGGAGCCGACGCGGTGGTCAACATTCGCTACACCACATCGATGATCGCCGCCGGAGCCTCGGAAATCCTGGCGTACGGCACAGCGGTAAAGCTCAGTTAGCAAAAACCCTGACGATAACGCGAGGAGCTAGCTCTTGTACGTCGTCTCCACGTACCGCTCGACCATGTCGATGAAGTCACCCGCGATATTCGGCCCTGAGAGAAACTTCACACGCTCTCCGTCGACGAACACCGGTGCTCGAGGCTCTTCGCCTGCTCCGGGAAGTGAGATGCCGATGTTCGCTGCCCTCGACTCGCCGGGGCCGTTCACAACGCATCCCATCACCGCCACCTGGAGGGTCTCCGAACCACCGTAGCGAGTGCGCCATTCTGGTAGTCGGTCGTCGATATGGGTCTGTATGTCCTGCGCCAACTCGCGGAATAACGTGGAAGTCGTACGGCCACAGCCCGGGCATGCCGTTACCGCCGGGCGGAACCTTCTCAATCCCACAGACTGGAGGATGTCCTGGCATAGCCGAACTTCCTTCGCCCTGTCACCCCCGACTTCGGGTGTCAGCGAAGCGCGTATCGTGTCGCCGATACCCTGCTCGAGCAGCACGCTGAGCGCCGAGGTGGTGGCCACCACGCCTTTTTGGCCCATTCCGGCTTCAGTCAGACCAAGGTGGAGTGCGAAGTCTGATTTCTCGGACAACTCCCGGTATACGGCGACCATTTGCGGAAACCGCGACAACTTGCAGGAGATGATGATCTGATTTGGCGTGAGCCCGAGGTCCAATGCAGCCTCGGCACTTGAGAGGGCACTTTCGACCATGGCGCGATTTTCGATTAATTCAGAACTCAGTGGCATCGCCAATCGAGAGTTTTCATCCATTTTGGTCGCCATCACATCGGGGTCGAGACTTCCCGCGTTCACGCCGATGCGGACCGGTTTACCGAGGCCCTTTGCGATATCGATGAATGTGGAAAAATTCTCATCGTGGCGAGCACCCCGGCCAACGTTTCCCGGATTAATCCTGAATTTGTCGAGAGTTTGTGCGAGTTCCGGGTGGTCGCGCAGGAGCCGGTGGCCGATAAAGTGAAAGTCACCGACCAGCGGAACGTTGCAGCCGGAGTCGACAAGTCGTTTCCTCACCTCCGGAACCGCTGCGGCCGCCGCAGAGTTGTTCACGGTGATGCGCACAATCTCGCTGCCAGCTTCGGCGAGCAGAGCCACCTGGGCGACTGTTTTTCCGATATCTGCCGTATCTGTGTCGGTCATCGATTGGACAACGACAGGGTTGCCGCCTCCGATCAACGCGCCGCCCACGTTCACAGCGTGGGTATTGTCTCTCGCTGCCAGTTCGCTTACTCCAATTGATTACGACTAACGAATTAGTACAGCAACAATTTTACCGATCATTCGCGAAAACGGCGTAACGCTCGGACTGAACATGACTGGTCGCCTCATCCCCTGCCGATCAGCCAGACGGCTCTTACCACTATCGAAATCACGGCAATTCCCAGCAAGCCGAAAAACAAGTTCCACACGAGGGAGCCCTGGAGTTGCTTGCGGACCAGCAGGGCTGGAACCCACAGGCCCACGATAACGAACGGCAACGCGTAGTACATCGCCAGTGGGAGATCGCCGACCGCCCACAACCCTGCCAGCAGCACGGTAGAAAGTGCGGCAATGATCAGCTGGTTCCGGCGTGCCTGGTAGAAGGTCATACCTGATAATTTTGCGACGGGTTCTAGAAAAACGACTCGCCGCGAATGATACGGGCGATATCCTGCACCGATATCACAGCTATCAGCCCGATCAATATCGCAAATCCTACGAGGTGGACCAATCCCTCCCGTTCGGGAGAAATACGTTTACCTCGTCGTGCAATCTCGACAAGAACGAAGAATATGCGGCCGCCGTCGAGGGCGGGGATCGGAAGGATGTTCAAGATCGCGAGCGAAAGGCTCAGGGTCGCAGCCAGAGTCGCGAAGGTGATGATCTTGGCGTCCAGGCTGGCGTCTGCAACCGCGATTTCTCCAGTCAGCTGGCCGATACCCACCGGACCGACGGTAGAGGGCCCTTCAAACTGCGGGTTCGAGCTACCAATGAGGGTCGTCGCGAGTGCGTTACGCGTGAGCACGACGATGTCGAGCGCCTGTTGCCAACCGTTCGGGAATGCCTTGAGGGGGTTCATACCCTTGCGCACGGTCTGCACGTTTTCGGTCGAGATCTGTACACCGGTCGCGCCTTCCTGGATGTACCTGATAATGCCGAGCCCGTTATCGTGTGCTCGTGCGTCGGCCAGTGATATCTCTTTACCCGCCTCAGCAACAGCGACGACTCGCAGGAGATCACCAGTTACGGCAGGAGGGTCGAGTTTCGCCGCGTCGGCACTGGATATCTCGAACAGGGTGTTGGCCGGACGCTCGACGACTTTAAGCACGGTGCTGAGACCGACGCGCGTGTCGAAGACCCGGGCGCGACCCAGTGACATTTCTTCTTCCGGGTCCGAGACTTCATCGACCACAAGCCGCCGCGGTGGTTTCCATCGGGGGACAAGGGTCAGCTTTCTGACATCGCCGTTGTACTGGTATTGCGGCTCTGTCGGTCGGGCGAATATGTTCGGAACGCCTGACTCGACCTCCCAGGTGCTCTCGGCTCCCAGTTTTACAGTCACTGCTCTCTGCAGGTCGGCGATCCTTTGAATATCTCTGCCATCGACTTTCACGATCCGATCACCGGGTCGTATTCCGGCCTCTTCAGCGGGGGATCCGGGGAAGACAGTTCCAATTGTTACGTCGCCTGAAATCTGTTCGGCCGGCCACATCAACACCAGCGGGAGCAGGATGAAAGGAATAACGAGATTCACAGCTGCCCCGGCGCCCATCACAACAATTCGCTGCCATCGCGGCTTGCTGCCAAGCGCGCCTTCGGTCGTGCTGCTCTCTTCACCGACCATGCGGACGAAGCCACCGAGTGGTAACCAGTTGAACGACCAGAGCATGTCGGCAACGATGAGTTGATCGCCCTCGTCGGCCTTGATTTTGCCGATCGAGACCAGGCCGCCGCTAGCCGCCTCGGCGTCGTCCCCTTTTGCTCGTCCCCGCACGCTCACCGCGACCTGGTTACCGTCGCTATCGAGCATGGACCGTATGGAAACGACATGTCCTACGAGCGAACTGCGGTCGATCTCATATACCGTTTGGCCGTCGACGCGTATCGGAGTCTTACCGCTCCAGATACCACCTGCGCGGGGCGGAAAACCGAAGGCGAACTCGAGTGTTTTTACGCCAAATCGCCGGGCTGTCCACAGGTGGCCGAGTTCGTGGAGAATAACGAGCGGTCCGAGCACGATCAGGAACGTGACGACGCCCAAAAAAGCTGTTGCAGGCATAGATGTTAAATGCTAGCTCAGAATTGTTGAGGAGTTGTAGCGTGCCAGTGTGGTTTCGGTAGCCCAATTGGCGGCATCGACGGTGTCGCCGATAGTCGGGGTGATAATCACACTATGGGCTGACAGGGTGTTCAAGACGATGTCGGGTATCTGCGTGAACTTGATATCGCCGTTTAGGAACAACATCACTGCGGCCTCATCGGCGCCTGCAAGTACCGCGGGGTAAGTTCCACGCTTCTGACCGTACTCCAGTGCCAATTCGAAGCACGGGTAGAGCGACCGGTCCATCGGCTCGAACGTAAGCGCCCCCATGGATACCGCGTCGAGTATCGGCAGATTGCTGTTAGATTGCCGCTTGGGGTAGAACATGGCGTACTGGATGACCTGCCGCATGTCGGTGGGACCGAGCTGCGCCTTCAGCGTACCATCGGTGAATTCAACCATCGAGTGAACGATGCTCTGGCGGTGAATTGTGACGTCGATTCGATCGAACGGAATGTCGAACATCCACCT
>CAJWWK010000043.1 GCA_913048295.1 uncultured Dehalococcoidia bacterium
TGCTGGACAAGCGGAAAGGGTGAAGTTTGAAAATTGGTCGTCAGATTTATGCGGGTCAACACCATCACTCAACAACTAACCCACTAAGACATACCCGCACCCTTATCCAATCAACCCACAACCACCAACCTCTCGGCCAACTACCAACATCCGTCGCAGTAGTCACCCACCAACATCACAGCCGCCGACGCAAACAGCCACCGCCTACTACCGCAAACAGCTACCGCCCACTACTGCAAACGGCCACCACCAGTCCTGCCTATCCGCCCCCCATGCCTCGTCATCCACACGCGTCACTATGGTTTTGACTACTTAACTGACTACGTAGGCGATAGACGACGATGAATCTCGACGTATCAAGTTGGCTGCAAGTTGCAATTCTTCAGTACGGAATGACTGTTCAGGGTTCAACTGGAACAACCCCCAGGGGTCTGCCCACACCTACCCGGTCGCCCCACCAAGGCGAACACTGCCGCTTTCGCCACGCATACCGGCTTCCCGTTACCCAGCCAGGCCAGCGTCCTGTGGCTGCTGTGCGGGCTGGAACGCCATGCACGCGGGTTTGTTGGTCGTCAGGGCATCCGGTGCCGGGGTCTCAGGTGGGTGGCGGGTGCTGATTAACGAGCTACTTTTGAGACGCTTGTGACCAGTTAGTGACCAATGTCCGAATTTTCGATGGATTATTCCGAGATGTTTCGCAGTTCAGTTTGAGTATGAATTACGACTCCGATTTCACGCTCTTCGCCCTCTCCCTGACCGGAAGAGGGTGTGGGTGTGGGTCGAAAATTGCGGAGTGAAGATACCGCCGATGCACACGCCCCACGCACCTTCACCGCCCGGCGGCGAACTAGCCACCCTCTAACTCCCTCCAACATTTGGAGGGAGGACCAGTAAGTCCCCTGTCCCTGAACAAGAAGGATCTGGCATCAAACTCGCAGGGAACGTGCCAGTGGCACCTAGTAGAACGTGCCGCCGCTCTCTGCGCTGTTCGCGGAGACTGCCTCTCCTGCCAGGCCTGCTTTCATTGCGGCCAGCTGGCCGTCAACTCCCATCTTCAGCATGCGGGCGTCGGAGCCGATAGGGAACCACTGCATACCTTGCTTGATCCGCCGGGCAGCCTCTTCGCCTGAACCGGTGTGAATCCCGGTCGCAACGCCGTTACGCTTACCGGCGTCGACGACTTTCTGCACCGCCTCGATGTGCCTCGGGGCCTGGTTATCCATCCCGGTCGGCAGGTCCATCATGTTCGCAAGGTCGTTTGGCCCAATGAAGCAGACGTCCACTCCCGGCACCTGCATGATGTCGTCGATACAGTCGACCGCCACCGGGTCTTCGATCATTATGACCACAAGCGTCATGTCGTTGGCATTCGCGTAGTAGTCGGGTCCAAAAACCAGCTGCCCCCGTGACGACCCGATGCCCCTGATTCCCCGCGGCCGGTATTTCGCGGCCTGGACTGCGGCTTCGGCCTCTTCAGGACTTTTCACATCGGGAACGACAATCCCCATAAAACCGATGTCGAGTATCCGCTTGATCCACACCTTGTCGTTCCACGGGATGCGGGCGAACAACGGTTTCCCAGATCCCTCGGCGGCGCGCAGGCAGTTGATCGCGGAGGAAACGTCGATCGGATTGTGCTCAAAGTCGATATTTATCCAGTCGAGTTCCGTCTGCCGGGCCATGATCTCGACAGCAGCCGGGTCGCCGGTGGTGGACCATGTGCCGACCGACGGCTCGCCGCGCTTTAGTTTTTCTTTGACTGGATTAGAATCCATTTCGATTACCTTCTGCCGATTTGGTGCGAATGGCGCGTGTGCGGTTCGAGAATTGCGTTTTTTCTGAGCCAAGAGGTTACTACCGATTTTGTAATGGTGAGACAGTTGCGATGTAGAAACTCACGCCCGCAGGTCGGCGGAAGCCTGATCCGTGGTTAAACTGTTTGTCCGCTTGGTACATTTCGACACCGCTTAAGGAGACCCCACGTTGACAAAGCACAGTAGACTTCAGGCACTGAATGCCGTACAGGAAACTGGCGTCGTGCCGGTTTTTTACAATGGCGATATCGCGACCGTTCAGAACATCGCGAAGGCCTGTGTGAACGGCGGTATCAGGGTGTTGGAGTTCACCAACCGCGGCGATCACGCATGGGAAGTCTTCTCGGCTCTCGACAAGTTCTGCGCAGCCGAACTACCCGAAGCGATCCTCGGGGCAGGATCGGTGCTGGATGCCGGAACTGCCTCGATGTACATCTCGGCCGGTGCAAGCTTCATCGTCGGGCCGGTCACGAATCCCGACGTTGCGAAGGTATGCAACCGGCGGAAAGTCGGGTACATACCTGGCTGCGGGACAGCGTCAGAAATTTCTGCAGCCGAGGAACTTGGTGTCGAAATTGTCAAGATCTTTCCGGGCAGCGCCGTCGGTGGACCGGGCTTTGTGAAAGACGTCCTGGCCCCCATGCCGTGGTCGTCGATCATGCCGACTGGCGGCGTGGACATCACCGAAGAGTCGCTCAGGCCTTGGTTCGAGGCTGGTGTGTTCGCCGTCGGCTTGGGCTCCAAGCTGGTATCAAGCGACATCCTTGAAAGCGGCGACTGGGACAGGCTCGAACAGCGCAGCAGAGATGTCGTAGCCCTCATCAAATCAATACGGCGATAATACCGCATTTACTCAGCTGGGTTCAGTGGTTTCGTAAACGCCGACACCTGATAATTCCGGCTAACAACAGACTTGAATAATGGAGAATCTCAGCAGATGACAAAGGTCGTAACTTTCGGCGAGGTAATGCTCCGCCTGGCAACCATGCGGCGCGAGCGGTTCACGCAGGCACGCGAGTTCGAGGTTACGTACGGCGGAGGCGAGTGCAACGTCGCCGTTTCGCTTGCTCACTTCGGAGTGGACGCGACCTTCGTGACGGCGATTCCCGACAACGAAATCGGCCAGGCCTGCATCAACTACATTCGCCAGTTCGGTGTCGATACCTCGGAGATTCTCAGGCAGGGCAGACGGCTGGGAACCTACTACCTGGAATCGGGTGCTGCGATGCGTGCCTCAAAGGTCGTCTACGACCGCGCCGCGTCGTCGATCGCCGAGATAAAACCGGGTGAAGTCGACTGGGAGCAGGTGTTTGCCGGCAAGGACTGGTTTCACTTCACGGGCATCACTCCCGCAATATCGAAAAGCGCAGCGGCGGCCTGCGAAGAAGCAGCCGGAGCGGCAAGAGACCTCGGCCTGACCGTGAGCGCCGATATGAACTACCGCGGCAATCTGTGGTCGGCGGAAGAGGCACAGGCGACGATGATTCCGATGATGAAGTATGTCGATGTCTCGATTGGCAACGAAGAGGACGCTGAGAAATGCCTGGGTGTGGCTGCCGAGGGTGTGGACGTAACGACGGGCGAGATAGATGCCGAGGCGTACCGGACGGTTGTGCAGCAGCTTGTCGACAAGTTCGGCTTCAAGAAAGTCGCCATTACCCTGCGGGAAAGCGAGTCTGCCGACGATAACAACTGGAGTGCGATCTACTTCGATGGTGACGAAATCCTTATGGGCAACAAGTACGCGGTTCGCATCGTCGATCGCGTCGGCGGCGGTGACGCTTTCTGCGCGGGCATGATCTACGGTCTGACCCAGGACGGCTGGAGTTCACGGCAGGTGCTCGACTTCGCGGTCGCTTCCTCGGCGATGGCGCACACGTTCCACGGCGATTTCAATCTTGTCACGGCCAAGGAAGTCATGGCAGTCGCAGGCGGCGACGTGACAGGCCGCGTCCAACGGTAGGTGGCATTGCCACGATACCTACAAGGTCGGGCGCAGCTGGCTTAATCTAGACGGTTCCACTGCTGAACGGGTGGGATTACTCCTGTTTGACAGGATTCCGCGCCTCTAACCCATCGTCTTGAGCACTTCCGGGGTGATCCGGTACCTTAGCGGTCCACCGGCCTCCCAGCGCTCAAACTCCTCAATCATGCAATCGGCGAGGCGAACTACCTCGTCGCCGACCGTCCCGCCGATGTGCGGACTGATCACCACGTTTTCAAGACTCCACAGCGCCGACCCGGCAGGTGGCGGCTCAGGCAGTGTCACATCCAGCAGCGCAGTCAGATCAGGTCGGGCACTCAGCACCCGGACCAGATCTTGTTCCACCACCTGCGCGCCGCGCCCTGAATTGATGAAAGTCGCCCCATCGCGCATTATCTCGAAGTAATTAGCCGTGAGAACGCCGCGGGTCGATTCCAGATTGGGTGTGTGATTGCTGACAACAAGCGAACGCTCGAACAAATCTACGAGCGAAACCGCCTCGACATCGAGCGCTTTCGCTCGTTCGTCGGTCAGAAACGGATCGTGCGCGATCACCTTGATCGGGAAGCTGGAAAGCAGCTCACGGAGCCGGGTGCCGATTTTTCCGAGACCAATCAGGCCAACCGTTTCACCGAACACGCCACTGCGAGAAAATGACTTGGCGGCGTGGGTTTTTACATCGCGGTACTGGCGGGCAGCACGAAAATAGCCCCGCAGCGAAAGCAAGATCTGCGATAGACACATCTCGGCAACGGGAATGGCGTTGATGTCCCATGCTCCAACGAGGATGATGTCGTTTTCGACCAGGGGGTCGGCGAACGACCTGACGTCTCCGGCTGCGTAAAAAACCGCCTTCAATTTAGGCAGGCGAGAAAAGTGGTGGTCGGCGAAGCGAGGCAGACCCCAGGTGGCGAAAATTACTTCAACGTCGGCAAGGGCGTCGGCATTCTCGTCGAAATTCCCACCGTTGATCACGTGAGGGTAGAGGTCGGTGATCTCAGCTATGAGATCCCGCCTGCCCTGACCAAACACGTCTCCATCTTCGGGCGGGTAGTCGTAGAACAATGCGGCCTTCTTGAGCAAAAAGCGAATCTCCTGTTCGACCATCGGGTAATCAATTCCGGTGCACTGTTACATGCCGCCGGTCCGGCCATTCCGACTTCGTACTAACCGATCCATACTGGCACCAACGTACCGTTGCCACCTACTCCAACTCGCCGTCGGTGTTGAAGTCTTTGATCATTTCAAGATACCGGGCAACACCTTCTCCAGGTAAGCCTTTTCGAGAAGTTCGACGAGTTTCACCGGATCAGAGTGGCCGATCACCGTGGCACCAGTCTCCTTGTTGATGACCTCAAGCAATTCGTCGATGTGATCGGCAATTCCGCCCGTGCCTTCGAGTACGCCAATCAGTTTCGCTTCGTCGTATGCGATCGCAAATTCGCCCAGTGTGCCCGAGCGACCTCCGACGATCACTACCGCGTCGCAACTGCGGATGTTCTCGACCTCGCGGCCCATGAGCCCGCTGCCCGTGTAAACGATGATGTCATAGCCGCGCGTAGGCGAGGCGTAGCGTTCCATATGCTCGGTGAAATTCTGCGCGGGCGAAATACCCATCACGAGCCCGTCCTCCGATTTAGCCCCGAGCACAGAGTCGTGCGGGAGGCCGGGGGCGACCCCGGTGACCAGCGTGTAGCCGCGCCGCCCAACCTCTGCGCCGATTACGTAAATCTTCTCGCGGGCAGATTCGGGAACGTCACCGCCGGCCGAACCCATCACTCCGAACACCATTTTCGGAAAATCAGTTAACTCGCGGTTGCCTGACTGGATATTTGAATCTTGTGAGTCACTCATTTATCGCCTTGCCAGGGTTCGATACCACTCCCTAATATCCTCCTCCTATCGTGAGAGGGAGACTCGTAATAAATCAAATACTCACCCGTGCCGGCAACCGCACCTAAAACCCCAGCGCTACACCGTCGCGCCTTGGGTCGGCACCACCCAGCATAGTGCCGTGACCGGTGAACTGAATCCCCTGGCCACCGCCCACACCGTTGTGCCAGTCCGGCGCTACTACAACGTGGTGACCTCGCCGGACGAGGTCGTCCCGCATGTGCTTCGGGAACCGGTTTTCCACCATGAGCGTCCCATCGTCGTAGAAACGGAAGCGCGGGGCTTCGATTGCCTCCTGCACGTTCATTCCAACGTCGATGTGGTGGTACATCATCTGGACCGTCGTGTGGAGAATCCCGTAGCTGCCGGGCGTCGAAAGCGACATACGAATTTTTTGGTCGTCGTCAGAACCCTCAAAAATCTGGCCCGGCGCTATGCAGAAGTCTTGCTGCTTGCCGGGTCCTATCAGGTTCGGGCTTCCGAGATCGGCGTCGATGTCGAACCACTTACACATGTTGTTCATGAAAACGCCGGTGTCACCCGCAACGACGGCAGAGCCAAACGCACCGCCCAGGGTTTGCGTAATCGTCACTACGTTGCCTTCAGAGTCGGCGGTTGCGAAGTGGGTTGTCAGACCGCTGGCGAACTCTGGTTTTACGCCCAGCGGTGGGTGCTCGACCCGCGAGCGGTTCCAGCGTTCGGGTGGCGGGCCCGAAGTTGCAAGAATGTCTATCCCGGCGGCTTTTTCGGCTGCGTACGCCGCCGAAAGTAACCGCTCCAGCGGAATTTCAACTTCGTTTGGGTCTCCAGCGTACTTCGCCCGGTCGTCAGCGGCGATGTAGACCGCTTCCACAAGCCTGTGGAGGGTATCGCTTGAACCGTACGGGAGCTGATCGAACTGGTTGAGGATATTCAGGGTTTCGAGTACTTGGAAGCCCGATGAGTTGGGCGGCGAAACGCGAATCTCGTAACCCCGGTAGTTCGTAGAAAGCGGCTCCTGCCAGAAGGCACTGTAAGCGGCGAGTTCCTCGCGGCTGATGATCCCGCCCGCGGTCTCCAGACCCGCCTGCAGACGGTCGCCAAGTTTACCTTCGTAGAACTCCTCCTGACCCCCTTCGGAAATCGCGGCCAGCGTTTCAGATAGCTGCGGCTGCCTGAATAACGATCCCACGCCCATGCCCGCCCGGTCGATGACTATCGCTTTTTGCGACGAGTCAAAGCGGTCGATGCGTTCGAGGTTTTCCTCGATCAGCTGTGCGCTCCACGGGGTCAGCGCCACTCCCTCTTCCGCGTAGCGAATAGCGTCCCTGAAAACCCGTTTCAGCGGCAGCGAACCGTACTCTTCGTGCATCGTCAGCCAGCCCGAAACGTTGCCGGGCACAAGCGGGGCGAGCGGACCTGTTTCGATGTTGAACCTGTCGTACATCTCAGGTCGGGCAGCCTCCGGGGCGTGTCCCGAGAAATTCAAGGCCCGTGTACGGCCCTCTTTCGCCACGTACACCAGTGCCAGCCCGATCCCGCCAACACCCGACATGTATGGCTCGGCTACGTTCAGGGTCGAAGCCACGGCGATCGCAGCGTCGATTGCGTTGCCGCCGTCCCTGAGCACATCCAATCCGGCGCGTGTCGCATACGGGTGTGCCGACGCAACCATGCCGTTTTTGCCGGTGGCGGGTGCCCGGCTCGAGCGGCCGTGCGTGGTCGCACCGTGTGGGAACAGTGCCTCAGGATCGATCATTTCAATCTGGTTCACGATTTTTCCGTTCGTAGCTCGACAAATTGCGCATTGTCAGAAATTAGTTCGCCCTTACGGCTGGCTAAACCAGCGTGCTAAGAGAATTCCGGGATTCTATTCGCTGTTCATCCGAACCATACGCCATCGAATAGTGCCCCCTGTAACCGGCGGTTTCGAGTCGGGTAAACAGGTTGGAGAAATCGAGGGTGCCCTCGCCCGGGATGAGGTGCACCTCGTAATCGCCGTTGTTGTCGGCCAGGCGCACCTCGCCGATGCGCTCGATACCGAATGCATCAATAAAGCCGTCTACGCCCTCGGGAACGAGGTGCGAATGGTTGGCCGTGAACGCCCAGCCCAACTGCTCAAGCGGAATCGCATTGAAGTAGAGCCGAATTTCCTCCACGGTGTGGGCCAGGTAGTGAATTTCGGCTTTTTCGGGCTCATAATTAAGGTTTTCGAGAAGGATTCGCTGGCCGGTGTCAGCACCGTACTTGCAGATCCGGACCAGTCGGTCGAGCGAGGCTTTTTTTCGCTCGGGCACATCGCCAGAGAAGTGATACCCGGCGTGCACAACCGCCCACGAGCACCCCAGTTGGTTCGCAAGATCGACACTTGCCCGCATATACGATTCAACACCCCGCGAAACGTAAGGCGAGAACTCCGCGACGTTTACCGCCGAAAGCGTGTGCAGCCCGATCGATATGCCGTTCGATTCGCACATATTCCTGATTTCACGGGCACGTTCGACGCTCCAGCTGTCCATATGATTCGGACCGGCGTCCGCGTTGAAGTCGAGGAAGAAAAACTCGTTGTCTATCGCCCACTGCACAGCATCTTCGAGTCGGGTCGTCCCGGCATCCACGCCTATCCGGTCTTTCAAAGTCATTGGTTTTTCCCGTTGTCCCAGAGTGAGTGGCGGCTTCGCGCCTGATCTGGCTACTCCCAGTGTTCGTAAAGCTGGCTGTTTTCGAGTTCCATCACCTCGAACGGCAGCCCGCTCGATTCGGCGACGCCTCGCCCTTCCTCAAGCACCAGCCAGGTGCCACCCTTGCCGATGGCACGGCCCATGTACATGATCAGCTCGCCAGCAACCAGCGACATCGACGCCCTGCCCGTCGCAGGGTCGATCACAGTGATATCGGCATCCGCGCCCTCGGTGAAGTGGCCCTTACTAAGCAGTCCGAGCATGCGCGACGGTGTGTAACTCAACTTGATAACGGCTTCGTCCATGCTTAGTGCGCCGAACGCGACAAGCGCCATCGTCCGCTCGATCGCCACGTTTCGGGGCAACGACCCGCCGTCGGTAGATATCGCATCTACGCGGAACGACCCATCGTCGTACTTGGCCGTTGCGAGGGTGAATGCGCTGGTGGGCGGGTTCACCGGGAAGCTGAGCGATGCGTCGGTAGACGCCGCCTCCCACACATCAACCGCCTCCTGCCCTGTAACCAGCACAGCCCGACCGCCACGCTCGACCAGCGCCGAGCCGTACCCATCGAGCAACGCCGCACGAATGCCCTTGTCTGTCGTCGGGTAGCCGCGTGCCTTCAGGCAGTTCTGGGCAACGTTGTAAACAAGGTTCCCGGCCTCGTCGCACAGGCCATTCGTGCCGTTTGCCTGGGCAAGATAAGCCTCGGTCACCCACTGCGACCGCATCCGCTCGATCATGCGGAGCGCTTCCTGCACCTCTTCATGCGGTTCGTCGACCATGCCGCGGGTGTACGAGTTGATATGTGCGACGTGCAAGCGACCGGCCCCGGTAATTTCCGGCACCTCCCTGAGACCGGTCATATCGCTGCCTGAATCCTTCGTGCCGACGTGAAATGCCACCCAGGCGAGCTGATCGTTCGCCTCTTTGACAACATCGGCCGAAACCTCGGGCGTGAACGGGTGGTAGCCACCGAGCAACTTTACGCCGATTCCGCCACGCTTTTTCACATCGGCGATAACGTCGCGGATCACACTCGGACTCGGATCGTCTTCTTTTATCGTCGAATGAGGCACCAGTCCCATCAGCGATGCCACATTCAGCCCCGCGCCGCGGCGCAACATACCGTTGGCCATTGCGGTTGGATCACCAGCAAGGTCGAGCGCGGTCGTTGTGCCCGACTCGACGAGCATCGCGTGGCCGTAGGCGCGGTCGACACTGCGATTGAACGGACTCGAAAGGTGGGCGTGGGTATCGATGTGACCCGGCATCACGATCTGGCCGGTAACGTCGATAATGTCGTCGGCCAGTTCTAAAGCGATGTTTTCGGCGACCGCCGCCACTTTGCCATGCCTGATGCCCAGATCGAACGCCCCGTCGATGTTGTTAGTGGGGTCGACGATTCGGCCGTTCTTCAGAACTGAGTCAAATTGCTGTGTCGTAACCAATGGTCCAGATACCTGCGCTGAGAAGTGTGTGTTAAGTTTGTGCGGCGATTCTACAGAGCCGTAACCCAGTGGTAACGATCCCTAAACGACCATATTCCTATCGAAGGCGTGCCGGAGAGATTCGTTACTAACTAGAATGGTTGCCTGCCGCATGTTGCCAGCGAATCTCACGGCACGTCTTCGCGATTGATCTCAATGCCCACAGGAGATCAACTGAAAATGCACAAACAATTTTATCGTTGATGTTGCCCGGGCTAACCGCGCTGGTACTGGTTGCCTGCAGCGGTGGTAGTGACGATGAAGAGACCGCGCCCGAGGCGACCTTTTAGCGACCGGTACCCACCGCAACCGCGCCGAGTGCCCCAACAGCCACTGCCAGACCGGGCGCGGTGCCCACTGTGACCAGCATGCATCTGCAGACCGCTATGCTGCGGGTGGCGCGGGATCGGATGCGGTCACCGATGCACCGGACCCATCGATTACCGCCGTCTACGTGACGACCGACAATATCGAGGTCTCGGTAGCGGGTGAGGGCTGACTGACCGTCATCGACGAAGAGATTACATTTGAACTGCTGGCCCTTGAGGGCGTCGAGGCCGTTTTCGGCACCGCCGAACTCCCGGCTGGCAAGTACACACAGGTCCGCCTCTCGGTCCCCGAAGTGCAAATTGAGAAAGATGGTGAGCTTATAACGGCCGAGGTTCCGAGCGACACGATCAAACTGGTCGGAAATTTCGAACTCGCGGACGGCCAGACAACGTTCATCAGTTTCGATTTCGAGGTGGACAAATCACTGGTGGATCGACAGCGACAGGGTTTCCTGTTCAAACCGGTTATCAAGCCGGCTGTTGGCGAGCCGGGTGAAAGAGGTTCGAGGACTGTCGTCCTGCCCGGTAAACCGGAAACAGTTGCAGAAACGGCTGTTCCCGTGCCAACCGAGGTCCCTACGCCTACGTCAGCGCCCATATAACTGGTAGCGCCCTCCCACTTCGACGTTTACTCCGGAGCCAACGGATACTCCAACGCCGACGCCAGAGCCGACCGAGACTCCCACTTCGGATGACACCGGCGTTGACCTGACGCCAACTCCGACGGGCGGACGACACCGGTTGTGGACCTCACCGCCGCCCCCAACGTCCGATGACACCGGTACAGAGCCCGAGGGCGAGCCACCGGTGACACCGGTGGCAACCGTCGCTCCCTCGTTCCGGCAAAACGTCACGGTCCTCAGGTTCACCATCGTTCCGTCTAAGACATCGCGTTCACACGAGTGTGGCGTGGTGACTGACACAGGCGGTGGCACGACGACGATCCTCGATGAAAATGGAGAAGAGACCGAACTTTCCGGAGACGAAGGGACGGAGGGCGAAGAGATTTGCCTGATCACCCGTGGAAAGAAGGGTGGTGGCAAATAGACCACCGGATCAGCAGACCCCGGAAGTGTCGACGATCGACTGGCACAGAAAAACGAGGCGCTGGCCGAGAAACTCGCCGAGAAGCGGGCTGAAGCTGATGCCAGGCGAGATGAGCACTTGGAGAGGACGATCAACAACGCGCCGGAAGACAAAAAGTCCAGGCTCAGGGAGCCAAAGACAAGAAGGACAACGGGGGTTACGGTTCTGGCGGTTCATCCGGTGGAGGAGGCGGCAAGAAGTAATCCACTCCACTTCTTAGGAACAAATCGCACACCCGTGGTATTAACGCCATGGGTGCGTTGTTTAACGGACAACGCGACCAACCCTCTTCCCGACCACTGCGGAGGGATCACCAACCACCTCGAGATGGCTTATCGAATAAGCATTTCTCGATCCTGGCGTCATCACAAGCCGTACCGTCTAGAACCAATTCCAGCGCAATGAAACATCAGTCAGATGGATTTTGACCGGGTTGTGCAGCATCTCTCAACAGGGGTCGGAAAGAGGACGTTGTGACGATCGTAAAATTGGTATTGCACCAGTACCGGAGTGGGCAGGTCTAAACTTCCGCACCATACAAGTGCCAATGAACTCTTCAGAAAAAACATCCCCCATTTCAGCAGACCCGGTGATCCCGCCTAACCCCGTTGGCCGACCCCGCGCCGATGCCCTGATCGTTTACGCGGGCCGCGGCCTTCGTGACATGGGGCGCGGGCTCATCGCGGTGATACTGGCGATCTACCTCGCTGAGATCGGGTTTTCCATACCCCAGATCGGGCTTGTTTTGGGCGCAAGCCTGGTCGGTGGGTTCGTGCTGTCCCTCATCGTAATGTTCACCGCCAACTGGATGTCGAGGCGACTATGGTTTACGGTGATCGCTGCCATCACTGGGCTTGCGATAATCATGCTGTTCGTCACCGAGAACGTCTGGCTGATCGGCCTCGCATCGTTCTTCGGGTCGTACGCCGGCAGTGGCATGCACTGGGGTCCGAGCCTCCAGCTTGAACAGTCATCGCTCACCGATGTGACGACGAGTCAAACACGCACCCGGGCGTTCTCGAACCTGTCCGTTTCGTCTGCTGCCGGTCGTGCTTTGGGAGGGGCGCTGGTCGGGATCGCCACGTTCCTGATCGGCGTGCGGGGATGGGAGCTGATCGACGCCTACCGGGTGTTGTTTGCGATCAACATGGGAATCAACCTGCTCAACGCCGCGATCTATCTGGGTCTGTCGGCGGCGGTCGAATCGAAAGCAGCGGTCGGGCAACTGCTCGTAAATCCGCTTAAAGCATCGTCGCGCAAACCGATCCTGAAAATCTCCGGCCTTTTCGGAATCGACTCTTTTGCGGGCGGGATGATCTTCGAATCGTTCTTCGCGTTATGGATGGTCCAAAAGTACGGGATAAACGAGGGGACTGTCGCGGCGATTCTGATTGCCACCCAGGGATTGAACCTGATTTCGATCTGGCTGGCACCCTCGGTCGCAAAGCGGATTGGCCTGCTCAATACGTTCGTATGGACGCAGGTCGTGGCGAACGTCTGCCTGATCGCGTTTGCGTTTGCGCCATCGGTGGTTTTCGCAACCGGAATCTGGATGCTGAGGGGCATATTCGATGAAATGGACGTGCCCACCCGTCAGTCGTACATGATGGCGCTCGTCCCGCCTGGGGAGCGCTCGGTAATGGCGGCTTCGGCGAACCTGGGACGGGGTATTGGCAGAATGCCGAGTTCAACCGCAACCGGTTTCCTGTGGGCCGGTGCGTATACGGTCGCACCCTGGCTGCTGGGTGGGGGGCTGAAACTGCTGTACAACTTCGCGATCTACTTTTCGTTCCGGAACGTCCAGCTGTCTGAGGATCCAGAGCGAGATTAGGAAGAGGAACCCGCCCACTGCGCGGACGGTTATAGTCGACTAACCCCGCCCGGCATACATCATCGCCTGCGCGATATCGACCGTCTGGAAGGGAATACCGGTGGCAGTAACCGCCGTTTGGCCCTGCTCCGTTGTGAGTATCGTCCCGCCGCGGCCAACCACCCTTCCCGCCATCATGATCACCCGACCCGCAACGATGCCGTAGCTGGCCCTGCCTCCCGCGGGATCGATGAGGGTCAGGTCGGCGTCGTTGCCTTCAGAAAGCCGTCCTTTGGATACGAGTCCGAGCATTCGTGCCGGGTTAAGGCTTAGCTTGAGCACCATATCGAGCGGTTCAAGCGCACCGAACTTCACGAGTCGCATCGCCTGCTCGATATTGACGTTTCGCGGCAGGAGACCGGCGTCGCTTCCGATCGCGTCGATGATGAACTCGTCGCTCTGGTTACGTGCAGCGGTCAGTTGAAAGGCCGATGTCGCGTTGTTCACCGGAAAACTCAACGGAAGGTCGCCGTCGCCCTCGTCGAACAGCTCGACCCCGCGTTCACCAGTCACCAGCACTAGGCCGGTCCTGGTCTGCTCAACGGTTGATGCGTACCCATCACGCAACGCAGCTCGAATTCCGTCGGCTGTGGGCTCGTAGTCCTTCAGACGAAGGCAGTTCCTGCACACATCGGCTTCAACATTGCCATCGGCGTCACTCTTGCCGCGAGTGAAATTAGGCCGCGCTAGGTGGACCTCTGAAACGATCTGATCGCGCAGGTCTTCGAGGATTTGCAGTGCTTCCCTGATTTCCTCCTCGACCGGCAGTATCGATCCACGGCAGTAGGCATTGATATGTGCAACGTGGACACGGCCCGTGCTACCCAGCAGCGCCGGTAATTCTCGGACGCCATCCAGCCGGGAGCCAGTTTCGGTGGTCCCAATGTGGTAGGCGATGTACGCGCCCATGTCGTTGGCCGACGAGATAAATTCGGATGTCTCTTCGGGAGTGAATGGGTAATAGCCGCCCAGCAGCTTTACGCCGAGCATGCCCGCGTCCAGCGCCGTGCCGATCACCTCGCGTATCTGGGAGGTGTCCAGTCGACCCTCCGGCACAGTCTCGCCGGGCCTGAGATACCCGAGGCTACCGACGTTCACTCCGGACCCACCCGCCGAAATGCCCGCGGTAAGCGACCCCATACTCCCGCCGAGGTCGAGCACGGTGGTAGCTCCCGCGGCGGCCACCATCTGTAGACCCAGTCCATGGGTCCCACCGAGATCGCGCGCGCCTGCAACGTGAACGTGGGTATCGATCATGCCGGGTATAACCCAGTGACCCGAGGCGTCGATCACGTCGTCGGCCAGTGCAGGGTCGATATCTGGTTCGATCCGATCGATCAGGCCACCGGAAACAGCCACGTCGGCAACTCGATCGGAACCGGATTCGGAGTCGAGAACACGTCCGCTCTTGATCAACAGGTCGTAGTTTTCCAAGTAGAAATTCTCTCCAGTCAGCCCCGGTCAGCAGATTCGTGCGCCAGAATTGGAGGCAGTTTATTCAACATAGACCTTCCGTGCCGGGATTCGTCAGCCGTGTCGGCGGTAGAACTGCCACACGGACATTTGAAAAGCTCACACAGGACCAGCGAAATTAAATTGGAAACTATTACTCTCCCCATGCGGCGCCACGTCGCAGTGCTCTTTGCACTCGCGGCTATCGCATTCGCTCTACTCGTGTCTCCGGCAGTTGCAGTAGCGCAGGACGGCGCTCAGGAGGATGCTGAACAAATCGTCGGCTACGTGATTCTGGGTGAAGAGATCGCCGGGCCGTATCTGATCCAGGTGCAGCTAAGCCCCGGAGCCCCTCAGGAAGGGATCGTGCGGTTCGCGGTGCGGATCAGGGATTCACAGACGGGAGAAGATATCGACGATGCGATCGTTCGTGTTTTCGGCACTCCCTCCGAGCAAGGCGAGAAGCAGTACACACCAGGGCTGAATTCGCCGTTCGACCCGGTTTTCTACCTGGCTCAACTGGAACTCGAAAACGCCGGCATCTGGGCGATCGATGTCGAGGTGGAGTCCGAACTTGGATCAGGCGCTACCGTGCTTTCTCTCCGGGTCAATCCTCGAACACGCGGTGTGACGGAGGGCAACTGGGGCACCATACTTTTCTTGCTCGTATCGCTTGCATTCGTCAGTGGTGCTTCCTGGTTGTGGTATTCGTCGAAAAAAGCGCGCCGGGGCCAACATTCCTAAAAGTCCCACAAGTTGTAGCAGCGGTAATCTACGCCGACCTTCGAGTTCCACGTAATATCCGTAATTCGGTGTCTCCGCTTGTGCCAAGCCACATCTGTCGCACCGTCGACCGACTTAATTTCTGAGTCTGAGTAGCGCACGCGGAAGGATTCGTTGATCGGGCGGCCAGCGCCAGGCCCGATGTTTCAGTTTGAAAAACGCCTAAAAATTGACCCCGCTGGTACGCAGTGCTACTTTGACAGCACCTTTGCGTGGCCCGCGGTTGTGAATGAGGAACCGGCCTTCCCGGTGCACCGCCAAGTTCACACGTAGAGGCAGAACAAGTTTCTGACCCCAGTTCTGGTGTCGAACATAGACGCCAAGTCTGAAGTACGAGGAGCACGATATGACGGAACCAGTTCGCTTTGAGGCCGAGGAAATCGCTCCGGATGAGAGCGGCAGGGGGGCGTTGGCCGCAGCAGCCCCATTCGTCGCGTCGGTCGAACGACTAATGATCAGGGTTCGCAGTGCGAAACTCAAAGACCATGATCAGATGATTGAAAACCTCCAAGCATGGATCGACAGGGCCATGGCAGGTGGAATTGATGTTGTACGAGACGGTGACAAGATCCTCGGATCGCTGAGCGCCAACGTTGGTGAAATGATCCAGTCTCGCACGATTCTTCGCCGAGTCGTGTCGCCGATGGCTGGACTTACGATCCTGGCAGGGGCGTTGGCCGGCGCAACCGCGCTTGCGAACGGCAACAATGCCAATTTCCTTGGCGTGCCGCTGGAAATATTCATCAGTGCAATTATCTTCGGAATCGCAGGAAGCGCACTCGCTGTGCTACTGCGAACTATGACGATGCAGCACGAGTACACCGATAGGGTAGCGCTGTTGATGGTAGGGCTGGCTCGACCGCTGGTCGGTGGTGTCCTTGCGATGGCAGTGTTTTCACTATTCGGTGCAGGGATCATCTCGCTGCCCCTGATCGCCGATCAGAACTCCACCACTCGTGTGGCTTTCCTTGGCGATGGACGATTTGCCGGAATCATGGCAGGTCAGCTGGCACTGTTCGCTTTTGCGTTCGGCGCCGGAATCCTCGAGGGATGGGTCACTCCCCGCTTCGCACGCGGTGTAGAAAAGGTGGCCGGTCGAATCGGCTCGGCTACCGAGTAATTGTCGGCAGTCATAAATCTGCAAAAAAACGGCCGGTTCCAATTTCGGAACCGGCCGTTTTTTTGTGTTTTTTTCAAAGATCGGTTTATTAGCTGTATACCCAAACAAAGAACAGGACAACTATCAGAATCAGCGCGCCCAACTTGAACAGTAAGGACTTTACAGACGGCCCTCTATTGGGAATGCTGGGGTGCTGGCCACGAAGTTTGGATTCGGCGCTCATCCGCATACTCTCGACCCCAAACCTGCCAGGATCGTTTCTCATTGCGATACTCCAATTCCATGTGACAGCTATCCGCATATCATATGCGCAATCAAATTTCCGCTGCTTCCTGCGACTACCGCCGAGTCAACTTTTGGCCCACCAGATGAGCGCGGCGAAAAGCACGGCGTAAAACGCGAACCTGATAAGCAGCTGGCGCCTGATGACGGGTTTTTTAGGGTCGCGACCGTCGTCCGGATCCTCGCCGCTTCCCGGGTTCCAGAAACTCACCATTTACCCTCCTCACGACTGCTGTTTGAAATTAGCCAGTTGCTCGGCGAAAGTGAACACCGCAGGCAGACCACCGGTGTGAATGAAGATAACGGTTTCATCGTTGTCGAAGCCGCCCTGCTCAACCTGGTCGATTAGTGCTGCCATCGTCGTGCCCGTGTAGTTGGGGTCAAGAATTATCGCGTCGGTCTGGGCTGCGATATGGATCGCCTCGGCAACTTCAGATGTCATCACGCCGTAGCCCTCGCCGATGTACTGGTCGAGCACGCGCATATCGCTCTTCTCAAACGTTACCGTCAGGTCGAGAATCTCCTGGATGTCCTTGTTGTGATCGAAGACGTACTCCTCCAGAGGAACGTCGTAGTTCACAGTCACACCGGTGAATTTCCAGTCGAGCCCCATGACCTTCGCCGCAATGATGAGGCCACAAAGAGAACGGCCTGCCACGCCGATAATGTGGACGTTTTTGAGATTGGCGTCCTCGATCTGCTCACGCATTTCGATTCCGGCCTGTACGAACCCCACCATGCCGACGATCCTCGGGAACAGGTGGTCCTGGATCAGGTACGGCTTGTGCCCTTCGGCTTCGAGTTCCTCTTTGAGTCTTGTCGCGTAGCCCCCGGCGTCGCCCGACTGATACTCATCGAGCAGGTGCAGCTCGGCGCCGAGAATCTTGTTGATTAGCAGGTTGCCCTGCACGTTTCGATTGGCTGCGTTCTTTAACACGAGGATGTACCGCATGCCGATCTTGTTGGCTGCCGCAGCAGTCATGCGGGCGTTGTTCGAGTGGTAGTCCATGATGTTGATCATCACGTCGTAACCCTCGTTCTGGACATGCGGCATCTCGAACTCGTAGTGACGGGCCTTGTTGCCGCCAAATGCAAGGCCGGTCATGTCTTCCCGCTTGATCCAGATTTTCGGCCCGCCAAGCCGTTCGGTCAGGCGCGGCATTTCTTCAAACGGAGTCGGCAGGTGGGCAATGTCCATGCGTGGCAATCTGTCGATGTGTTCCTGAAGTTGTGCGGGCGTGAGGATCTGTGTGGTGGTCATGGCGAAGGATTGTAGTGGAGGGAGGTGACGATTGAAATTGGAGATCGTAGGGAGCGATAAGTGTGATGCGCGGCTAACAGCATACTGTCATCCCGAATTCATTTTCAGGATCTTCCCCGCGACTGCGTACAACGATATGAGCAAACCTCCAAGAAGATACTTCGTCTACATGCTCTCCAATCCCGGAAAGATGCTCTACACAGGTGTCACGGGAGACCTGTTCCGGCCCGTATGACAACACATGAACGAACGTGGATCTGAATTCACGGCTAATTACCGAGTTCACGATCTCGCTTGGTTTCAGGAGGCCGACGATATTTCCGTAGCTGTCGCAAAAGAGAAACAGATCAAGACCTGGAGGCGATGCTGGAAGACGAACCTGGTCGAGTTTGAGAACCCTGACTGGTTGGATCTGGCTGACGGTTGGTATGAGTGAACAGTAGACCCTGAAAATGAATTCAGGATGACATTCTCCGATTGGGTAGCCGATTCCGCAGCACACAGTTACTCAGTCAACAAACCTGTCGACGTGGGCGAAAAGTTGCGGAAGGCCGCCTGAGTGGATGAAGCAGATCGTTTCATCGGGGTCGATTCGGCCTGCGCGCAGCTCGCCGATCAGCCCCGACATCGACTTACCGGTGTAGTTGGGGTCGAGTATCAGACCCTCGGCCTTGCCTACCATCAGGATCGCCTCGATCGTCCGGTCGTCTGGCACCCCGTATGCGGGACCCCGATAGTCCTCAAGAACTGTCAGGTCGGTCTCATCAAGCCCAATTTCGAGATCGAACATTTCGGCGACCTGTCCCGTTCTGGAAGCGGTCACTTCGAGAAAATCTTCGACATTGCCCGGTGAATATTGCACCGCGGTCGCACGCCAGTCGAGCCCGCGGTTCTTGGCGTAGAAGCGCAACCCCGCAATCGACCTGCCGGTAAGCCCCCAGAAACGAACCGCGCCTTCGACCTCGGCGGTTTCGAGTTGTTGTTCAAGTTCGAGACCGGTTTCGAGAAAGCCGATCGTGCCCATAATTTCGACAAACGGATCGTCAGGCAGGATGTACGGCTTACCGCCTTGTGCCGTCACCTGCGCAAAAATCTTTTCCGCGACCTCCCGGCCGTATTCCGCCGGGGTACGGTGAATCTCAGCACCCATCAGCTTGCACAGCAGGAGATTTCCGGTGAGCGGCGCCGTGACCATGTCGAGCGAGACGATGTGGTATTTCAGCCCGGCCTTTGCGCAGCCAGCGGCGATAAAGCGGGCCTGATTCGAGTGATAGTGGTTGATGTTGATAACAGTGTCGTAACCGCCTTCGAGGATGTTTGCGATCTCGAACTCGAAGTGGCGGCCCTTGTTGCCACCGAAGGCAAGGCCGGTCGTGTCGTCGCGTTTCACAAGCATGCGGTTCGGAACCGACACACCTTCGTCTATCAGCGTCTGGCGTAGACGGTCGAGCGGTTCGAGTGGGGTGTTGAGGTGTGAAAGCCTGAACCGCGGGAGTTCCCCGAGTTTTTGCCGGATATGGGCCCGGGTAATTGTCATCTGCGCTACTCATCCCTGCCAGTGGATGGCGGGGGAGTCGGTGCTGGCGATGCAGTGGGTGGAGTTGGAGCCGGCGGGATAGTCGAGGTCGCTGGGATCGGCGGGCTTGGGGCGGCCTGTACTGACTGGACTGGTTCGGGAGCGGCTGCGGGTCTCGTAAACTGGTCGTTTTTCGACGGCAGCCAGCCCCACGGTCGGGGACCAAAATCGACCGGCATCGGGATACCCTCTCGCACCGCAAGCACGGGCCTGATCGCCTGGGTGCCGGTTCCAAACGAGCCGTTGGTCCCGTGAAATTTAAAGTCCCCCTCGACCAGTTCGAGTATCGAGATGTCTGCACCCATGCCCACACTCAGCGAGCCGATCTCGTCGGACATGCGGAGGAATTCCGCAGGCCTTGACGTTGTCATGCGGATTGCATCCTCGAACGAAATGCCCAGCGACATGACTTTGCCCATGCACTCGGTAAGCGAGAACACAGGCCCCGGGAACCGACTCATAACCGTGATATCGGAACTGATCGTATCGGGAATGAAGCCCGCATCAATCACTTGCTGGCCGGCCTCGAAAGAGAAGTTGGACCCACCAACACCAACATCGAAGTAGACCCCGTTTGCGCGGGCTTCCTGGGCCTGTGAGAGCAGCGAACCATCGGCCAACAGCGCCCCGACTTGACCGCTGAGCATGTGAGTGACGATGTCGCCCGCTGTAAGTACACTCGTGAGCAATTCAGGAGTAATTTCCGCGGCCGCCGGGTCCTGCCCGTAAATATCTCCAACGTGAACCATGATCGGAACCCCGGCTTCTCTCGCAATTGCCTTGCCCGCTCTCGGCAACCCGATTCCAAGGGCCGTGATTCCAGGTGACACCATGCGGACCTTCACACCCTTGATGATGTCCGGCGACGACTGGATTGCCTCGACGGTTGCTGCAGGATCGATGTCCTCGGCCGTCCTGACCTCCGGGATGTTCGTAACTCCAATTGACCCGACGCTTATCAACGCCAGCACACGGGTGATGGCCTGCGGGGCAACCGCATTGACGAACCCACCGATGTTGAGTGCCCCGGTCGAACCGGCGTCAAGGACTGTTGTGACGCCCGCAATCACTCCGGCGACATCGGGACTGACCATTAGATCTTCACCAGCGGGTTTGCGAATGCCCGCCGCGACGTGAGTGTGAAGGTCGATAAGACCGGGTGTGACCGTGAAACCTGTCGCATCGATAACGCGGGTTGTGTTCGAGGTGTCGATACCGGCTGCGACGGCTGCGATCCTGCCGTCACTTACCGCCACATCGAGCAGGGCATCGACGCCGTTCGCAGGGTCGATAACTCGACCGCCGGAAATTACGAGGTCGTAGGATGGGGAGTCTGTTGTCATGTGTGGCTCAGAAGTTATTCCCATCCTGAACTTGATTCAGGATCTGCGGGTCATAAGGGAAGATCAATGGTTGAATCAGCCCGCGATTGTGACGCAACGTGGGTAAGTTGTCATAGTAATTTTGTTCCAACAAATCGTGCCACCGGCTCCCTAATACTCC
>CAJWWK010000044.1 GCA_913048295.1 uncultured Dehalococcoidia bacterium
TCGACGGCTGTCTCAGTTACCGTTGCTGCTGCAGTAGCAGCGACGCCGGTCCCGACAGACCCTTCACCGGTCCCGTCGATTGTTCCTGATGGTCTCACGGCCGACGACGTAGCCGTGATCCTCCCGTCGTCTGGAGGTTCGTTCACCGAGGTGGGTGGCACTGCCTCGATCACCGTTCCCAGTTCGGCTGTCACAAGCGGAACAGCGGCTGCAGTGAACATAGTGAGTGTGTCGTCATCTGATGTCCCAGCACCTCCGGCACCCGCGACCGAAGGCGTATCGGGTACGTTCAATTTTGGTAGCTCGATCATCAAGATTCAGTGGTACGACGATACCGGTTCAGAACTTGCCACGTTCAATCTGAACCGGCCGGCCGAAATCTGTGTGCCGTTCAACACGGATGATATTGCCGGGGCCGCTGGCGGACCTGAAGGCATGTCGGTATGGCGGTACAACGGTACCGAGTGGATTGAGTTGAACAGCACGGTGAACATTTCTGCCGGGACTGTGTGTGCGAGTACCCTGAGCTTCTCGGTCTTCGCACTTGGTCTGAGTGTTGCTGACGCCGAAGACGTCGTGCTGCCGTCCACCGGTGGATACGCTCCGAGTACGTGGACCATGGTCCTTGCCATGATGGCAGGTATCGCCCTGGTTGCAACCGGTGCGTTTACTGCCCGTCGGGCACGACGGGTTCGGGAGACTTCCTAGGACAGTTATCCCAGTAAGCTTGAAAACGTAAAAAAGGAAGGGACACGCCGAGCGTGTCCCTTCCTTTTTTAGTCTTATTGATTTTGCTGGTCATACCGGTAACGTTGATTGATTGGTTGCCGACCGGGGCCAACGTTTAGACTCTATCGATCTTTCGTAGATCCGTTTCTTACGCATTGGTCACGTGATTGCTTGCAAGCCTGAATTTCCGTAACAGAGATGCCGTGCACCGGTCGGTACCGGTGTTGTTGTTCGTGATATCGCTGGCGCTGTACCTGGCGACGATGTCGCGCGGTATCACAATGACTGAATACCGGACCTGACGGTTATCTTTTCAGGATTGAGTTTTGAACGGGTTGGTGATCGATGTCACATGAAGTGCGATCGGGCGTGGGCGCCTTTGGAGAATTTCCGATTGGCCTGATTCCGTTGGTCGGGCTTCCGGAGGTCGTTCAGGGAGACGACCTGGGGCGGCTGATAGTGGAGCGGGCCGCTGCCGGTGGCACCCCGATTACGAGTGGCGACCTTGTGGTGGTGGCTCAGAAGGTGGTTTCCAAGGCTGAGGGCGCGGTTGTGCGGGTGTCGGACCAGGTTCCGACGGGTGAGGCCCTGGAGCTGGCGGAGCGGGTTGGAAAAGACGCCCGGCTGGTCCAGATCATCCTCGATCAATCGTCGAGGGTGGTGAGGGCGGTCCCGGGTGTGTTGATCGTCGAGACGAAGCACGGTTTTATCTGTGCGAATGCCGGGATAGACCAGTCGAATATCGATGGTGACGACCTGGTGACGACATTGCCGGTCGATTCCGACGCTTCGGCGCGTGGCATCAGGGATGCGATTGTGGGTGGCGGGGTCGATTTGGGTGGGCCGGGTGACGCTCGAAAGGGAGTTGGTGTGTTGGTTTCTGACACGTTCAACCGGGCCTGGCGCGAGGGTTCGATTAATGTTGCGATTGGTACTGCGGGATTTGATCCGTTGCGTGATTTGCGCGGATTGGCTGACGATTTCGATCGCGAGATGCTGACGAGCATGGTTTCGCTGGCCGATGAGGTGGCGTCGGCGGCCCAGTTGGTGATGGGTGAGTTGGGCAGGGTTCCGGTTGCGATTGTGCGCGGTGTGGCGTGGGAGCCGGGTGATTTCCCGATCGGTCGGTTGCTGCGTGATCCCGAAAGGGATTTGTTCAGGTAGTTGGGGTGTGTGGGCGCGGGGTGCGGGCGGGCGTTATGCTCCGGGCGTCAGAGGCTGACTTGCCAGATGACTGGCGTGAGCAAGTCGCGCGTATGTCTGCGATGCGGCCCCTTAGCCCCCCCCCCGAAGGAAGGGTAGACGCGCAGGGTGTTGGGTCTGTGAGGATACTGGGGTTATTTGGCGGCGGCGGGTTTTTCGTCGGGGGTGGTTGCCGCTTTTGGCTTTGCGTCGGTAGCGGCTTCGCCTTGCTGGGGGCCTTTGGCTCCACCCTTCGCACCGGGGGACTTGTTTCCGTACCAGGACGAGTATTCGAACGAGTTTCGGAATTCTTTCTCTTCACCACAAGCTTTGCAACGACCTTTGCTGACGGCGCCGTTTGGGGGTTCGATTACCCAGTGGTGAACGCACCCGTCGACTGTCGCCTCGGGCTGTTCAGCGGTTGTTGCTTTTTTCTTTGCTGAAGGAGATGGACTCATATATGTGTTGGCTCCGTCTGATTGGCCTGTTTCGCAGTCGGCGACGTGCCTGAGCGTGAGAAACGACCAACGTCCTCACAATTTTAACCCAAAGTGTCAAACATTGTGGGATTCACTTCGGGTTAGTCTGAAAGTGATGGTTATAAGTATTACTGGCAATACAACGAGGGATGCAGGTTTGTCGTGTAAGCCGGCATGTAGTTGCCTGCCGGTTCATGAAGCGTAACGAATGTCTGTATCACGCGACAGTATTCTGGCGATAATCCGCCGGAACGACGGTGCGAGTGTCGATGTTCTCGCGGATGAGGTGGTGCTTGCGCCGGCAACCGTGCGCAGGCATCTCGACATTCTCGAGCGCGATGGTCTAATCGACCATATCGAGGTCCGCAGGCCGACGGGTCGTCCGCGGCATGTGTTTGACCTGACCGAGAAGGGGCACGATTCGGTTCCGAAGGACTACAGCCGACTTCTGAACGAGCTGGTACAGGACATCAAAAACATTGCGGCTTCAGTGTTCACCGTTCCCAAAGCATGTGTGCCTCGACCCAACTGCCAGCCCCTGCAGCGCTTAGGCCCGTACCACCGATGTCAACAACGATCCATCAGTACTTGCTATAAGATCCGAAATGAGGGGTTCGCTTTATTTTTATAAACAATATTTTGACCAGAACGAATGGTCTTAAGGGAGGAATTTATGTCCGCTAAAGAGTTGGTTTTGGGCGGGTACAAATCGTTTGCTGAGGGCGATATGGAAGGCCTTGGGAAGATTTATCACCAGCATGCGGTGATCAAGGTGAATGGCGATCATGAACTATCTGGAGAATATCGCGGGTTTGATGATTTCCTGAATAATTTCCTGGCACAGATACCAATCAAGTTTCCAAACTTTGATCTGGATATTTTGAATGTAACGGCGGAAGATGATCGAGTTTTCGTCAATGTGCACTACACAGCAGATAATTTAGATGCCCAATCGGTCCATATGTTTGTTGTGAAAGATGGACTGGAAACAGAATTTCATTTATTTGATGATTCCCAAAAAATGGCAGCTGCTCTGAACGCCTGACAAAATTTGGAAGAGGCTCGGCGTGTTACTCTCCGACAATGAGCATTCCTGGTTCGATTGAATACATTGACAGTGCCCGGCACTTTGCGGCCATAGTCGCCGGGCGCGCTGATGAGATCGAAGAGAGACGCCGGATTCCTCCTGATTTGTCGAGCGCCTTGGCCGACGCTGGTCTTTTTCGGCTTCTGGTGCCAAAGTCATTGGGCGGCGCGGGGCTCAAGAAGATTGACACGGTGGCGTCTGACAGCTAGCCTCAACGGCGGACTTTTGAATTGAATATTCGTGGTTCCCCGGTGTCATCAGCAGCTGTTAGCGGGTTGTTGAGATGAACAGGGAAAGCGGTGTAAATCCGCTGCGGTAGCGCCACTGTGACCGGGAAGACGATTCGCAATCAGCCACTGTCGACATACCGATGGGAAGGTGCGGACCAGTCGCTGAGTCGGAGTTGATCCGACCCAATACCCGTGAGCCAGGAGACCTGCCGGGGAGCATTTGAGTGACTGCTCCCCGCTTAGGGTGTGGCCTCATGGTGATTCCTGCATGCGTGCAAAATGTCACCTGATGGACCCCTGACGAAGTAGTCGGGGGTTTTTTGTTGGTATTTGTTGGCGGAGATGGAGCCGGTGGCGGTTCGTCGGGCGTTTCGGGACCGCCTTCGGGTTCGGTGCTGAAGCGGGTGGGCGGAGGCGCGCTGGTGCTTGGGGCTGCGACCATCGTGATGGTGATCGTGGCGTCGGCGGTGGGTCCGTTCAACATTCCGATATCGCACACCGTATCGACGTTGCTGGATTTGATCGGCATTGGCGATTCGGCTGCGAAGCCGACGGAGCGCGCGATTATTCAGAGTATCCGGCTGCCGCGTATTTTCCTGGCGTTCCTTGTTGGTTCTGCGCTCGGGATTTCGGGTGGGATCATGCAGGGGCTGTTCCGCAATTCGATGGCCGACCCGGGGATCATTGGCGTATCGAGCGGTGGTGCGACGGGTGCTGTGGCGGCGATCGCTTCGGGGGCGAGCACGGTTTCGACGTTGTTCCTGCCGTTGTTCGCGTTCATTGGTTCAGGTGTGGCGATGGCGGCTGTGTTCCTGATCGCTTCGACCGGGGGTCGTTTTTCGATGATGACGCTGTTGCTCGGCGGTATCGCGGTGGGTTCGTTCCTGGGCGCCATTACGACGGCGACGATCGTGCTTACCGATAATCTGTCGGTTCAGCGCCAGATTATTTTCTGGATTGCGGGCGGGATGGACACTGCGCGTTGGGAGTCGGTGCGCATTGCTGCGCCGATCATCGTTACGGGTGCGCTGATTGCGGTTTTCGTGGCGCGTGACCTGAACCTTTTGCTGGTTGGCGAGGATGAGGCGCGTGCGCTTGGCGTTCGGGTGACTCTTGTGCGGAACACGCTGCTGGTTACGGCGTCATTGATCACCGGGGCGGCGGTGGCTTTTTCGGGGATTATCGCGTTTGTGGGGCTGATTGTGCCGCATGTCGTGCGGCTGGTCGTTGGGGCCGATCACAGGGTGTTACTGCCGCTCAGTGCGTTGGCGGGGGGATTGTTTTTACTGATTGCCGATACGGCCGCCAGGGTGGTGCTTTCGCCTGCCGAGTTGCGGGTGGGTATTTTGACGGCACTGATCGGTGCGCCGTTCTTTATTTACCTGCTCGTTCGAAACCGCACGAGGCTGTCCATCTAGATGCCATCTAGATGGATTTGTTCAGTCCGCCATTGGCGGTTTTGTTCAGGTTGAGGGGCCTGCGATGGCAGGGGATGTGCATTCCGTCGAGACGGATTTGTGCGGGTTGTTACTGAGTTGGAGAGTGGAGGGCTAGAACGGGATGCGTGAATTGAAAGGTATAGGCCGAGGGCCGAGGAGGAGGATGAAATATTCGATGAGGTTCGTGTTGATGGTGCTGGCAGTTGTGGTGATTGCGGCTTTTGCTGCTTGCGCCGAGGGTGATGTGGAGGTCGCGCCTACGGTTGCGCCGACTGCGACGGCGGAGCCAACGGCGACCGCTACTCCAGAGCCGACTGTTGAGCCGACGCCGGTCGGGCCTGACCTTTCGCGGTTTGCCGACGTTCCTGAAATAGTCGACCCGACGAATTACGGATGGCCGCGCAGTGTCGAGACCACCGAAGGTGTTATTACGCTCGATGCGCCGCCTGAGAAGATTCATTCGTTATCGCTTGGGCACACGGAGATTCTTGCGGCCCTTATGGACTTCGAGCGGCTGAGCGCCGTGTACAGCTTCTTCGTCGATGAAGAGCAGTCGAATATCGCCGGGCTCTCTGCCGATCACAACATGATCGGGTTCGACCCGGAGGAGGTGGTGGCGCTTGAGCCTGACGTGATCGTGGCATCCAGGTTTACGAACGCCGACACGGTGGCGCTTTTGAACGGTGCGGGGAACCTTGTGGTACGGGCTGCGCTCGAGAATTCGGCGCTTGGGAACGTGCCTAACATTCTTCTGATCGGTTACCTGATCGGGGCCGAGGCGGAGGCCGTGGCGCTGGTCGAGGATATCGAGGCGCGGATGGAGGTCATTTCCGACTTGCTGCCGGGCGGTGACAAGCCACGTGTGCTGTCAATCTCGAAGTTTACTTCTGTATTTGCGGCTGGTTCCGGTTCGACCGAGGGCGGGATTATCGAACAGGCGGGGGGCATAAATGCGGCTGCCGATTCGGGGATCGAGGGGCATCTACAGGTGAGTGTCGAGTCGATTGCTGCGATCAACCCCGATGTGATAATCGTGCCCCAGCCGCTGGAGGGGGCCGATTTGTTCATCGAGGAGTTGGTGTCGAACGCTGCGCTGGCCGATGTGCCGGCGGTCAAGAACGGCGAGGTGCACTATGTTTTGCCGAAGTACCACACGACGCTATCGCACTGGAACGTGCGGGGAATCGAGCAGCTGGCCGGTCTGTTGTACCCGGAGGCGTTCGCCGGTGTGACGTTCGAGGATTTTTCGAGTTGGCCCGATTATGGCGTTGGGAGTGAGTAGGCGGAGATGACTTCAGCAACCTCTGAGGGGTCGGCGGGTGCCGGATCGGCTTCGGTGGCCGATGGCACGCGCCCGTTGTTGCGGGTCGACGAGCTTTCGGTCGTGTTGGGTGGGAGCCGGGCGGTTAATTCGGTTTCGCTTTCTCTGGACCGCGGGGTTGTGCTGGGCGTTGTGGGTGCCAACGGGAGCGGGAAGACGACGCTGCTGCGGGCGATTGCGGGTCTGGTAGAACCCGAGCCGGGCAATGGTGGCATCGCCATTTTTAGTTCAGGTGGCATTGCCCCTATAAGTTCAGGTAGGTCGGTTGCGGAGGCGGATGGCGGGTTGGGGCCCGGGAGTGGGGAGCCTGGGTTAGAGCGGCTGTCGCAGCGCGATCGTGCCCGGATGATCGCTTATATGCCCCAGCAGGCTGATAGTCACCCGTTTTCGGTGTTCGAAGCGGTTTTGATGGGTCGGTATCCGCATTTGGGCCGGTTTCAGCTCGAAGGTGCGGGCGACCGTGCGATGGCGTGGGAGGCGATGGAGCGCACGGGGGTCACCGAGTTTGCAGATCGCAAGATCGACGAACTTTCGGGTGGTGAGCGGCAGCGTGTGGTACTGGCGCGGGTACTGGTTCAGCAGGCGGACTTGTTGTTGATGGACGAGCCGACTGCTGCGCTCGACCTGCGTCACCAGATGCTGACGATGGACCTGGTGCGAGAAGAGGCGGTCGGGCGGGGAGCGGGTGCGATCGTTGTGATGCACGATCTATCGCTGGCGGCCCGGTTCTGCGATCGGCTAATTCTGCTAAACGGGGGTCGAAAAGTTGCAGATGGCAGTCCGTGGGAGGTGCTGACTCCTGACAACCTGCGATCGGCGTTTGGGGTTGAGGGCCTTGTGGAGCCGGACCCGGTGACGGGCAGGCCGCATGTGCTGTTGCTCGGGAGCGAGAGTTCGAGTCAGGAGGACCGGGTCGGGTCGGGCCGGAGGGTTCATTTGATTTGCGGGGCGGGCAGCGGTCGCGAGTTGATGCATCAGCTGAGGGTGGCCGGCTACACGGTGACTGCGGGGGTGCTTGGGACCGGTGATTCGGACCGGGAGGCCGCCGATCGGTTGGGTGTGGGTTATGTGAGCGCGCCGCCGTTTTCTGGGATTACCGACGAGCAGCATTCAGAACACAGGGAGCTGGTTCGGGCTGCCGATCACGTTGTTTTGTTGCCGATGGCGGTTGGGGTGAACAACTTGCGGAACCTGGAGGCGGTGCTTACGGCTGAAAGTTTGATGATGGTTGAGCCGCCCGATGGTGGGAAGGTTGCTGATTTCGCGGGTGGCAGGGCGCTTGAGTTACGTAGAGAACTGATTGATCGGGTGGGGCAGGTGCCGGAGAGTGCCGTGTTGTTCGAGCTTGCGCGTGTGGGGCGCGAGTGATTTTTTATCTGAGAGTTCGGGAAGAGATGTGCGGGTTGAGGGCTTTAGCGTGACGTGATTTCCGCATTTCTTCGGGGCGTTTGGCTGGACTTTTCGCGGCGGACGGCAAGGGATCAGGTTCCGTTAGTCGTGGCCAGGTGAGCTGTGTAATTGAGGGTAGCCAGGCGGTTGCCCCCGTTGTTGAGGGGATTGATTTCAATGGTGGTTACCGAGCAGTTGTAGATCTCGAAGTTTTCCATTGCGTGGTCGGGCAGGCCGAGAAGTGCGACCAGCAGGCCTTTCATGGCGGTTCCGTGGCCGACGAGTACGACATCGCCTTTTTCATCGGCGATCTTCGATTCGTGGATCCACGTTCGCGCGCGGACCGGGAGGTTTGATCGCTCCTCACCGCCGGGTGGGTCCATAGAGATTCCGCCGTTTCGGAATCGCTCGGGCTGTCGGGCGGCGATTTCAGAATCGAGCATGCCTTCCCAGCTACCGTAATCGATTTCGAGCAGATGATCGGAAGTGGCTACGGGTAGATCGAATGAAGCGGCGGTGCTTGCGCATCGTTGAAGCGGTGATGACCACACTTTGGTGATGTTGAAAGTGGCCTTCGCATAATCTGCGGCAAGCTGTGCCTGTGCCTGGCCTTTTTCATTCAGGGGCTGGTCGTTTCGCCCCTGTTTGCGTTGTTCTACGTTCCAGTTTGTTTCGCCGTGTCGGATCATTATCAGCCGGGTCATGTTTACTCCATCTGTCGTTCGAGCGCCTAGCGTACACGGGGCGATACCGGACTGACATCCTTTGTGGCCATTCAGAAGTCGTTGCGATGAGATTAAAGGTGGTAGCTTTGTTTGCGGCTCGTGCCGGGGCCTGGTTGCGAAAGGGATTGTGTATGGATGCCGGACCGATTATTTCTGCGACTGCCGTTGTGAAGACCTATCGGACCCGCGAGGTGGTGGTTGATGCGCTGAAACACGTCGATTTCGAGGTAATGCCGGGCGAGATGGTGGCCGTGATGGGCCCGAGCGGGTCGGGCAAGACAACGCTTTTGAACTGCATGTCGGGCCTCGACTCGATCGACTCGGGCGATGTGAGCATAGCGGGTCAGTTGCTGCGGACGATGTCAGACGATGCCCTGAGCGATTATCGGGCTACTTCGATGGGTTTCGTGTTCCAGGCGTACAACCTTTTGCCGGTGCTGAGTGCGCAGGAGAACGTGGAATTGCCGCTGATGCTGGCTGGCACTTCGTCGAAAGAGGCCCAGGCAAGGGCCGTCGAGAAGCTTGAACTGGTGGGGTTGGGCGATCGTACGGATCACCTTCCGGCCGAGCTATCGGGCGGGCAGCAGCAGCGGGTTGCGATAGCCAGGGCTCTGGCGAACGACCCGGCGATTGTGTGGGGCGATGAGTTGACGGGAAACCTCGATTCGACCAATTCGGCTGAAATCATGGAGTTGCTGACGAGGTTGAACAAGGAGCAGCACCAGACTTTCGTGATCGTGACCCACTCTGAGGAAGTGGGGGCGCTGGCCGACCGGATTGTGAGGATGAACGATGGTGTAATTGTCGATGATGGGTCGCGAGGGGACGATTATTCAGCTTCGGCAGGTTCTTATGGCACAACGGCGGGTGCGGAAGATTAGCCGGTTGCGCCGGGCGACTGAGAGTCAATGTTTTGGAAAAACTCTTTGGCATAGAGATGAACACGCTGGCCATTTCGCTTACTGGCGGCACGGTGGCGGTTCTACTCATCGTTCTGTTTCTGGGCTTGCGCAACCGGATTTTGCTAAAGCTTGCGTTGCGTAATATTCCCCGGCGCAGGGCGCAGACGGTGCTGATCATCGTGGGGCTGATGCTGAGCACGACAATCATCATGTCGGCACTGGCGATTGGCGACACTGTGGCGAGTTCTATCCGTACGACCGTGCTGGACGCAGTTGGTGAGAGCGATATTCGTCTGACGTCGCCCGTGTTGGCGCGTTTCGGCGACGACTACCTCGACGAAGAGACTGTGGAGCTTGTGCGGGCCGAAGTCCGTGGAGATTCCAGGGTTGACGGTGTGTTGCCGTTGATAAGGGAGAATCTGCCGGTATTCAATGCCGCGACCGATAAAACGGTGGCAGGGACATCTGTGATCGGTGTCCCGCTCGATTCGCTGGACGGTTTCGACAGCCTGAAAAATGCTGACGGGGACCAGGCGGACATTCGTGGGCTGCTGGAGGGTGAAATCCTCATAAACCGGTCTCTTGCTGAAAAGATCGAGGCGGGAATTGGCGACCAGGTAACGCTGGTTGGGCCGTCGGGCCGAAGCGAGTACCGGGTGGCGGATATTGTCGAGAGCAAGGGGCTTGTGGGCGGTAACG
Organism: uncultured Dehalococcoidia bacterium; assembly: GCA_913048295.1. Lineage (GTDB taxonomy): Bacteria > Chloroflexota > Dehalococcoidia > Lucifugimonadales > Lucifugimonadaceae > Lucifugimonas. The sequence continues at coordinate 10,183 of CAJWWK010000044.1, forward strand.
AGGGGGTGAGGTCGGCCGCGCTCCTACCGATTTCGACGTTGCAGCGCGTGCTTGGTCGTGAGGGCCAGTACAACGTGATCGAGGTGTCGATCGCGGGCGGCTTGCGGGTGGATGTGCAGGATTCTGAGGATGTGGCGGACGATCTTCAGCTTGCGTTCATAAACGATGAGGCCGCGGAGACGCTTTTCAAGGCGTTCAGGTCGCCGGTTTTAGTTACGGCGCTGGAGGCTGAACTCGAGGCCGGTGCGGGCGCGGGGGGGCCGTTCTCGAGCAACTCGCTGGCTGAGTTGGTGGAGGAGCTGAAGAAGGGCGATCCTACCGATGAGTTCAAGATTGCGGCCACCAACACGATCACCCTGGCGATCGTTGCCGGTGTGATCGAAGAGATCGATGTGAGACTGGCTCAGTCGTTGCTGGTCCCGATGTCGCAGCTCGTTGAGTTGCAGGTCGACCCGAGAAAGAACCGAGGGTTGGAGATCGCGGAGTTTATCGGTTCATTCTTCACGTTGATTTTCAGTATTTTCGGATCGTTTTCGATCATTGTCGGGCTGCTGCTGATCTTCCTGGTGTTCGTGATGCTGGCTGCGGCGCGGACGACTGAGATGGGAATTATTCGTGCTGTGGGGACGAAACGGCGTCACCTGGTGCAGATGTTCGTTTACGAGGGCATTGTGTATTCGATTGGCGCGGCTGCGCTGGGCACGATATTAGGGTTGGGGGCGAGCGTGTTGCTGGTGTACATCATGGGCACCGCGTTCCAGCAGGACGAGACGTTCAGTATCTCGTACGGGGTGACTTTTCAGTCGATCATCATTGCGTTCTGTGCGGGGTTGTTTATCACGGCGCTCACGGTGGCGGTTTCTGCGTACCGGGTTAGCAAGCTGAACATCGTGGTCGCCATTCGGGGTCTGGGTCAGGAGTTTGTGAGCGACGAGACGCCGAGCGCGGGAAAGCGTGCGAAGACGGTGCTGCGGTGGGTCGTTGGGCCGCTGACATGGGCGTATGGCACCTGGCGAATGAAGAGGGCGGGTCACGGAATCGCTACTCGCGTCGTCATATTTTTCCTGTTGCTGCTGGTCATTCCCTGGATTGTGACGTTGGCATGGAAGGTATTCAGGTTTTTCCAGCCGTGGCTGGCGTCGGGGTGGCCGCTCATTCCAATCGGCTTAGTGATGGCGCTCTCTGGTCTGCATGAGGACAAGCAGGTGTTGCCGTGGGCCCTGGCAAGTGCCGCCATCTGGACTGTCGGTGTGACGCAGGTAATCATTGGAGTGGGGCTCAGCCTGCGCCGTTTCCTCGACCGGAGGGGTTACCGTGAAGAGTTCCAGAAGCGCGTTTCCATGACGTTTATCGGCGGGGCGATGCTGGCGTTCTGGGGACTTCCTTTCGACGCCCTCGAAGGGATTACGGGCGAGTTGAGTGGCGGCCCCGAAATGTTCCTTCTTTCGGGTGTTTCGATGGTCGCCGCGGCGGTCTGGGTCGTCATGCACAACGCCGATGTACTGGTCTGGCTGGTATCGATAGCGACCCGGAGGTTCGGTAACCTGCGCCCGGTTGTGAAGATGGCGATTGCTTATCCGATGGCGGCGCGGTTCCGTACCGGGCTGACGCTTGCGATGTTCTCGCTGGTCATTTTCACGCTGATGATCTTTGCGATTCTCAACAATCTCGGGAACGTTATTGAAGAAGAGCCCGACCTGGTTTCCGGGGGCTTTGACATTCGGACTGTAATTGAGCCCGAGTTGCCGATCGACGACCCGGCCGACGTGATTGCGGCGAGCGATGGTCAGCTTTCAGTTTCGGACTTTACGTTGATTACGGCGCAGGCCCGGTTGAGGGTGGAGGCACGGCAGGACGGGGTCGATGACCTGGGTTTCAAACGGGCTCGGATCCGTGCATCGGACGAGGCATGGCTCAAGAACAACCGGTTTGAGTTGACGCACTACGATCCGGAGTATGGCAGCACTTCTGAAGAGATCTGGGCCAGGGTTGCGGCGAATCCGACGCTTGCCGTGGTGAACGGCAACATGATCGAGACCGGTGGCTTCGGCGGCGACGATGATTTTGGGGGTTCGTCGCTCGGTATCAAGGGTGTTGTGGCAAGTGAGCCGGGCGAATTCGAGGGGGTGGATATCACGATCAGGCCGCCGATCGGCCAGGGTGGTGTTGGTAGGTCGGTGAGTCGCAAGGTGATCGGGGTGCTTGATCAGTTTGCCGATTTATATGATTTCGGATCGGCCGATATCTACATGAACCCGGCCGTGCTTGAGGAGCTTTCCGACAAGCCGGTGCCGTTCGTCGATTACAAGTTCAGGCTTGCGGACCCTTCGCGCACCGCCGAGATAACGCGGCTGCTTGAGACGGTGTTTATCGAGCACGGTATGTTGGCGAAGGCGACGGTGGAGGAGATTGCTGAGAACCAGGCTCAGAACGATGCATTTAACCAGTTGTTCCAGGGTTTCATGGGTCTCGGATTACTGGTGGGTGTGGCGTCGCTTGGTGTGGTGTCGTATCGGGCGGTTGTTGAGCGCAGGCAGTCGGTGGGGATGATGCGTGCGCTGGGCTTTAAGGGCCGGATGGTGGAGCTTCAGTTCCTGATGGAATCGGGCGTTGTGGCGGTGTTGGGTTCGGCGCTGGGTATTGGGCTTGGTACGTGGATTGCGTGGAACATATTCAACGAGATACGGTCTGAGACTGAGGGTGTGACGTTCGCGATTCCGTGGTTGAACGTGACTATTATCGTGCTGGTGGCGGTGGTGTTCTCGCTGTTGAACACGCTGATACCGGCGCGGCAGGCTTCGCGGATTAAGCCTTCAGAGGCGTTGCGATACGGGTAGGGGTGGGCTTGGGGGGCGTTATTAGCTCCGGGCGTCGGAGGCCTCCTTGGTTGCCACTGGAATCTTGTTAGCTCCGGGCGTGATCGAATCACTTGGGCCCTCGTCGCAATCTACCCACCCCCCGGCCCCCTCCCGAAGGAGGGGCAGATGTGCAGGGTGTTGGGCTTAGCTCCGGGCGGGAGCAAGCCACGTATGCGGGGCCGCGGGGCAGGTCAGAGCCTGATGGCGTCGGAACCAGTTTTGGCCGTTGGGCACCTGGTTGGTTACGTGGGGTAGTACGCCTAGCCGGGGGAGTGGTGGCGAGGGGTGAATTTCCTGGCTTCCGAGATCTTGCGTGCGAGGTTCAGGTCTTCGGTGGTGTCGATGTCGAGCAGGCTGATGCGGCGGGGGTCGGTCCGTTCGAGTTCTTCGTCGGTAAAGAGGGTCACTGGCGGGTAGTCGGCTGCGGTGGCTTTTTCGATGGCGCGCCGTGGCGAGGTTTCGCCTTCCGATAGTGCGTGTGTGAGGAACGGGAGCCATGTTGTGGGCGGGTAGATGGCGTGCAGGGGGTGGATGACTCCGTTCGTGCGGGGGATTACGGCGGTTGGCGATTCGGGGCCATCGGCGAGCGATGTTGCTGCCATCGCCTGTACGAGGTTGCGTGAGACGAAGGGGTGGTCGCCTGCGATAACGAAGCAGAGGGGCGTGGTCGAAGCGGCGAGTCCAGCGTGGATGGCGGCGAGGGGGCCTTCGTGGGGGGTTGTATCGGTAACGACGTGCATGTTGAGCGCGATACCGAGGTCGGGGATGTCGTCGTCCTGGTCGGGTCGTACCACGAGTACGAGTTCGGAGCAGATCTGTTTGAGGGTGTCGGCGACGCGTGCGAGCACGAGTTTTCCGCCGATGTGGGTTAGCAGTTTCGACTGGTTCGCGCCGAGTCGACGGGAGCGACCTCCGCCGAGGACGATGCCGGTTAGAGGTGCGGCGGACATGGAGTTGGTGTTTATTCGGGGATTTCTCCTATGGCGCCGAAGAGTTCTGTATTGGGGTAGAAGCGGCTCCACACGAACCAGAAGCCGGTCATTGCTGGCAGCATTTCAAGGCGTTCGCCTTTAAGTTCGCCTTCTATGCATTCGCCGCTGATTGCCCGCCAGGTGGATTTTGTCTGGGTGTCTTCGATGAGCCAGGGTTCGTAGTCTTCTCGCTCACCTTCGCCCGATGCGGTTGCTTCGGCGCTGCGTCGGTGCGGGTTTTTGTTGAGGCCATTGAACGTTAGAGTCCGACCATTGAGGGTCCGTGAGAACGCAACGGCGGTGGCGGAGGCGCGTTCCTGGAGCACCAGTATTGCTTTCCGACCGAGTTCCTCTTCGATCAGGGGTTGCTCGATCAGCCCCGGGTACGAGTAGGCCTTTGCTTCGCCATTGATGTCGAGGCCGAGCACGACGTCCTTGCCGTAGAGCCGTTTATCGGTTGGGTTGAGGCTGTGGATTCCGTTCCGGTCGGAAGCGTAGTAGCGTTCGAAGACGTCGAATTCGGGCCCGCCTTCCATCGACATCGCCTCGGTGTACGGGTGTGCCTGTTTCCATGCTGCCCATGTGGTGGTGATTACGGGAATCGGTTCGAGGGTCCAGCCTGCGAGTTCGCCGACAACTGCCTGCCCGATGAACTGCACGAACCCGCTGCCGTCGTCGTTGGGCATGAGTGGGGAGTTGAAGACGGTGTGGGTGTGCCTGCCGAGGGTGAGCGTGGGACCGCTGCCCGCTTTTGCGATGTAGGCCCGTGCCGAGTAGGTGACCGGCGACCATGAGACAACTGCGGGCGTATCGTCGAACTCTTCGTTTGAGATTTCCCGGGCGGCGAGGGCGGCGAGGGGGTATGCCGCGGCTTCGCCGTTGTGGAAGATGCCGATTACGCGGTCGTCGGGGTGCAGTTCTTCATCGGCTTCATCGGCGTCTATGAATTCGGCTTCTGAAGTTGGGCCATGGCGCCTGCGGCCGGGATTTTTTCGCAGCTTTTCGTAAACGGGAATCTCCTGGTTTGGCAGGACGATGCTTACGCGTACGGCGAATACTCCCCAGCGGACGAGGAAGTAGACGAGGAGTCCCGAGAAGTAGAACGAGAAGAGGACGTTGACGGGTTCAAGTGCGCCGGTGGCGAGGAACCCCAGCATGGCGAACAGTGTTCCCGCGATGAAGACGATGAGTGCGCGGAGTCGGGGGTTGAGGGTTGTCCAGAATATTTTCATGTGTTGAGTGATTTTATGGGTGTTTGGGATTTTTTGGTACTTGCGTGGGTTGTAACTGAGGGCAAATTGCGTGGTGATTGATTCGCAGGGTATTCCTGTGTTGGTGGCTGGTCCCTCCGCAGGGGTCGGGAAGAGGGGTGTTAGAGCAACGGGAAAAGTGGTGGTGTGGTTCAGGGAATGGCGATTGGAGGTTGCATCGGCGGTTATACTTCGGCGCTCTTACGGGGCGCTGACGTTGAGGCAGGATTCTGTGGCGGTTGCGGGCAGGCGTTGCGGCTGAGGATTGCGAATCGACGGGGATCATAACGCAAGGAGATTCGAATATTGGTTGATGTAGCCGTGCGGGTGTCGGATGAGCTTCTGGATAAATACCGGTCGGTATCGAACGCTACGGTGCTGGGCGAGCTTTCCAGACGTGACTACAAGAAGGTTTACATGAACGGAGTGCACAGTCTGGCGAAGGGTCGGCGACTGGTGGGGCGGGCGGTGACGTTGCGTTATCTACCGTCTCGACCCGACCTGCAGGAGTATGTGACGAGGGGCGGTCACGGCGAGGGGTTCAACGAGACTCCGCGCTGGGATGCTCTGGAGGCGTTGACACCCGGCGATGTGCTGGTGGCCGATTGCATGGGGATGGGCGATACGTCGACCGGTGGTGACGTGGTCTTTTCCCGGATCGTGAGCCAGAGGGCGGCAGGGCTGGTTACCGATGGGGCGATTCGTGACGGACACAAGGTGGTTCTTTACGGGTATCCGCTGTATGCGGGGGGCAGCACGCCGACGATTGGCGAGCCGAATGTGTTGCCGTACGAGGTGAACGAGCCGATTCAGTGCGGGGGTGTGCTGGTGTGGCCGGGCGACGTGATTCTGGGCGACGATGATGGGATAGTGGTTTTGCCGGCTCAGCTCGCCGAGGAGATTTACGACGATTGCGTGCATCACGACGAGGTTGAGCAGGCGATTCTGGAGCACACGATGAGGGAAGGTATTTCGCCGAAGTTGTTCTATCCGTTCAATGCGGATACGGAGAAGATTTTCGAGGAGTGGAAGGCGCGGCAGGGGGATTAGTTCGAGATGGGTGAGCGGCAAATAGAGATTTCGGCTGGCGATGTGATTGTTACTGCGGTGTTGAACGATTCGGACACTGCCGATGAGTTGTGGGCTTCGCTGCCGATAACGGCTCGTGCCCAGACGTGGGGCGACGAGATTTACTTTTCGATTCCGGTAAGTGTGGAGGAAGCGGCCGATTCGCAGGAGACGGTCGAGATGGGTGCAGTGGCGTACTGGCCGCCGGGTTCGGCGCTGTGCCTGTTCTGGGGTCCGACTCCGACGAGCGCGCCGGGCGAGATACGGCCTGCTTCGGCGGTGAACGTGATGGGGCTGATCGACGGCGATCCGACGGTGCTTGGCGGAGTTGCCGACGGCACCGAGGTGGTTGTTGCGCGGATGGGCGAGTGAAGCGTGGCAGCCGATAGTTCACAGAAAACACGTTATTCGGAGTTGCTCAGGGCTTCGTGTGAGGATGACTGGCGGCGGGCTCACGAGGAGCACCGGTTTGTACAGGCGATGGGTGACGGTTCGCTTTCACTTGAGCGTTTTTCCTATTACATGCGGCAGGATTTCCTGTTTTTGATCGATTACTGCCGGGTGCTTGCGATTGCTTCGGCGAAGAGTCCCGACCTTGCTTCGATGGGGCGATTTGCGGCGTTGCTGGATGAGACCTTAAATTCTGAGATGGATTTGCACCGGGTTTTTTGCCTGGATGTGGGCATTTCCGAGGCCGAGCTCGAGGCGACGTTTGCGGGGTCGGCTACGACTGCGTATACCGATCACCTGTTGCGTACGGCTTACGACGGCACTATCGAGGAGCTGGCGGCGGCGTTGTTGCCGTGCCAGTGGGGTTACGACGAGGTGGGTCGGCTGCTGGAGTTCGTGAACCGGCCTGACCCGGATTCGTTCCATTCGAGGTGGGTGGCGGGTTATTGCGATCCGGAGTACCGGAAGCTGACCGATTGGTTACGGGGTTTTGTCGATGAGGTTGGCGCGGCTGCAACGGTCGAGGTGCAGGGTCGGATGGCGGCGGCTTTTCGGGCGAGCACTCGTTACGAGTACATGTTCTGGGAGGCTGCCTGGGTGTCGCGAGGTCGTTAGCGTTATGCTCCGGGCGTCGTCGGACGACTTGGTCGCGGGTGTGTCTGCGACGCGGCCCCTAGCCCATCCCGAAGGAGGGGGACAGGGTGTTGTTGGTCGTGTTGGGTTTCGGGTGTGTTGGGCGGCGTTGTGACTGAACGTTGATGGCGGGTTTGACCCACACCCTAACCCTCTCCCTTCCGGGGAGAGGGGACCGGGCGGCTCGGCGAATAAGAGGGGAAAATGGCGAGTATGAAGACGGCTTATTTTTATGGTGGGAAGGACATCCGGGTTGTTGAGGAGGATGTTCCGATTCCCGGCGTTGGCGAGGTGCTGTTCAAGGTGATGTCGGCAGGGATTTGCGGGTCGGACCTGCACAACTACCGGGGTCACAGGACGCGGGACGATGTGCCGTGGCAACAGGGTCATGAGCTTTCGGGCGTGGTGGCAGCGGTTGGCGACGGGGTGAGTGATCTTGCGGTGGGTCAGCGGGTTGGCATTGAGGCCGAACACCTGCTCGGCTGTGGTGAGTGTCGGTGGTGCCTCGCGGGTCAGTACCACGTTTGCCCCGAGCGCGGCGTTCGGCACGGGGCGAAGCAGGGGAGTCACGGCTTTTCGCAGTACGACATCTGCGTTGCCGGGAACGTAACACCGCTTCCCGATGAAGTTTCTTTTGATGCTGCGGCGCTGGTCGATTGCTATGCCTGCGGGGTGCACGCGGCGAACCGGGCTCCGGACGTCCGTGGGGATGTGGTGGCGATTATCGGTGCCGGCGCGATTGCGATGACGCTGGGGCAGGTGCTGAAGGCGCGCGGCGCGGGCACGGTGGTTCTTGTTGGCACACGTCGGCAGCCGGTCGACGTGGCGATTGCAGCGGGGTCGGCTGATATTGGCGTGGTGACTTCGGAGCAGGACCCGGTTGGTGCGGTTATAGATGCGACCGATGGCGAGGGCGCTGCGGTGACGTTCGAGACAGTTGGCGGGCAGACGCAGTTGATTCAGCAGGCGGTGGAGATGACGCGCCGAGCGGGCGTGGTGTCGGTGCTGGGGCTGTTCACGAAGGCCCAGACAGTCGACCCGGTGGTTGCGATGGAGAAGGAGATTTCGATTCAGTGGTCGAACAGTTTTTCGACTTTTAACGGCGAATCGGAGTTTGCGACGGCGCTGGGTTTGATTGTGTCGGGGAGTGTTGATCCCGGGTTGATCGTGACCGATCACTTTTCGTTCGATGAGATCGGCGAGGCGTTTGCGACGGCTGACGATAAGCGGAGTTCGGGTGCGATAAGGGTGATGGTTCATCCGAGTCCCGATCGGGGGGACTGAAACAGGGCCATTATTTACTCGGACGTGACAAGATATCGGTTTCATCAGGCGGTACAGCCGGGCAGGCCAGTTATACAGGAGATAGGTGTTGATTATTCGTCGGGCGGACCAGGAGGCGGTGGACCGTTATCCGAAGGTGCCGAGGTATGCGATTGTGAATGTCGAGCTTGGCAGTTCGAGTTTGCATGTTGGCGACCTGACTTTTCTGCCGGGTTCCAGCGTTCCGTACCACTACCACGATGCGGGTTCTGAAGAGACGCAGATCATGCTTACCGGGGAGCTCGAGTGCTGGATAGACGGCAAGCGGACGGTCGTACGCGGCGGCGACACGGTTACTGCTCCACCCGGTATCAGGCATGCTTTTCATAATCGCACCGATACTCCCGCCCGCATGGTGACGGCTTTTCCGCGGACTTTGCCTGAGACCGTTCATGTCGACGATCCCGAGCTTGAGGACGTGGCGGAACACCCGGCGATAATCCGTGCGGGTACCCGAAACGCGCCTTTCATGGCGGGTGTCGACGGGGTTGAGCGCGTCGAGCTTTCGGGAGAGTTTTCCGGAGCTAAATCGACCTATTCAAATATTGTCGCAATCGAGCCGGGCGCTGCTCTTCCCGTTCGTCAACACGACCATGACGTGGCGTTGTTTGTGGTGGAGGGTCCGCTTTCAGCTGATCTGGGCGATGAACGGGGTGTGGTGTTGGAGGCGAGCGATGGGGCGGTGGTAAGGCCGGGCACGGGCTACGGACTTCGCAACGAGGGCGGCACGTTGGCGCGGGCGATAATAATTCACCCTGTCCTTCACCCCGAATGATCGTACTGGTTGCCACCCTAGTAGACTTACGATCTGATCCGGGCGGAATTGACCGGAGTGGGTACTTAGCGTGGCCGTTGATTCTGGCCCCTGAAAGTTGTTGCGATGACGATTCTCCGACGTTCTGACCAGGAAGAGTCCACCCCGTTCGAGGGTGCGAAGATGTTGTTGCTGGCGGGGGCCCCGACGGGCGCTACGATGGCGACGGTTGGCGATTTGACGGTTGTGCCGGGCAGGAGATCGGTTTATCACCTGCACCCGAATACCGAGGAGTCGATTTTCATTGTGAAAGGCGAGATGGAGTTCCGGGTGGGTAGCAGTCGGTTCCGTGCTTCGAGCGGCGATTGTGTGCTTGCTCCGCAGGGGGTTGGTCATGGGTTGGAGAACGTTGGGGATTACCCGGCGCGCCTGATCACGATTTATCCGAATGCCAACCCGCAACGCGAGGCGCTGGACGATGTGGCGTATACCGATGGCGATCCGGGTCCGACTGTTTTCGTGCGGGGTAACGTTGAGCCGTACGAGTTTTTTCCGGGGATCAACCGGTATGACATGGTTGGCGATTTTCTGGGGGCTTCCTCGACATATTTGAGCGAGCTGACGTTCGAGCCGGGTTCGGTGGCGCCGAATCACTACCACCCGTCGCACGAGGAGTCGATGTTTTGCCTGGAGGGCGACCTGGTGGCGGTTTACGACGATGACAACAGCGTTGCGCTTGCGGCGGGCGATTGCTTTACGTGCGAGGTGGGTGTTCGGCACGGGATTTACAACGCGTCGAGCGCTCCTGCGACGCTGCTGGCGATTCATCCGATATTGAATCCGCCGCCCCGGGTTGATGTTGACTAGTGTGCGTGGGCGTTATGCTCAAGGCGTCAGAGGCTGACTTGCCAGATGACTGGCGTGAGCAAGTCGCCGCCGCAATCTACCCTCCCCCCGGCCCTCCCGGAGGAGGGGGAGACGCGCATAAGGCTCTGGGCGCCGACGCCCGGAGCGTAACGAGGGCTATTCGCCGAGGCGCATGCAGCTCATTGTGCGGGCGACGCCTTCCATTGCGTGGACCTGGTCGCGGACGATTGCGCCGAGTTGGTCGAGGCTGCCTGTCTCTATCACGCAGATGATGTCGTAGGGTCCGGTGACGCGGTCGACCTGAACGGTCTGTTCAAGTGATTTCAGACCGTCGAGGACGGTGTTGCTGGTGCCTACCTGTGTTTCGATTAGCAGGTAGGCCCTGACGGATGCGGCCATATTGTTATTTCCGGTCGATGTTTTTGGACAGGCGATCTGGTTTGCGTGCCCGTGCCACCGGTGCAGGGTTGTCTGGCTGTTGATGGTGGGGAGCGCGAGATTATAGTGTGTGCGGGTGCTTTTTGGCGATTTTATCGAAGAGGAACTAGATGACCACGGATGCTCGAGACCAGTTTGACCGGACAGCGGCAGGTTATTCGGTGAGCAGGGCGCACTCCGCGAGCGAGAGTTTACGGCTGTTCAAGGAGTTTGCCGGTGATCGTCGGTACGGGGTAGCGCTCGACATGGCTTCGGTCTCGGCGCCATTCCATATCCTAGTGCCACACCCGCGCCACCTCGTTTTCAC
>CAJWWK010000045.1 GCA_913048295.1 uncultured Dehalococcoidia bacterium
ACCGATTCACGGTCGTAACTTGTCCGCTGTTGATTTCGGCGTATTCGAGAACGATCGCTCCCCGCAGCCTTCATACCTGTGGCCTGACGACGATGTTCACAAGCCTGCCGGGCACGTAGATCAGCTTGACCTCGATCATGCCCTCGAGATGGCGGGCAACCTTGGAGCTCGCTTTTGCAGCCGCTACCGCATCGTCCTGGTTCACATCTGCGGGCACTTCGACCTGGTCGCGCACCTTGCCGTTCACCTGTACCGCAAGGGTGATCGTTTCGGTGGCCGTAAGCGCCTCGTCGAACTCGGGGTTCATCTCAAGGTGAATCGAACCCGTGTGGCCGGTCCGCTCCCACAGTTCTTCGGCAATATGCGGTGCCAGCGGGGCAGTGTGCAACAGCAGCCGCTCGACCCCGGCACGCCACGAACGCACCGAAATTTTGCCAGCATCGTGCGCATGGATCAACGCGGTGGTGAATTCCATCAGTGCAGCAATGGAAGTATTGAATTTGAACGCTTCCATATCGGTGATAACGCGCTGCGTCGTTGCATGCGAAACACGCTCGAGACTCCGTTCGGCTTCTGCATCACCGGACTCGCCCAGTCCAGAGAAATCTCGCCCGGCAACGTCCCACACTCGCCCCAGCCATCGTTTGATGCCATTGATGCCCGAATCTGACCAGTCGCCGCCCTGGTCCCACGGACCAAGGAACATCAGGTAGCAACGCAGCGTATCGGCGCCGTGTTGTTCCACGATGGGGTCGGGATTCAGCGGGTTCGACCGCTTTGAAATCTTCTTGTGGTCTTTGATCAACATCCCCTGGTTCATCAGCTTTGCGTATGGCTCATCGAATTCCACGAAGCCGAGGTCGCGCAGGGCCTTGTTGAAGAACCGGGAGTACAGCAGGTGCATCACAGCGTGCTCCCGACCGCCGATGTAGGACGTCACCGGCGACCACGCCCTCACCTGCTCGTTGTCGAACGGGTCTTCGCCCGGTCTCGGACTCGCAAACCTCAGGTGATACCACGCTGAACACACGAAAGTGTCGAGAGTGTCGGTCTCACGCCTGGCAGCTTTGCCGCAGTCGGGGCAGGTCGTATTCAGGAAGTCAGGATCCCTGGTCAGAGGTGACCTGCCATCGGCCTCGAACTTCACTTTTTCTGGAAGCAGCACGGGCAGATCTTGCTCTGGCACCGGCACCGTACCGCAATCGTCGCAGTAGATGATCGGAATCGGAGTGCCCCAGAACCGCTGGCGAGAAATCAACCAGTCGCGCAGGTGGTACGTGACCGTTCGTTCGCCCCATCCGCTGGCCTCGATCTTTTCGGCGATCGCACCCATCCCCTCGGTACTGGACAGACCGTCGAACTCGCCGGAATTAACCTGTGTCCCGGCAGGAAGCCAGGCTTCCTGCAACTCGCCACCGTCCCAGTTGGGCGAAGCGACGACGACCCTGATCTCAAGTCCGTACTTTTTCGCGAATACAAAATCGCGCTGATCGTGCGCCGGAACGCCCATCACAGCGCCGGTCCCGTACGTCGCCAGCACGTAGTCGCCCACCAGTACCGGGACCCGTTCGCCGTTCAGCGGGTTGATGCAGTACGCGCCCGTCTCAACACCGGTCTTCTCGCGCTCGGTAGACGTTCGCTCTATCTCGGTCTGGCGACCGGTTTTTTCGACATACTCATCGACCGCTGCCTTTTGTGCGGGTTGGGTCAGTTTTTCAACGAGCGGATGCTCGGGGGCCAGAACGATGAATGTCGTGCCGTAAACGGTGTCGATCCGGGTTGTAAAAGTGTCGATCTTTTCACTCGGTGCGAACTCGCTTACATCGAAACCGATCGTCGTCCCTGTTGAACGGCCGATCCAGTTCCGCTGCATTGTCGTTATCTGCTCGGGCCAGTCGAGCTGGTCGAAATCGAGAAGCTCCTCGGCGTATTTGGTGATTGCGAAATACCACTGTGGCAGGGCGCGTTTTTCTACGATCGTGCCGCACCGCTCGCACCTGCCATCTTTCACCTGTTCGTTAGCAAGCGTCGTCTGGTCCTTCGGGCACCAGTTGGCCAGGCCGTGTTCTCGGTATGCAAGTCCGTTCTTGTAGAACTGCAGGAAGAAATACTGGTTCCACTTGTAGTATTCGGGGTCGGATGTGACCAGCTCGCGATCCCAGTCGTAGCCCGCTCCCATTTCGCGGAACTGGCGACGGAAATTCGTGATGTTTTTGTATGTCCACTCGCGCGGGTCGGCACCATTTTCGATCGCCGCGTTTTCGGCCGGCAGTCCGAACGAATCGAAGCCCTGAGGATGCATGACGTTGTAGCCCTGCATGCGCTTGAAACGGGCATGAGAGTCGGCGCCAGCATACTGGAACCAGTGGCCCATGTGCAGATCGCCCGATGGGTACGGGAACATCACAAGCGCAAAGAAATTTTCCTTGCCGTCAACATGGTCGGCGGTGGCGTAAATGCCGTCTTCCTCCCATTTCACCTGCCATTTTTTTTCGATTTCAGCAGGCGAGTAACGACCGGGTCCGCTGCCCGGTCCTCCGGCTTCTGAACTCGCCTGGCCCTTACTGGTAATAGTCAAATTTCGTTTCCGGAACTGGTTCTACTGGTCGAGCGATCATTCCAACATAGCGCGGTCACACACATCCGTCACTCATCACGAATGGCGAATTTTAGCAATGACAGAGGGTAACGTGTTCGATAACGGGCGCCGGAACGCCTAGTCCGGAGTGGCGACAAGCGCCCACTTCCAGCGGACGTAGAGCAGAGTCAACCCGATCAGCACCAGCCACGGCGAGGCAAATGTTACGTACATGACGGGGATCAGCGCGAATGCGGAGGTAACGAACAACGCCAGCGCGTATTTCCTGCTGCGTGACGACGATGACCTCAATCGATTGACGTTTATCGTCAGTAGCACTCCGCCAATAACGCCAACCATCGCAAGCCCGCTAAGTTTCAACACCCCCAGCGACCCCTGGCCCTGGTACGCGGGGTGAAATGCAACTACCCCGACTGTGACGCCGAAGATGATCAGCCAGCCAGTCACGAGGAGATCACGAAAACTTGTTTTTAGACTGGCCTTCATCGCACGTTCACCTAACCGACCACCACTAAATCTCCGAGTGAGATCGAGGTTGTAAGTCCCCGTCTCGACGGTTCAAGCCTGACCGCAAACGTCGGCGCTTCAATGCCATTAGCGTCAACAAGTCCATCCATGACCTGCATGTCGCGCTCTCCGCTTACCGGGTTGGCGTGGGTTGTCAGGCAGCGCGTGACCGGATTTACAACCCTGTATTCGTGGTCACCTATCGAAATTCGCCCGGTCCAGCCGAGCTCCTCCCAGGCCTCGACGCCATCGATCACCACATTCGTGCGGAAACGCCGTCCATCGACTGGCGCGCCAACTTGCGATTCGAGCGACTTCAAGGATTCGGCCCCGTGAACGGTCACACCTCCCGCCGATGTGTCGTGAAACAGCCCCTGTTTGCCATCACCTACCAACTTCAAGGGAACTCGTTCGGGGTGCCCGACCAGCGGGTTATCATCGAGCGACGTTACGTACTCGCCAACCGCCTCGCACAGATCGATTCGGTCTTCTTCAGTGTTGATTGAGCCTTCAGCAAACAACTCGCCCTGAAATCTCAGCGAAAGAACCCTCGAAACATCATCGAAACCCAGCTCAAGAAGGGCCATTCCCGGAGTGTTCACGAGCGCCACAAAATTATGTTTGGTCTGCCACTTCCAGTCGTCGACCGAACCCTTGTCGGCGAACCTGAACGCCAGGACCCTGTCGCCCGTCACGCGGCCATCGACGACCGACAGTTCGCTCCTTCGTTCCGGAGTGAACGACTTCACAGGGTACCTGTACAGCTCAACTACTTTCGACATGGGTTAATTATGGCCCGCCTTGCAACGAATTTCGCTGCAGAACAACACCGCTCCTTGATCGACCCAACACTTCGTCCTCTTCCCGACCGGAGCGGAGGGACCGCCGCCCAATACAGGAAGACCGATTCGAAGCAGACCATCACTGAACCTGCCAACATCAGCACCCTTGCTAAGGCCCGGGTCGGGCCGGGCGGGAGTTATTGCCAATCAGGTGACCGCTCGTCGGAATCGAATGGCGTCCCTCCGCAGGGGTCAGGAAGAGGGGAAAGCCGGGACTGGTGACAGGAATAAGTTGCAATTGGGAACAAGACGTTTCGTCGATCCTGTACCGCGATTAGAATCCCAGAAAGTCGGAACATCACCAGCGGCTGGTATCTCCCTCTGTATTATCGAAGTGTGTCCGTAGATCGGGGTTCGCAGCGATGTAGTTCTTCGTGTCCATAACGATATTTTCCTGCAGCTGGATCGTCATCCCGCCATCCACAGCCAGGACCTGGCCCGTGATAAACGATGCCTCGTTCGAGCACAGGAACGCAACCGCGTTGGCTATATCTTCGGGGATTCCCGTGCGGCGGACCGGGTAGTGGAGCTCAAATAGCCGGAACCCGGCATCGTTGCCGACCTCGTCCCACATCGACTCACCCCGCTCGGTGACTATGTGCCCCGGAGCGATCGCGTTCACCGTGATTCCCAACGGGCCAAAGTCGACCGCCATCTGCCGGGTCAGGCCGATCACTGCGGCCTTACCGGCCTCGTAGATCATCGACCGCGGAGCGTTCAAAATTCCGTGGACCGACGACATGTTGACGATTCGGCCAACGTTCTGTGCCGGTGGCACCCCGTGCCGTCTTCCGCCGCCCTCCCACGGAGTTTCTTCAAAATTAGGATCCACGCCCGATTCTTCCATTGCCGGTACACCGAACTTTGCACCCAGGTACAGCGCACCAACAAGCAAGTCCATCCCGCGGTGCCACGACTCGGGCTTGATCTCGACTGCGCTTCCGGCCGAATCGGCGCCGCCGCCATAAGCGTTCTGGACGAGCAGGTCGAGCCGGCCAAACGACGAGATGGCGGTTTCGACCATTTCGGCGGCGACCGATTCCTGCGCCACGTCACCAACCATGAACTCCGCAACACCGCCCGCATCACGAATGCCTTTTACGTTGCCATCTGCCGCCTCTTCGTTGATATCGACGATCAGCACTCTCGCGCCTTCGGCCGCGATCCTGCGCGCACACCCGCCACCGATGCCAAGCGCCCCGCCCGTGATAATCGCACCCCGTCCGTCAAATCTACCCATTACTTTTCCTCGTGAGACCGGACGAGGCCAGTCGCCGACTTAATGAGGACTCATTTTCCCAGATTTGAAGCCGGGAAGAAAGCTTGCCCGGGCCGCTTGAGCACGCTACTCAGCGACGCCTCGCCGATCGCATACTAGTGGAATTCGCTGCTCGTTCCCGTTCAGTAATCAGCCAACAACGTTTCAGTCCACGGTCGAACCGGGGATAGGCGGGGCCTGCCGCCTTACTTCTCGGCGGGTCTCCTGAACAAGGATTTTTATCAATTCACTGGTCCGGAAGAAATTCTCCGATACCGACTCGCTGACGACGTCAGCCAGCAACTTGATAAAGAGGGCGAATCCACCCAAAAAATATCCAAAGGTATCCGGCCAGTGCAATCACGAATCCCACGAACGTCGCGAACCCTGACGTGGTTCCCTCGAATGAATCAGTCGAATCGAAGAATCTTGCCCCCATTATTTCAAAGCCGAGGGCGATCAATATCCCACCGCTGATAATGACTCCGACGTAAATCAAAAAGACTTTCACACTACGCCCGAAGGCTTCACCTCAGGTCATGTCGTCCCCCTTTTCGTTATTTCCAACATTCACGACCCGCCGAATATTCCGTCGAATTCACTTTTTAGTTAAGAGACCGCTGGCCGGGCGCGGCGTACCCTGCCAGAAACTCATTTCACAGGAGATTTCACGTGCCCTTCGATCTAGTAATTCGCGGCGGAACAGTTGTCGATGGCACGGGCAGGCCTGGGTTCGGGGCCGACGTTGGCATTAGTGGCAGGCAGATAACTGCGGTCGGCGACATCCCGACCTCCGCGAGCGAAAACGCCAGAATCATCGACGCTGAAGGACTACACATCTCGCCCGGCTTCATCGACGTCCACTCTCACGCCGATGGAGCCCTGCTGATCGACGGCCAGCACGCAAGCGGCATCCGGCAGGGGGTCACTACCGAGATCATCGCCCCCGACGGCCTTACCCTCGCACCGCTCTCTTCCGAAAACTACCGCATGTACCGCTGGTACCTGTCGGGAATTCTCGGCCTCCCGCCCGAAGATCTCGACATGTCGTCTATCGAGGCGGCCAGGGCCAACTACCACCGCAACACATCGTGCAACGTGGCGACATTTGCCGGTCACGGCCCGATCCGGGTCGGGGCAGCTGGCATGCAGGACGTCCCGCTTATCGGACAACGCCTCGAAACTGCAAAACAGATACTGCGCGAATCGCTGGAGCAGGGCGCGGTTGGATTTTCAACCGGGCTTTCCTACTACCCGAACAGTTTTTCGGACACCGACGAACTGTCCGCTTTGATGGAGGTTGCGGGCGAGTTCGGGCGTCCGATGTCGATTCACCTGCGCAACCACAACCCGGAACGTGGGTTCGGTGGTGGCGGCGTGACCGAGGCGATTGAGGTGGCTCGCAGGACCGGCACCAAACTCCACTTCGAACACTACCGGACCCAGCCTGAATCAGCGGGACAGGTCGCGGACATTCTCGAACCGATCGACCGCGCGAAGGCCGAGGGAATCGACATCACCCTCGAGACGTACCCGTACCCCGTCGGATCGTCGTTCCCGCAGGCGTTCTTCCCGAGCTACTTCCACGAGGGCGGCCCGGAGGAAATGCTGCGAACACTGAACGACGAAGATAAACGGGCCGAACTGATCTCACGGATGCAGGAGGTCGGCTACGGCAGGCCGAGCGGGAACATGTGGACGCACATCGGCTCCGACCGCAACAAGCACCTCGAAGGCATGCTCTTCGACGAAGTGGCTGCAGACTGGGGAGTTGGTGTCGAAGAAATGGTCTGCCGCGTGATGGCGGAAGAGTCGCTGACGTGCGGGTTCCGCGGCACACCGCCAACGAGTGTCAAAGTATGGCGACAGGTCGAGGAAGACGTTATGGAGTTGATGTCACGGCCTGACTACATGGTGGGTTCCGATTCGATTCCAGTCGGCGGAATACCGCACCCCCGCGCCTACGGCTGTTTCGTTCGCGTTCTGGGACGATTGCGACGCCGTTACAACTACCCGGTCGAGCAGGTCGTCCAGCGCCTGACGCAGAATCCGGCCGAAAGGTTCGGACTCACCGATCGGGGCGTGATCGCCGAGGGCAAGTTTGCCGACCTCGTGATTTTCGACGCAGAGCGCGTTATCGACCGCTCTTCCTTCGAAGACCCGCAAGTTCATCCGGAAGGTGTGCCCTGGGTGCTGGTCAACGGTCAGATAGCGGTTGAAAACGAGGCCGTGACGGGAGTGCTGGCCGGCGAAGCAATTCCGTAGCTGCAGCCGCGTGTATTGGCCCGGCACGTTGATCCTCATAAAAGCGGATCGATCCCATTGTCGGTTGCAGAAAGTTCGGGAGCTCTTCCGCATCGAGAAGGCCTACGAACGTGCTGAAAGTACTATCGAGCGCACTCAAAACCGCCTGGCACGGCATATCGAAAGGCTCAACGACCGGGTACACGACCTGCTACGGCGACTCGCAGAGCGATGGCGCGATGCGCGGGCCGCCGCTGAAGGCTGATCACGGCGATACACCGGAACGGCCTTCAATATCAAGGGTACGCGGACGGCTCATTACCCCTGTACCCCAGGGCGGATGCCAGACGGTATCCGCCCGCCTTTTTAACTTCGCTGAACGCCACACCGACCACACCGCCAAATCAATTTTCAACGAAACAGCCCACATAATGGCCGAGGCGTGCCACCTCAACCTGATCGGTCTGGCGGCACCCTGAAGTCAGGGACTTCCAGTGGTTCGCCGTTTCGTTTTACGTTTTCGATCGAAATCGCAAAGATACTGCTCCACGTCACCGCGTCATAGACGTCGATTGGCGGTGCGATCTCGCCTGCAACGGCCCTCGCAAAGTCGTACATCACGAAGTAGTCTCCGCCACCATGACCCGCGCTTTCCGCCTCTTCGCCCAGCTCTTTCCAGTACGGATGCTCGTACTCGTCAGCCAGATCCCACAACGATTGCCACTGCGCACGCGGTCCGTTATCCAGCCCACCGGGCCGGGCCTTGTCCCGATATCCAAAATTACTCGGGCTCACGCCGGGCGACACCCCGTCTATCCACGCAAGCGGGTCTTCGCCATCGAAGCGCCCTGAAATATAAGCGCCGTTCGTGCCCTGCAAACTGTGCAGTGCCATGTTGTGCGGCCTGGGACTTGCCGAATCTTTTCGGAGGCAGATCACCCGGCCCTGCTCGGTCTCGATGAGCGTCGTGGCTGAATCGGTGAACTCGGTCCACGCCGCGTCTATCGCATCGTGGTGTCCTTCGGGCAACACTGACTGAGCCCACTCTTGGCGTGCTGCCGATTTCGTAACGAACGTGGTAGTGCGGGCCAGCCGGTCGCCGCGGTTGATCCCCAGCCACTGCGCGATCGGGCCCAGCGAGTGGGTCGGGTAGCCGTTTCCGCGCGATGACTGGGTGTTCCCAGTCGCGCCAGCCACCGCCCCGCCGCCCCGCCAGGTCCGTGTGAGGTCGGAGTTGAACATCAGGTCGCGGCAGTCATGGATATACGCGCCCTCGGCGTAGGTCAACTCGCCAAACACACCCTGCTCGGCCATGTTGCGGACCATCATCGCTTCGCGCCGATAGCAGTAGTTCTCGGCCATCATGTACGTCAGCCCCGTCTTCTCGACCGTCTCGACCAGTGCGTAACACTCTTCGAGGGTCGTGGCCGCAATCACCTCGGAAAGAACGTGCTTACCGGCATTCAACGCGGTTAGCGCTTGGTTGGCATGCAGCAGCATTGGCGTTGCGATGAACACGGCGTCGATTTCGGGGTCTTCGACGAGGTCTTCGAACGCAGAATATGCCTTGAGCTCTGGTCGGCCCTCATTCCACTCGGCCCTGACCTGGTCCGACGGATCGCAGACAGCGACCAGTTCGATCTGCCCTTCGAGGCCGCCCAGCACCTGGTCGAAGCGCGCTCCCCTGTTACCTCCGGCAACGGCCATTCTGATAGTCATGGATGTACCTGCCTGACTTGATTCGCCGTGGGAATCATCGGAAACAATTTAATCGGGATTGCCTGGCCGTTTCAGTCCGACCTCCGCGGCCGTTGCGGTATCCCCGCCGCTTACGACTGTTTGATCAGTTCGATCCTAATTCCGCCCGGGGCCGCAATGAACGCGATCGCACCGCCCGCGGCATTCGGTATCGGCCCCTCTTTCAGCTCTGCGCCAAGACCCTGAAGTCGTTCCAGGTCGGCATCCATATCGTCGGTGTCAAAACCAAAATGCTCCAGACCGTAGTGGGGCTCGGCATCTGCCGGACCCAACGTCTCTCCCGTCCGTTCACCCGAGATATTGATCGTCAGGCCACCCTCGGTCATAGTCTTGATGAAGCGGTCACCTACGGAACGCACGTCGTCGGCAACGATCTCAACGTTGAATGCTTCCACGAACCAGTCGGCCGTTGCCTTCGGATCACTCGACTTCAGGTGGATGTGGTTGACGATGAACGGCATTTTGTTTTACCTATGGTGGTTCGTGAAGAAGATAACTGATTGAAAAGTGCCCGCCGAGGCTACGTTCAAAGGAAACGAGCGTCAACACGAAATCCATGGGTCGCCCTGAACATCCCCCCGCTCGTCACTATACTTCGGCCGAGACGGCGTGTAGTAGCAGGCGAGTGACGACGGAGTCGGCAATTGTTCGAGATACGCCAGATTCGACAGGACGACGCGTCGGTGGTACGTGTGCTCGATGCAAGCATCCAGGGTGATGATCACTCGGCGACATGGAACACGTACGTCGAACGCCTGCTCTCGATCATCGAACTCGATTGGCTCCAGTATCCACCGTGGGGCTGCTTTGCTGCTGAAGACGAATCGGGCCTTGTCGGATTTCTGCTCTCCGAGCGGCAGACCACCGCATACGGCCTGCCACCTGGCGCTTGAATAGTTGCCATGGCGGTCGAGCCGTCGAAACGGCGCCTGGGCATCGGCAGGCAGCTCGTCGACGCCCTCGAAGCGCAGGCCCGCAGCGAGGGTATTGAACAGATTTACTCTGTGTTGCTCGCCGAAGATGAGCGAGACTCCACGTTCCTTGAAAAATCGGGGTTCAGCGCTTCCGAACTGAAGATCTACGCCAAACGCCTTTAGGTGGGCTGGTCGGCCTCTATCTGGCAGCCGAGATCAGCCGCGCGTTTGCGGGAACGAGCATTTTCACTTTCGAAACCACGCGGCGGGCGTTTTCGGCCATGTAACCCGTGAGCAATTCCGACGCCGCACCACTCGCGCCATTTCCGATCAACTCCCGGCCCTTTTTAGCCATCTCATATGCCGACTCGAACAGCTCGTTTTGCAGAACCAGAAGCCCGGACCGGATTTCCGCCCGCATCTCCGGACCAGCCTGCAGTCCGTAGTGAGTCAGCCGGTAAAAATCCCACCACGGGCTATCGTCGCTGGGCGTTTCTCGGGCCACCGACAGTGAATTGGGTAAGTCGCCCTCGATGAACATCGGCATAAACACGGTCATGCAGGGCGAGTACATGCCGCACCAGTAGACCGGCAGCCGTTCGTCGGTCGCACAGAGATCGGCGACAAGGCTCGCGGTGGACGCCCCCTTCGATTCGCCGGTGGTCCTGTGGACGCAAATGGAAGTGTCACCCGCCACGTCGGTAACGTGCGGCTCGTCGGGGTTCTGACCGTCAGAGTGGTCGGTCAACACACCGGCCAGTGAACGGACATCCAGCCGACCGGCCCCTGCGCCAAGCATCGCCTCTGAACGACACTGGCGCGCAATCCCACTGGCAGACGTACCGACATCGGCAAATGCCTTCGCAAAGTCAAAACTTTCGCCAAATCCCATCTCAAACAGGCCCAGTCGCGTCGCTAGCGACTTCGCGCCCGGTGGCACACTGTCGGCATCTTTCCCGATCTGGCCGACATTGGAAATCGAGGTAAATTCCTCGACCCGCTTCACCGCCCACTCATGCCCCACGCATTCGACCACGTAGGCAGAAGCCGGGTCGGCAACCAGGTAGATATTATCGTAGGTTCTCACCCCCGCGTCGTTGACAAACTTTCCCTGCCCGAACTCGCCCACAAGCCCGGTAATCACGTCGACGGCTTCCGCTGCCGACCGCGATCGCTCAAGCGCCAGTCTCAACACTTCCATACCGACCAGCTTCGGCTCGTCCACCGCCGGTAGCCGCGACGGCAGCGCTTCATTTCCAATCACTACCTGGTACTCGTTGAAGCCATGCTCGTAGCCGGTACACCAGTACGGTTTTGACCCGACATGCCGGTAGGTGTGCCCCAGCTGTGGCACATCGACGAACTGCGCCCCGGCGTGGCCTCCACTGTGATCTGCCGCCGCAACCATCACCAGCGGCTGCGCCTCTTCCTGTGGCCGATCGCTGTTCTTCGCAAATACGGTATTCCCGCCGCGTGTTGAGGGGCCCAGAGCGACCATCGTGTCGCACGATTCCTGCCAGTTGTTGGCGGCATTGCTGTTTGCGTTCATCTCGGTGACACCTATCGAGGTTTGTCGCGTGTTCTCCAAAAATCTCCCGGCTCGCGGGCTCTGGCGGAATCTTACATGCGCGCGTAACGGCGAATCGCCTACTCGACCGAGAATAATCACCTCCACCGCCCGGAAAACCGGTAACCTTCGCCCGCAGTTCTGTTTTCGTTTATGGTTTTGGTCCTGGTACGTGTTTGCACGGATCTCGGAGGCGATTTTCTGATGGCTGGTAAGAAGGTTCTCGTTCTGGGCGGTGGTTTCGGTGGGGTGCAGGCAGCGATTAGCACACGTGCCGCACTGGACTCCGATCACGAAGTGACGATCGTCGATCGAAACCGCATGCCGCACCTGTGCGGCATGAACCCGTTGCTGATAGTCGGTGAACGCGAAACCGACAAAACGGGAAGGTCGCTGGGAAGGCTCGCCAACCGGGGAATCAAGTTCGTTGAAGCGAATATCGACCTGATCGATACCGACGCCCAGAATGTTGCCACTTCAGCCGGCACCCTCGATTATGACTACCTCGTTGTCGCCCTCGGCGCCGCTTACGACTGGGACGCCGTCCCCGGAGCGCGCGACGCCTACTCGTTCTATGATTTCGACTACGCACGGCGACTACGCAGACGCCTGAGTAGGTTGGGGCGCGGCAAAATCGTGCTGGCCGCTTCTAAACCCCCTTACAAGTGCCCGCCCGCGCCGTTTGAAACGGCGATGATCATCAACTGGTGGGCGCGAAAGAAGGGGATTCGCAAAAACATCGACATCTCCGTCTACATCCCCGAGCCGGGTCCGCTGGGCGTTGCAGGAAAAGAAGCTTCGATGCGGGTAAGGAGCGCACTCGATCAGCGCGGGATCGAGTTGATTACAGCAGCTGGGGTAACCGAAGTTTCAACCGATGGGCGCGAGGCTTCGTTCACCGATGGCAGCTCTACATCTGCCAGCATTATCGCCACCATCCCGGTCCACCGACTCCCCGATATCGTTGCGGCCTCGGGCATCGCAAATGGCAAGCCCTGGGTTTCGGTGGACAGGGCGACGCTCGAAACCTCAACCGCCAACGTTTTTGCAATTGGCGATGTGAATGTCGTCCCCTCCGGTGATTTCGCCATCCCAAAGGCCGGTGTATTCGCGGCTGGGCAGGGCACCAAAGTCGGCGAGGTGATAGCCAGTCGAATCAACGATTCCGATGCGCCGGAGCCCTACGATGGAGTAGGTTTCTGCTTCATGGCCTACTCAGGCGGACGCGCCGCCACCGTGGGTGGAGAGTTCCTCGCAGACGGCGGTCCCGACACGGTCCTCACCGATCCGTCGGTTGCCGGCAACAGGAGCAAGGAACGCTTCGAGCGCGACTGGCGCAGCTTCAAGATTTAGCCGGCACTAATAACGACGGAAAGAGTTTGGTCATGATCGCTGTGCGACGCACCTATCTCCCAAAACCCGGAACCGGTGGAAAACTGGCTGCCCTGGTGAAACAGGCGGGTGAGGCCATGAGCGCCGCGGGGTTCGAAAAACCGATTGTTTACCGAGCCTGGCATG
Organism: uncultured Dehalococcoidia bacterium; assembly: GCA_913048295.1. Taxonomy (GTDB): domain Bacteria; phylum Chloroflexota; class Dehalococcoidia; order Lucifugimonadales; family Lucifugimonadaceae; genus Lucifugimonas. The sequence goes on from CAJWWK010000045.1 coordinate 13,208, forward strand.
GGGCACACGGGATGCTTCAGACCGAGCAGCGGTGGAATTCGATTGCCGACTATGAAGCGTCTCGAGACGCGGTGCGCAACACTCCCGGAATAACTTCGATCTTCGACCAGATTTACCCGTTGTTGGCCGAAACCCATAACACCGAAATCTTCCAGATTACCGATTGATAGCGATGGTGGAGAAACGATCGCTCCGGCGCAGTTGATCCAGGCCGAATCGACTTATAAATCGTTCCAAGGAAAAATATAATTGTCGGCACTCATCCTGCACACATTCGGAATTCTGAAGCATGCCACGGGCCATCCTGCATCACAGGCCTTCATGGCAACAAGCCCGGGCGTAACCGAGAGTGTCCCGGGGACACCCGGGCTGTTGAAAAACTCGATCACTTCCTTCATGCCCGACGGTACGTGTATGTCGGAAGAAACCGAGTTCGTGATTCCGCCCACGCCCACCTTCTTCGAGAAAGACATCGACAGGTATGGACTCGCGACCCTTTCCGCCTGGACCGATATCGAGTCGGCTGTGGGGTTCTCGTTTCATCGGACACATGGTGACGCGATGAAACACAGAAAAGACTGGTTCCAGCAGGATCACTCCTGCCGTCGTCCGTCATGTGGTGGATGGACGATCTTGCTTCAGTGGATTGGGCCGAGGCGGATTCGAGACTGGTCCAACTGAATGAAAACGGCCCTTCGCGCGATGGGCTTACGTTCCAGTCTCTGTTCTCCGCCGAAGGTGAAACCACGAAGTTGCACCAGGCCCGCGTGCAAGAATTACGCCTGGGCTGACCCGAGCGTGATCGAACGCTGTTCCCGGTCTACGACCGACTCAACTGCACGCTGTCGATTCACCTCTTCGTGCCCACAACCTCGACCTGCGTAAAGGCGAAGAAGGCACCGGGCGCCCGCATCCAGTCGAGCCAACCCTGCGAGATTTCGGCAAGTTCGCCTTCGGTCGCTATGCCGTACTCGAGCGCACGGGTCGCGAGGTCGGAGTGGAGTATCCGCTCTGCCCACTGTTCACCCCACCACTTTAAGCCGGCTTCATCAGAAAACGACCACGTCGAGGTCGTCACTACGAGATCGGAAAACCCGACGTCGCCAAACCACTGTTTCAGGTTCCGACCGGCGTTGGCGTCGCCGCCATTTCGATCGGCAACCTGCCTGTACACATCGATAAAACGGGTCAGCCGATCGTCTTGCGGCCATATCGCGGTAGTGCCCCAATCGACCTCCCGCACTCCGCAAATCCCGTCCAGAACGAGCACGCGCCTGACCTCGTTTAGCGCCGTTACAGGCTCCGAAAGGTGCTGTAACACCTGGTGGGCATATGCAGCGTCGAAGCTTTCGGACGCATAGCCGATCTCGTAAATGCTGTTCACCTCGAACGAAACGTTTTCGACCTGCCGCACGGTCGCCGTCGACCGCGCCTGCTCAATCACCTGGGCTGAGCTGTCGATACCCACAACCGACCCGTCTGGCATCAGGTGTTCGGCCAGGTCGATCGTGATAGTTCCGGGACCACAGCCGAAGTCGAGCAGACGGGCGGGCGACTTCAACAGCGGCAACATGAACGCCGCGGCCTCGTTGGCGCGCCTGACTGCGTGGGCAGAAACTACCGAAGAGTGGTAGCCGTGTGTGTATTTTTCGCCCGTGTTGCCCGGATCGGCCATTAAACCCTCAACAATTATCGTTCGCTCGCATGGTAAGCCTTCCACTCCGCGGGCACATCGGCCGGGGCAATCGTGCGTTGTTCGTCGGCACTCATGATCGTTGCGAGCGTTGCGGCCAGTTCCGATCTACCGTCTTCGCCCGAGTAACGAACGGGGTTGCCAGTGAGGATCGAATCGACCCAGTGCTGAAGTGCCGCCTGGTGTGAGGAATCGTAGTAGTTGTTATTCGATATCCAGACCCGGTCCGTCGTGTTCTCCCGGTCGATCACCCGAGTGTGACCGTCCCGATACAGAACAACCGCCGGAGGCTGCCTCATCCCGGGCGCGGCTCCCCCGCCTTCCCCGTAGACCACCAGGGTGCCTTTCGTTCCGTGCACAGTGGTTACGAACCCCACTTCACTTACCGCTTCCTGACTCGACTCGACCTGGTTCCAGGCGCTGTCGATCCCGCCCTCGAAACTCCATGCGACCGAAGTTATGGCATGCCCGGTAGGTGCACCGGTCCCGGAAACCTGTTCGCTTGCCGTCGTACCTATCTGTGAATGGGCGGTTATCGCCGTGACTTCAGCGCCTGAAGCAAGATACCGGGCCGTGGCGAAAAAGTGTGGTGCATGGTCCATGATCCACGGAAAACGCCCGCCACCTGACAACGCCGGGTCGACCCTCCACGGTGCACTCGCTTCGTGGCTGAGCCCGTCGAGCCTGCTGGCTTCTTCCCGGCGCATCATCCACGGCCCCTTGGTCTCGCGAATGTGCAGTACTTCGCCGATGTCGCCATTTTCGATCGCAGTCCGCGCAGCAACGATCGGGTGGTGGAAAACGTAGCTCTCGCCCACCATCAGGGTCGTGCCGAATTGCTCGTGGAACAAGATCATTGCATTTACCTGCTCTAGCGACTGCGCCATCGGTTTTTCGCAGTAGACATGCTTGCCGGCCCTTGCCGCCGCAATAGTCTGTCCGGAATGCAAATGCGGCGGCGTTACAAGGTCGACAGCATCGACTGCAGGATCTGCGAGCACTTCTTCAAATGACGTGAACGCCTTTGCGTCCAGTCGATCTGCCAGCGGGTCGATAGTCGTGGCGTCGATGTCACAGACGGCATACAGGTGCGCGCCGGGAATCGCGGCCAGGCCGTTCAGGTGTGCGGGCGCTGCAACCTTGCCGGTCGCCCCGATCAGAGCGACGTTGAGGTGGTCGGGTGTCATGTATACGAAGGGATTTACCTGTTCTCCCTCCCTAAGAGAGAAGCGGGTGCCCTCTGGGCGCGAGGGTGGGTAGAAGTGTTCACTAGAGCATTCAGTCTAAACAGTCAAGGCTTTCACCCACACCCTAACCCTCTCCCTACCAAGGAGAGGGGAATCACCCGCCGCGGGTTGCCAGCAACTGCATCGCCTTTGCTACACCGACCACCCACGGGCCGGCCATGCTGAGGGTTGCATAAATGTTCTGACCGGGCAGAAGCTCCACCTCGCGCTCGCCGTCCAGGGCGATGGTACCGGGGTGCAGGTCTATCTCGATCTTCTCGCCCGGGGCGATCTTCCGCCAGTCGGCAATCTTCACTTCGGAAACCGTACCCGGCGCTATCGGTGCTGTAACCGTCGTGGCGTTTGGCCCGGGCTCCCCTGCCAGCCGGACGTACAGTCCGCACTCCTCGTCTATCGATACCGGAGCGAGCCTCGACCCGATCGAGGAAAGACCGATGCTCGCAGGTTCGGCGCGCGTCAGAAACATCGCTTGGAGAGAACTCGTGTCCCAGACCGCCCTTGCTCCGATGAACATCTGCTTCGTGACTGCCACATCGACAAGTGCGGTATCACGAAGCTCGTCGTCAATAAATATATCGATCCGTTTTGAACGTCGGCAGACCTCTCCGCGCTCCAGTGCCCCTGAGGCGAGGGCGCCTGCGGCAATGCCGGCCAGAGTTCCTTCGATGTTTGATGGAAATACGTTGTTCGTCCCGGTCGAAATCGGAACCAGCGGCACCTCGCCGCAGCCCTTGGCAACCACCCGGTTCGTACCATCTCCCCCCAGTGTCACGATGCAATCGACTCCCTGCTCGGCCATCGCCCGGGCGGCGTTCGTCGAAGCGCCCTGGTGGTCGGCAACCGGCATTTCGACATAGTCGAGCTTGATCTTGTTTTCGACGTCGCGAGACGCGGGGCGGGCAAGTCCGGAGTGGTCGGGCATTATCAGGATGCGGTCGACACCGGCCGAAACGATCCCGGCGAAGACCCGGCGGAGAATATTGGCCTTTTCCTGGTTGGAAACGACCCTTCCGGCCGCCACGAGTCTGCGAATGTCTTTTCCAGCGGCCGGATTGGCAATGATCCCAACGGTACTCATGTTGCGGTATTTCTCACGTTCGTACGGCTGCCCCGTAGAGCCCGGGTGTCGTGCTGGTGCGCCTCGCATCTGGGGGCTGCGCGCTTCCCCCTCCTGCGGGAAGGGGTTAGAGGGCCGTGTCGCAGACATGAGAGTCCAAGCAATCCGATTGCGTCCGGCTCAGACGTAGATTGCGACGCGCGACCAAGGACGAATGTCCGCCCGGAGCTAACGAGACACGCGCGACCAAGTCGTCCGACGACGCCCGGAGCTATAACGCCACGCCCGGAGCTAACGTCCAAACCCGGAGCCCAACCCGCGCCCAACACACTGCTCTGTCCCAGTCCTTCGGGAGGGGCTAGCGGAGGGTAGATTTCAGCGGCGACCAAGCACGAATGTGCGCCCGAAGTAATTAACGCGCGCAACATTCAGGCCTTCATCCAGCTCGGATCGCCCAGGTATTTTGCGATCAAACGCACAAATTCTGCCGCCGGAGCGCCGTCCCACGCCCGGTGATCGAACGCCAGGTTCAGGTGACCCACCGACCGCACCACGACCTCACCATCGATCACTGTCGGGACCTCTCCAACGCTTCCAACGCCAAGAATCCCCGTCTCGGGCAAATTCAGCAGCGGGTTGAAGTCTTCAATGCCGTACGAACCGAGGTGGGTGATCGAGAAAGTGCTTCCGGTCATCTCGTCGATCGAGAGACTGTTCGCTTTCGCCTTGCGGGCCAGGTTGCGCACTTCCTGGGCGATTTCGAGCAGTGATTTCTGGTCGGCGTTCTTTATGACGGGAACAAGCAGACCTTCCGGGACCGCCATCGCAATACCCAGGTTCACCTCATCGAGAATCCTGAGCTCGTCACCAACCAGATGGGCGTTGGCGGCCGGGGTCTCTTTCAGCGCACGGGCAACTGCAGCAATGACGAGGTCCTGGTACTGGGGACGCAACTTGTGCTTTCGCCACGCGCCGACGAGTTCACGCTGGAACGCAATCGCGTCCGTTACATCGGTGTGGGTCGATAGCGTCACCGTGGGCACCGCGGCGCTCTCCGACATACGGCGGGCAATAATTCCGCGTAATCCGGCGAGCTTGATCGCCTCTTTGACCGGGACGACCGATTCCGGCAGGGACGCACTACCGCCGGGCGCTGCCGCGGCCGGAGCACTCGCACCGGATTCCGCCGCCCGAACGTCATCTTCGGTCACTCGCCCACTGGGTCCTGTGCCGGTCACCCCGGCAAGATCAACGCCAAGTTCTTTGGCCAGCCTTCGAGCGCGCGGTGTGACGATCTGCTTGCCGCCCTTCGGAGCAGTGGCGGCAGGAGCGGCTGCGGCTGGAGCCGGTGTCGCTACCGGGGCGGGCGTTGAAGCTGAGCCGAGGATGATGGCCACGTCGGGGAGGTCCGAATCCGATTCTCCGGCTTCGAGCACGTACCCGAGGACGGTACCGACATCGACTATCCGGCCCTCTTCGACATCGATTCGACCAAGCGTTCCATCGGCCGTGGCCTCGACTTCGGCGTTCACCTTGGAAGATTCGATCTCGACCAGCTGATCGCCCTTCGCAACCGGATCGCCTATGCCCTTGAGCCACTTCACGATCTCGCCATCGTTCATCCCCATGCCCCACTGTGGCAGGATGATAGGTGCAGACATATTTGCCATTCTCGGGCCGGGTTGCGGGCGCAACGCTTGCCGGCAATGCCCTGCAACTTACCACCGTTTCGGGTGAAAGGCAGAACGCTGATATTTGTATCGGAAGTCCGGCGCCAACGGTTATGTTAGCGCAGATGCAGCCCAGTTCGGCAATGGCGGCGCACGAGTCTCGAAAGCTGAACTAACGATTTATCCTTCAGACAGCGCGAACACCAGTCCATGCGAACCGCCACCGGTCGGTGTGATCTCGATCGCGACCAGATCGCCGTGGTCAACTGATTTCCACCGGCTCATCACAACGTAACCGCCCGGTCCCTGCCAGGACTCCAGGACTTCGGGTCAACCACTGCTCGCTATCGTGAAATCCTTATGGGCGTCCAGGGCGTCCGATGCGACCAGGAAGAATTCCCGGGCGTCGGCATCTGAATCCCACGCAATGACAACGCCCAGCGCGGTTTCGCCCGCTTCATCCTCGAACACGGCATAGGAGTCCCCGCCCCAACCGGCCAGCGCCGCACATGCCCTGTCGCTTCTGAGCGCCTCAAGCCAGGTTTTCAGGAAGAATTCACCGAGAACGCTTTCAGCCAGCACCGACCAGCCAACACCCATTGCATCGTCGGGCACGTCCAGCTCTATCGGTTTTTCTGAGTCGAAATATTTTTCCGGATGAAGGATTTGTTCGGAGCTACGCGGTAGATTTTCAAACGCATTGTCGACGGCTGAGAATCCACCCTCCTCGATCAATTCGAATACGAACGTGGCGCCTTCCACATATGAGAATTCAAGGCCGCGCTGGAGAAATAGGGTGCCGGGGTAATTTCTTCCTGCGCGGCGAGGGCCGATTCGAGAAGCTCGGACAACTCGCGGAAGTCGAAGTTCTGGAACCTGTACTGGGTTTGCGCCGTGGTCGCATCGCCTTCGACCAGCGCCGAAATCGCTATCGACATATGGTCGCTAGACTCAAGATCGGTAATCGCCTCCAGATCGAACGCTGCGTCCTGCAGTCGGTGCACGTACTCGTGCGCATTGGTGAGTTGCGCTTCGACATCGAGCGACTCGGCTCCCGACTCATCGTCGCGAAGCACGAAAAACTGCTCCTTCTCCGGGTCGTACAGACCCAGAACCTGCCCGCCGAGCATCCTTTCGTAAACCGCGGCCAGGTCGGAATCCTGAGGAATTACCCCGAGCAGTTTCAGCAGGACCGACTCGTGGGCGATCTGTTCAACGACCTCCGGGTCTTCAAACTCCTCGGCGAGCCGTTCGCGCACTCCGGCCTGGTCGACAAACATGTGCTCAACGGGCGGCGGGGTGTCTATCCCACGCAGATTTTCGATATCGCGCTCAATCGAAGACAGCAGGTCTTCCAGCGTCTGCGCGGGCTCTTCCGGGATCGCAGTTGGAGCGACCGTGGGCGTCGGGGTGGCCGGCACAGGTGTCGGAGTCGGCGGGGCGATGGGTCGCGGTTGCCGTCGCAATTGCTGTTGGTGTCGGCTCCGGGTCATTTGAGCAGGCGGCCAGGACAATGGCTACAGTTGCCAAACAAAGAAACAGCAGGCTCGTCCGAAAACGAACGCCCCATGGGGCCCTAAAACAAATGGCCCAATGGGCCGCCCAATGGACCCTAGAGAAGGGCATCGGCCAGTTCGGTGAAGTTCTGCACCGTCACATCGGGTTCGTACTGCTTTTGGGTGTCCTCGTACGGCAGATCGTAGCGATTCACATATGCCCCGCGAAATCCGCACGTCCGGGCACCCATCACGTCAAACGAGTTTGCCGAAACCATGATGAGTTCTCCCGGCTCCAGGCCAAGATTGCGCGCAGCACGGCGGTAGACGGCCGGGGAGGGCTTGAAAATGCCGACGTCCTCGACCGACATCACATCGTCGAAGTCGTATTTGATCCGGTTTTTCACCAGGTGATCGAGAAACCACGG